>JAFGQK010000073.1 GCA_016935735.1 Spirochaetales bacterium | reverse complement strand
TTTTAAGCAAAATAACAAAGCGTTGGCCGCCAGGTTAAAGAGACCAGCATACTAAAAAGAACCTGGACAGCCTGTTAATTGGGTTGTAGGCTTAAGCCTTCGCTATGGGATTATTGTCACAATTTTGTTAAATGGAGTTCCCCTTTAGGGAGACTCCCGGGATGAATCCATGAAGCGGATTTGCCAGTAATGTAAGAATTAATGGAGTAAAAAAAGATGAAGAAAAAAAATAATTATTTTTTTTTAATTTTAATATTATTATAAATAAAAAAAATTATTGACTTGCATTGCATGCATATTTTTCCTACTATAATTAAGGGTTTCCCGTAAAAATGAAACCCTTGAAAAGTACCTTATAGAAATTACAACTGTGGTTCAACGAATGTCGAGGAGAATGCCACTTGTAATGCAACACCATATATATACGTATAAAAGATTTTAATCCTGGTTTTGCAGTGCATTCTTTAAAGCATATTATACTTAAAAAGGAGTTATTTGTATGGAAAAGGTCGATTTACTGGTAAAAGGTGTTCCGGTGCCAATCCTGAACATGTTCCGGGGATTTTGCTCTATAGAAGGGAAAACCGAGAGTGAAGGAATAATCGATATAATGATTGATTATATTGAGAAAAATACCGGCGGAGATAAAGCAAACTTAAAAAAGATTGTAGCAGAATACAGGGCATCTGCGAAAAAGAAAAAATAGGTCTACTATGTTTTTTCATCCCCAACCCTGCACAGCTTTTCATAAAGAAGGGATGACCCGGTGTCGAGGATCTCATGGATGACATCACGGACAATTTTATTCACCTGTAATGCATCGATTTTTTCTCTTGATGCAGATAAGGGTTCCTTTATTTTTGAAAGAAGATACCCGGCATATCCAAAAGATGTCCCTTTCCCTTCAAGCTTAAGGTAATAATCAATATGATCCAGGAGAACGAAGAGCCTGTCATTTTCCGAAAGGATTCCATTAAAAAGCCGGTAAGGTATTCTTAATGGAATCCTGTATTTCTTTGCTATTGCATAAAACCGTTTATGAATCCTGCCTGTGTAAGAATCCACCGGGCTTCCCCATTTGCTTCCCCTGTAAATTTCCTCATATGCTGATTGTAAAGACGGGAAAACCGGTCTTAACCTTTTATAAAAATGATGTTTCTGTTTCCCGTCTTTAAGAGTCATGCCGCTGAATAAAATAAAGTCAAGATTGTATTCCCTTGCTGCACGGACAGACTTTTCCATATGTTCATCGGTATCAGTGACAAAAGGGACTACAGGCATAAGAAACATCCCGCATGGAATGCCCTGTTCCCTGGCCATGGCCAGGACATCAAGCCGTTCCCGTGGCGGAGGAACACCCGGTTCCAGCAGTCTGCTTAAATTCTCATCAACAGATGAAAAACTGAAAGAGACAATAGCCCCTGATTTTGCATGGATTTTTTTAATCAGATCCAGATCCCTGGCTATGAGGGTCGATTTTGTGAGTGCGCTTACCGGATACCCATATTCATATAAAAGTTCCAGCGCCTTTCGTGTTAATTCATATTTCTTTTCAACAGGCTGATAACTGTCCCCTACCCCTCCCCCAAGCATGAAATAACATTTTTTTAAGGGTTTCCGTTTTCTCCCGGGATCCAGTTCCCTCTTAAGAAGCCGGATTGCATTGAGTTTTACCGTTACATCTTTGCCGAACTCACCTTCGACATAATACTTCTCTGCCCGGCCGTCACAATAAGTACAATCATGAACACACCCCCTGTAGAGATTCATCCCATAGCAGGAAAGAAACCAGGAATCGATCCGTTTATGTTTCCGTAATATTGATTTTGCCTCTATCTCGCTTATACTCAAAAAAAGAAACACCTCCCTGATCTATAACAAATATCCGGTATCTGTTTTTATTTGCGTTTTCCCACGATTTAAATCCGATCTAAAAAAAGTATACTGCTTACAGGCTTTTAAGAAAATCCTTTATCCGGAACATCGCTTCTTTTATATTTTCAAAGGATGAGGCATAGGAAATACGGACATGATTCTCCCCACAGGAACTAAAAGCAGTACCCGGTACTAAAGCAACCTTCCTTTCCATAAGAAGCTTTTTTGCAAAATCGATGGAATTCAAACGTGCAATACTCACGTCTGTGTATGTGTAGAATGCACCCTGGGGCAGGAAGGTTGTCAGACCCATGTCATTAAGCTGGCTCACTATGAAATTCCGTCTTCGATTGTATTCTTTTTTCATAGCCAGGGCTTCATGCTCACCACTCCTCAATGCTTCCATCGCAGCGAATTGTCCCATAATCGGGGCACAGAGCATTGTATATTGATGGATTTTATTCGCCATGGCAACTATATCCCTGTGCGCAGCAATATATCCGATACGCCAGCCGGTCATCGCATATCCTTTTGAAAAACCGTTAAAATAAACAGTTTGATTCTTCATCCCGGGAAAACAGAGAACAGAGGTGTGATTAAAATCATAGGTAAGACTGTCATAAATTTCATCGGAAAGAAGAAGAATATTGTATTTTTGTACAATTTTTATAATTTCTGCAAGTTCGTCCTTTGTATACGATACCCCTGTAGGGTTGCCCGGATAATTAAAAATAATGGCTTTTACCTTTTTTCTGCACACTTCCTCAAGATCAGCCGGATCGAGTTTAAACCTGTTTTCCTGCCTGCATTCGATCTCCTCTGCAATTCCTCCTGCCATAATGACACAGGGGGAATAAGAAACATACGATGGCTTTACCACCGCAACCTTATCCCCGGGATTAAGGATAGCCCGGAGAACGACATCCATGGCTTCACTCACTCCCACTGTAATAAGGATTTCATCTTCCGGGTTATATTCGATTCCGCACTTCAAATAAATAGTTTCTGCAATACTTTTCCTTAACCCCAGCATCCCTTTATTCGATGTATAGCTTGTATACCCTTTTTCAAGGTTAAAAATCGCAGATTCTATAATATGCCAGGGTGTGGAAAAATCCGGCTCACCCACACCAAGGGAAATAACATCATCCATGGTAAGGACAAGATCAAAAAACTCACGAATGCCGGAAGGGGGGAGCCCGGCAACCAGTCTGGACAAATCGAACTGTAGTTCATGGCTCTGTTCCATCATATTCTTCCTCCAACTTTATGCTGATACGAGGGGCCGGGTATCTTTTTTCCCCTGTAAAATAAGGATATCACCATCATCCTTATACCGCTTAAGAAGAAAATGGGTAACGGTTCCGTTTATATTTTCCATAGGAGAAAGCTTTTCTGCAACAAAGCTTGAGACAGTACGCAAATCAGGACCTTTGACAATCACAAAAAGGTCATATCCCCCGGAAAGAAGGTAACATGAAAGAACCTCGGGAAACCGGTAAATTCGTTCTGCTATGGAATCAAATCCCTTATCCTTCTGCGGGGTAACCTTTACTTCAATAAGTGCCGTAACTTCCTCGTCTTCATTCTTTAAAATTTCTTTATTAATAATAGTCTTATATTTAACAATCACGCCCCTTTTTTCATATTCTGCTATTGCTTCACATACCTTTTCCACCGGTATATCAAGCTGGTGAGCAATATCAGCAGGATCTGCTTTTGCATTTGACTGTAAGATTTCCAGTATTTCATCCATTTTCTTACCTCCATGGTATATTTTTATCATAATTTTTCTCATAAGTCTATCCAGTCAGGGTGCGATTTCAGGAACTGTTTTTTTGCAGAATGGGAAGTTATTACCATTTCATCGGGAAGGAAACTGCGTACGCAAGTAATGCGTATGCAAATAGGGACAGATAATGCGATTTCAGAACAACTGACCCGGCCAATTGATTTGACAGCATGTTCAAAATACATATAATTCAATTATAGAAGAAGGGTGGAGTATGAATAAAGCAGATAATAACAACCGTATTCTCATTATAGATGATAATCCATTAATTCATAATGACTTTAAAAAGATTTTAACAGACTCAAAAAAGGACAGTGAAAAGGTGGATAACCTGGAGCGGTTTTTATTCGGTGATGAGTCAATAAAACAATATAATATGAATAAAACGTATCTTTTAGAATATGCTTTTAGCGGGGACCAGGCCTTGAAAATGGTGGAAAAAGCAAAGAATGAAGATAATCCTTTTGCACTGGCTTTTGTGGATGTAAGGATGCCGCCGGGATGGGATGGGATTGAAACAATAGCGAAAATCTGGGAAGTAGACCCTTACATGGAGGTGGCTATCTGTACAGCATATGCGGATTATTCATGGGATGAAATTGTATCTAAACTGGGATACACCGACCAGATTATCATTATAAAAAAGCCTTTTGAAAAAATAGAGGTAAAGCAATTGGCGACTGCCCTTGTACAGAAATGGAATTCGACACACAAGGCAAGGAGTTATGTAAAAGAAATCGAAACCACATTACAGAAGAAAATAGAGACCATCACCATGATTATCGAATTTGCAAACAAACTCAATACACTCAAGAACCTTGATGATATCTGCTCCTATATTATAGAGTTTGTTGCCACACTTATTCAAAGCGAGCGTATATCGATAATGCTCGTGGATGAAAAAAAACAATTCCTTACTATAGTAAAATCCATCGGGATTCCGAAAGAAATAATTAATGATATAATCATTAAACCCGGGGAAGGTATAGCAGGGAAGGTATTTCTGTCTGATTCATTACTTGTAGTCAATAATATCGAAAACTCCGAATATCCAAAGAACTATTCCACATTTGACTCGTTTTTGTGTGCCCCATTTATCTGTGCCCCATTAAAAGGAAATAAAATCAACCTGGGGGTTATCAATGTAACAAACAAAAGAAAAAATGCATCATTTACGGCCGAAGACGAACATATCATGTCTTATATATCCTGTGCAGCTGCGGTTACTTTAAACAATCAGCTTAATGAAATGAAACTGGAAGAAACCTTTTTAGGGAGTATAAAAGCCCTGGCAGGTGCAATAGAAGCCAAAGATCCGTATACAAAAGGACATTCGGAGCGTGTTTCCACACTGGCTCAAAACATAGCCCTGGAATTGGGATTTTCAAAAGATAATGCTAAAATAGTGGCTTTTGCTGCATTAGTACACGATATAGGAAAAATCGGGATTCCGGGATACATATTGAGTAAACCGGGAAGTTTGTCGGAAGAAGAATTCGAACAGATAAAAAAACACCCTGAAATTGGGGAAAATATTTTAAAGGATATAAAGTTCCTGACCAAAGTAAAAGAAATTGTGCGGCATCATCATGAACGCCTGGATGGGAGCGGGTACCCGGATGGTCTTGTAAAGGCTAACATAAGTATAGAAGCAAGGATCCTGGCTGTTGCAGATACGTACGATGCAATGAAATCTGACAGACCATACAGGAAAGGTCTGCCACTGGAAAAAATCAATAATGAGTTAATGGAAAACAGCGGTATAAAATATGATTTTGAATGTGTACAGGCATTATTCAGACATTTGAACAGGTAAAAAACAAAGAAAAAATGACATTTCAATTAAGAATTTATGCTGAACATGCACAGCAATTAACATTAATCATACTCCTTCCATTTTTATTCTTAATGATTTCCTGTGAATATAAAGAACTCCTTATTTCCATGGAAGGTGAATGGGAATACAGGAAAGGGTTTCATGAATCCTGGCTAACTGAATATGAATCTCGTCATTGGACAATAATAAATCTTCCCTTTCATATTAAATCAGTACCGGACCTGAAACAATTCCAGGGGGAAATTACCCTGCGCAAACAGCTTCCAGGCCGGATTATTGAAGAACTGCCAAGAGGAAACCCCATGATTTTTCGCAGCGGGAGAATTTCCATTGCAGCTGATTTTTATCTTAATACATCCCTGCTGGGTTCCCTGGAAACATCCGAACCTTCCAGGGCAGGCACAGGATCCGAATTAATAGCATATCTTCCTTCACCGGGGATGGATAACGGTACTGACACATATTTCATTTTTATCGTTTTGCATCAAACCGGGACAAGCAGGTTTACGGATTTCATAGGAGACAGAATTGAAACCGGCGATCCTGCCCGGATCTATACCAGGGTAAACACAGACAGAATTTTCCCCTTGTTTTTTATCTGTTTCTTTTTATTTGTCGGAATATATTTTATTAACATAGGTGTACGGATTCCCGAAAAACAGAATACCCTGTATTTTGGTATATATTGTATCATTTTATCGGTTTATTATTTTATTTATTATCCGGCACATCAATTGATGATTATAAACGACCATCTGGTACGGTATAAGCTTATTCACTGTATCCTGTTTCTCTCCGGCCCGGTTTTTCTTCTTTTTATATACAATATGTATATAAAAAAGCTTCCGCTGGTTTTAAAAATCTGGTCAGGTTTATGTATTGTATGTTCCTTGATGTCATTGTTCGCCGGGTCTTTTTTCATTGATATTCTTTACTATATGTGGAGTTTAAGCTGGATGATTTTATTGATACATTTTCTTTTTATCATTATACAGGAAATTGCCAGAAATAATATAGAAGCGATATTGATGATTACAGGCATGGTGATTCTAATTACCGGAAGTATCCTGGATTTCCTTATAAATGCAGGGTATTTTATGAGTCCCCCTGTCGGACTTTTCACTTCTTTTCTTACTCTTATTATTATCACCACATCCATCAGCAATCGTTATATCCGGGTAAATGCAAAAGTGGAAAAATTGAATGTGGAACTGGAAAAAAGAGTAAAAGAAAGAACACAGAAGCTGGAACAGACCCAGGTAAAACTTATTGATACTGCGCATAAAGCCGGGATGGCAGAGGTTGCAACAACCATTTTACATAATATGAGAAATATACTGAACAGCATAAGCATTTCCTGTGAAGAAATAATAGATACACTGCAAAGTTCAAAACTCGAAGGGTTACTCAAGGCGAATATGCTGTTAGAAAAGCATAAAGATGATATTGCCGCATTTTTTACCAGTGATCCTAAAGGCAAATTACTCATAGAATACTATATAAGTGTTTCAGAATTACTTATTCATGAACACAATAAAGTAATGCTGGAAACAGAACATGTAAGGAAAAACTTGAAAATGATCCAGAAAATCATCAACACACAGCAGGAATATGCAAAAAGGGAACTGGTGGATAATGAATTGAATCTTGAGGACACAATTGAAGAAGCATTGACAATACAGAACAAAGAATTTACCCAGGCGCACATTAAGGTGCAGAAAAACTATCTTAAGGTCATCTATATTAAAGGACAAAAATCCAGTATTATCCAGATTCTCCTGAATATATTCAAGAATGCCTGTACTGCCATGGAGGAAAATGATTACTCCGACAGGATTCTCACAATTGAAACAGGGTCAGCAAAGGGGAAGAAAGCTTATGCAAGAATCACTGATAATGGTAAAGGAATTCCCGAAGAGGACCTGGGGAAAATATTTCAATTCGGATTCACCAGGCAGGAGGATGGTCATGGATTCGGATTACATGCATGTGCCGATATAATAAATAAAATGGGAGGTACAATAACAGTGCAAAGCAATGGACCTGGCCGGGGGGCGGCATTCACCTTGTTTTTCCCATTAATAAACATAAAATAAGGGAGATATAAAACTTCAAGAATCTATACTGTAATAAAAATTGTTTTCATGCAATAGTGCAAAACGATTCTCAATGAGTTGCTCCTCATCTTCATTTAAAATTAATAAATGACCGGCAATGATGAATCTGGCATCTTTTTTTTCTATTATTTTGCTTATATTATTCAGAAAACTTATTACTTTTTTAAAACTGTTTATATACAATATATCATCAATACTGTTCAACATAACAACAGTATTGGTATTCTCTTTTATAAATTTCTTGATAATTTTTAATAACCCCTCAAGATTGTTGAATGAGATATGATTTTTATAACGCAATTCATCCAGTAATGAAATTTTCTCTATAATAACGGTGTTTTTACACTCCCCGGTTAATCCCTCTACTTCCTTTCCGATATATAATGCAGAATACCCCAACTGTATAAGATTCTTGAACAATAAATACCCGAGATTCAAATTATTTTTAATAATATGTATCTTTCCGCTTTCTATTACAACTTCTGCATACGGAATGGAAAATTTATCCATTATATAATAGAATTGTTTTAACGATTTTCCATTTAACCTGTTTGTTATGGATTTTACAAATACCTTACACATGTATATCAATCTGTTCCTGTAGATACATTCATCAAAAAAGGGAAAGTATATCCTGTTGCCCGATATCTTTAAAAAACTGAAGCTTTTGTCCTTTTCTGTCAATCCCTGAATCGCTATTTTTTTAGTATCAACCCAAAACGCAGAGTAAAGTTCATTCAGGAGTCTTTCTATAAAAAAGACCGGAATAACAGGAAGGTTTTTTGTAATTTTATTGTGAAGCCTTAATACCTGTGCGGTAAGATGAATAAAACCTTCCTCAAAATCAATTGTTTTCCCACGAACATAATTATACCGGTCATACAAAAGAACATTGTATTCCATATAGAGTGAGGTAAAATTAGTTTTTATCTTTTTTTTCATATCAAAAACAGTACGGTACCTGTCGTCCAGCATATTCCTGGAGTATGAATTAAGGGCTAACCGCAATTTTTCATAAAAGCCTTTTAATTGCTCATACTTTTTTGTTCCCGGTAGTACCGAGTCTTCAGTAATCAACTCCAGGAAATCTACTATTCCAAGATTGTAGAGAATATTCGATTCAAGCAGAATTTTCTTATGATTTTGAATAATGCTTTTAAAAACTTCATTAATCTTTTCTTTAGATTCCGCATACAAATACGAATATGCTTCTGAAAACAGATCCTGCAATTCCCTGAATACTTTCATTCTGTACTCACCGTTTTCAAGGTATTGTAAATTCTTTTCCAGAACCAAAACCAGGTCTATTTTATAAAAGTCCGTTTTATCGAAAATAAAAGAATCCCCGGAAACGGCAACAAAATCGGATATGCCCGTAAAGTGAAGATAGCGGGAAAATTCAAACAAATTTTGCCCCAGTCCCCTGCCCGGTAATGCATCAAATACTGCAGATAAAAACCTGGTATATACATTTTCAAGCTTTAATTTGATTCTATCCTCTTTCAGAGTTATTGCAACAGCAATGAAAATGAACTGGGTTGTAAACCATACCCCGCCGAATGGGGGGAATTCCGGGAAACTCTGTAAAATCAAATTTGTAAGTGAAATCCCCACATTACACAATAAAACTCCAATAATCATTATTTTGAACTTTTTTCTTAAAATTTTTAATGGTATTTTCTTTAATAAATAAATGATTAAAATCAAAATACTAATATTGTATAAGAATACACATATCGTAAACAGTATATTAAAAATGGAGTGGAAAACATAAGACCAGCCATAGCTGGACCAGATAATTTTAAAAGGAGTAAAAAGAAATCCATAAATGGCAAAGATTGCCCCCGGCAACAGGCTTATTGTATAGATAATTTTCTTTTTCCATAAAAATAATATCATAATAAGAAAGAACGGAGATAATAAGGAAGCGGTAAAAATATCTATTCTATAGAAAAAAGCAGAGAGATTCATATCGGGAGCGTTTCTGTGTAAAAAGGCTGTTAAATTAAAGAAGAACACGCTTAAGCCGAATCCCAAAAAAGCCCGGTATGCCCAGCTTTTATGATTCATCACAAAAATAGGAACAGTGATGAATATGATAATCACTGCTCCTATTAAATATTGAACAGTCCATGGGACTAAATGCCAATCACCCAATTCAAGCACCTTTTAAAAATTCGACAGCGTCGTTCTTATCCGCTGTAAGTATTCTTAATGGTTTAATCATTCCAATGGGTACCCCTTCTTTTATCTTTTTTTCCGTATATCTATTAAATGCACCAGGTTTTAAATATTCGACTTTTATTACTTCCTCCGGTTCGGTAATCTTAAAATCGGTTACATAATTACAAAATTCCTGATTTTCTGCTTTTAATGCATCAAAGAGTTTTTTTGAAACCTGCTTTTCTGAAAGATCCAGTTCCTTTTCCATTAATAAAAGGAGATGCTCCCTGGGTTCCAGTTCCTTTTTAAATACCCAATTATTGGAAGGGGGAAATCCGGCCCGGTTGAAAATTTTAAATGCCAATGATAAAGAGAATCGAAAGTAATTATAGAAATCAAGGATCTGAATATTCCTGCCATCAACACAGAAAGACGGAAGCCCATCTGCTTGAAAATCTAAAACTTTTAAAAGATCCCCGGTTTTATATCTTATTAATATGGACCGGTAAGGAGTAAAAACAAGCTCATAGATTTCTCCTTTTTGAAGTTCATTGATCTTCCGTATCTTTTCATTCCTATCCAAAAACTCGAAATACCCGGTTGAAAGATCAGGAAACAGACCACTCTTTTTCCACGGTCTTCCATACAGGGGAAACCCGGTCTCTGTAGATGCATAACCGGTGACAGGTTCGAGTTCAAACTGGTCTCTTATATAATCCAGGTACAACTCCGTATCAAAACTGCCTATCGCTATGCCCTTTGGATTGATTACTTCTTTTAATTTATTCAGCTTCTTTCCAAAGGTATGTTCATATTTCCATAATAACCAGAGAATAATTTTTTTTATTCCCGCACTTGTTGTCGTATAGCTGCTATGGAAAAGTTCTTCTTTATTTGTAAAATATAATGATGTTAATTTAAGTACCGAAGGTGTACTCACCACTAGATCAATCTTCTTTGTGTTCTTTGCATATTTCAAAGCAATTTGAGCTTTTTTCATAAAACCAGGGATTTCACTGATGACCTCTACCGGCGGAATAATCTTTAACTCCGTGGTCTGGAATGCTCTAATCATATACCCTCCCATGTAAGGGGCCGAAGCACCAAATACAAATATAACATCCCCCGCGTTTAAATTGGTCTCGCCCATTTTATCGCTGCACCCGACAACCAGCAAAGCCATTGAGGATCTTACCATATTTTTCCAGAATACATCACTATGAACAAACCACTTGCTTTTACCGGAAGTTCCCGAGGTCATTACACTGAAAGCATATTCATTTGTCATCCATCCGTCAAGCATTGAAATAATCTGCCTTGAGAGTTTGTCATAATACGCACAAAAATCCTCACCTTTTTTCCTTGGATTTTTTTCCTTGAGTGCTTCCAGTTTCTCACCGAACTCATGTAAAATGGGGTAATCCGAATACGTGGTAAGCGGGATGCTTTCAATAGTTTTCACCCCCCCGGGACACAACTGCTTTGCCATCTTTGTTTTTTTAAAATCCTCTAAATAATCGCGCATATACTCTTCATTCCACTTGACCTGCCAGCTAAAATCCTTGTCCAGAAAAGAACAATACTTTTCCCATAAATTTACTTCCATAAAATTCTACTCTCCTTTCGCTTTTTTTAAAATGAGACACTCCTGAAATTGAATAATTCATCCACAAAAGGATGAACATGATTTATGCGATTTCAGGATAATTGCAGTAAGGCGGGGTCTGTCTTCAGGAAAAATCACTCATCACTATGTCTTATACACATTTTTTTATGATAACACCAATATAAACATCCTTTTTTACATACTTCTTTAATACAGTACCCATCATTCCAATATTATAGAATGATAAAGGCACCAACTCAAGGGGGGTATACCATAATTAAAATATAATTGACAAAAGAGTAAAAAGCAATTTTTTTATAAAAGAAAATCATCTCATTCATAACATTGGCTTAAGCCCACAACCCAATTAATAAGCTATCCAGGTTATTTTTATTATACTTGTCTCATTAACCTGGCGGCCAATGTTTATCTATAATTTGCTTAAAATCTTGTTAAAATAACAAGATTTTAAGTCAAAATAGCATAACGTTATAAAATTCACCAAAGGGTGAATAAATTCCCTGGATTAATATCATGCTTACAATATATAATCCAGTAACATTATGCTATAGGTTAAGAATCCGGGAATAATCCATGCTTTTCATCTTTAGTATTTGTGTGTTATCGTTTATACGGGAAGAGAAAGTAGTTATTTTTTTATAAAAGGAGCTCATAAATGATAAGAAACATACTACTTGTTACCTGTCTATTATGTATTATTGTTTCATGCAATCCCGGGGAGCAGGGTTTGCCGGGAATACAGTTGCAAAAACTTAATAAAATGAACACAGAGGCTCAAAAAATAAAGGATGGTCTAAAGGATAAAAGCGGAAAAGAGTATCTCGCTGAACATGATAAATATTATGCCCTTATGATGAAAAGAGCCGAAGATGCATTACAGTATCTGCATCATGATAATCCGGCAGAACAGACCAGGGAGGATTTGCAGAATACCCTGGATATCGCAAAAATAGCACAGGATGGAGAGAAAATTATTCAACTCATAAAAATACTTTTCAGTCGATTCCCGGATACCCGGAATGAAAAAGAATTAATTCAAACCTATTTTATCTATGCATATTTACTTGAACCGGGGGAAATTGAACAATATGTGGATATTACCATATTTCCGCCGGAAGAACAGTTATACTGTTATTATATGCTTGCACTTGGATTTTTCGAATCGGATGATATACAAAATGCAGGGAGTTATTTTAAACAGGCGGAGAATCTTTTAAAAGAAATAATCTCGGATAAAACAAAAGAACATACCCTCCCGTTATTATATATCGTGGGTTTACGGTCTTTTATCGCTTTTAAATTGGGAGATAAACAGGAAAGCTTTCGAATTTTAAGGGATGCAGAAATGGAATTTATCAAAGAGTTTGAGCGTACCACTCTGCGGCTTTATGAGAATAGATTAAATCTCCTGGGAAGGAATGCCCCTGATCTGGAATCCAAAAAATTGATAGGGGGAAAAGAAACCTTGAATTTTTCAAGCTTGAAGGGGAAAGTGATTCTCCTGGATTTTTTTTCCTGGGATTGTGAAACATGCAATACTACTATCCCGATGTTATCGAATTTACAGAAAGAGATCAACGATGATGACTTTATGATTATCGGGACGACAAGATATACAGGCAGTTATGAGCATGATACGAATATTTCTGAAGAAAGCGAATATGAGTATATGAAGAACCATTATTATAAAAAGAGAAAAGTGAATTGGCCGGTAAGTATAAGTACTACCAGTATGTATAACTATGGAATTAATGCCACTCCTCTCTATATACTCATTGACAAAAGGGGTATTGTACGGGATGGATACTTTATTTCGAATTTCTTATACTTAAAGAAAAAAATCCGGTTATTACTTGAAGAATCATAAAGAAGAGAACAGGACAATGATATAAAAAAGATGTCTTTATTTTGTTGACAATGTAAAAGGGCAACAGGATTGACAAAATGAATGTTTATTGCTATATTTAACCTCTTTACAATAGAGAATATATTAGAAGAAAAGGAAGTACATATGGCATCGAGAGAACACAGAAGAATGACAGAGAGAAAAAAAGCAGGAGATAAAACCCAGGCAGAGATACGCCGGGAGCACCACCCGGTTTTTTACTGGATGACTTTTATTATCCTGATGCTTGTTGTAATCGCATTTATCGGATCCGGGATTGTTGGGGGAGTGCCGAAAAGCAACAGATTTGTGTTCGGTAAATATGGAAATAAAGAAATAGAATTAGCAAGGGGAGGATATATTGCCCTTAATTTCTTTACAGAGCAACTTGACAGTATGAGTCAGAATAATGAAAGTCAGGAACAGACCTTTTATAACTACCGGGAAGCATTTGATAATACCCTTACCCATTATGCAATCATAGACATTGCAAAAGAGAGCGGATACCAGATTTCAAAAAAAAAGCTGGATAAAAGTATAGCAAATCACAGTATTTTCCAGACAGATGGGCGATTCGATGAAAAAAAGTACAATGACACCTCTGATATGGAAAAGAGCCTGCTTAAAAATCTTTTAAATGAATTACTTCTTCATAATCAATTTATAGATGATGTATTTTTCACCCAGATTATCAATTCCAAAGAAATCGAATTCTACAAGGAAATGAAAGGAACAGAACGGAAATTTTCCTATGTTTCCTACAGGTATTCTGATTTTCCCGAAGAAAAAATCTTAACATATGGTAATGAAAATACCCGGTTATTTAAAAAAATGAGATTAAGCAGGATACTTCTTACGGATTCCTCGGAAAAAGCCGCAGGGGATATACGAAGTCAGATAGAGAATAAAATTAAAAGCTTTGAAGAATTGGCAAAGGAAAAGTCCAAAGATATCTATGCAGAAAAGGGCGGTGATATGGGCAGCCAGTATTACTACCAGATCCAGGGCTTTATAGACAATAAAGAAGATGTCGGGCACATATTCAGTCTTAAGAAAGACGAATTAAGCAGGGTTATTCAAAATGGGGAAAATTTTGAAATATACAGGTGCAATTCCGAGGTTTCAGAACCCGATTTCTCGGATACTGCATTACTCAGAACAGTCCGGGAATATATGATGAGGTATCAGAAAGATGTGATTGAGGAATATTCAGTGGAACTGGCAGATACGTTCAAGAAAAAATCGGATGAAATGGGATTTGAACCGGCTTGTAAGGAACTGGACAACTATCCTCCTTATGACACCGAATTCTTTCCTATTAATTACCTTGAAATATTCCCTACAAAAACAATAAAAGCGGTCGAGGAAGATGCCCCTTCCATGATGTCTGCTTCCGGGAGTGAGGATTTCTTTATAGAGGCTTTTGCCCTTAAACAGGATGAAGTATCTGCTCCCATCCGGCTCGACGACCAGGTGGTGGTATTAACATTGATCGAAGAAAAAACCATGGCGGAAGATGATTGGGAATCAGAGAATATTCTCTTTAAAACATCACTCTCATATGCACAGAACGATTTTACCATGAGACAGCTTCTGAACCAGGTATATATGTTCGCCGTGAAACATTATCAGAATCCCCGGATTTATTATCAATATCTTTTTTCCAGACTTTTAAATCTGGCAGAAGAGAAAAATGTTCCCTATGAGTACGCATTTAAGGTTTTTCTTAATATTGATAGTGACTTTGAGCGAATAATCGAAGAAAAAAAAGCAGTAAAAGCAGAGGACAATTTTGAAGAAATGTATCAAAAGTTGTTTGTGACAGGAGCCAGGTAAATAACGGATGGATTCAGGGGGTCCTGTTCTTATTGATACAGGCTCGGGTTATACAATACAGTACAGGGGAGTATTTCTGTACTCTTCCCTGGAACCGGAAAATGTGGTAGAAAGAAAGGTAAGGCGGCTTTCTTTACGGGAAAAAACACTTTTTTTTATCCCTTCACCTGGTCTTGGCTACGGACTTACTACTTTTCTAGAAAGGCTTCCACCGTCTTCCCATATATTATGTGTAGAGATTGATGAACAACTCTTCAGTATTGCACAGCAGAAGCAGAGAGCAGTTCCTCATGACACACGTCTTACGATAGTAAGAACGGGAAATATAGGCGAACTTCTGAACTATATAAAAACAATCGGTATTTTCAAATTCAGAAGGGCGGAAATGTGCACTCTTACCCGTGGTTTTCATCTTTACAAAGAACAATACCAGAACATGTTCCGGCATATTGAACAGGAAATACAGCGATACTGGAAAAATAAGATGACTTTTATTCATATGGCTCCCCTCTGGATTAAAAATATGTTCTTAAACCTTTCACTGCTTGAAACATGTTCAGATATAAATACCATTGCTACAGACCTGCCCGTAATCGTTACCGGGGCAGGTCCGTCCCTGGAAGAGAGTACAGGAGAAATCAAAAAATTAAGAAAAAAGGTAATCCTGGTTACTGTTGATACGGCATTCCCCTGTTTGTATGAACAGGGGATATTACCTGATTTTATCTTTATGCTTGAATCACAGGTGGCAAACCTCCAGGATTTCGTGATATGCAGGGACCCGGGTGTACCACTCATCTGCGATATAACATCCCATCCCGGGGTTATCAGATTGTTCAAGAAGAAAAAATATCTTTTTGCTTCCAGGTTTTCTGAAATCAGGCTTCTGGAACGGTTGAATCGTGCAGGATTCCTGCCCACGGAATTTCCCGCTTTAGGATCTGTGGGGGTTGCAGCGGTTTATGCTGCCCTGCATCTTACCAGAGGTCCTGTTCTTCTTGCAGGACTTGATTTTGGGTATACAAAACATATGACTCATTGCAAGGGCACTGCTTTCTACCGGCTTTTAGAAAGGATATCTACCAGGCTTCTTCCCCTGGAACATCTTGTATATAAAAGTATCATGGCAAGACCCCTTATACGACAGAAAGGGAAACAGGGGAAAACAGTACTGACGGACCTTATATTGAGTTCCTATGCGGGTCAGATCCCCCATATAGCAGGTGAAAGGGATGGTATATTCGATATCGGGAACGATGGACTTGACCTTGGGCTGCCCGGAATCGAAATAATGAATGTATCCGAAAAAATACAGGAAAAAGGTCTTTATAAAAATGCAGGGTATGAAAAAGAATCAGGATACAGACTCCCACAGGCCGGTGAAGTTGAAACTTTCCTTTTAAAGGAAAAAGAATATCTTTCTGAATGCAAAAAACTCATTATGCCTCTTGTGAAAGGTAGAAATTCCATAAAAGCAGAATTACCGGAAAAAGAACACAAAGCCCTGCTGGATGTAGATTACACCTACCTTCACTTTCCGGACCAGGCATCCCTTCCCACCAGCGAGCAAAGCTTTCTTTTCCGGGCACTTATTTCTTTTGAGCACTATGATACAGTCCTGGAACAGGCCCTTGGATTGATTAAAGCATCTCCTTCATAATTGTACGGACCTTGTCTTTATAATCATTTTGCGCAAGCAATAATGTCAGATTCGTTTTGAATAGATTAAGCGGATCCCCTGTTGTGAGCCATTCACCTTCCAGTTCACAGGCGAGGACAACTTCCTTATCCAGTATTTTGTGTATTGCATCTGCCATCCACAGTTCCCCATCTTTCCCGGTCTGTTCCGGCGACAGATAATGAAAAACCGAATAAGGCAGGAGGTACCTTCCGAAAGAAGCCAGGCATGATGGTGCTTTTTCCGGCTGCGGTTTTTCGATTATTTCCGCTACCCGGGGCAGGGGGGTTCCTTCTTTTAACCGGACAATACCATACAGTTTTGTGAGTTCCCTGGGAATTTTCTGGACACCAATAACCCCGCCCGATTCTTTCTGTTCATTATACAGGTTCAATAACTGGCGGCAGCAGGGTATTTCCGCGTGTACAATATCATCACTATATAAATAGAAAAAACTTTCACCGGGTTCAATATATTCTTTGGCAGAAAGAACCGGTGTACCGTTTCCATACGGCAGGCTTTCATCCTGTTCGACAATGGTAATGTTTACCTTTGAATATATTTCTTCGTACGGCGATAAATAATGTATTTTTTTCTGCTTTTTTAAATGATCCTCCAGAACAGGATTCTTTGTGAAATATTCCCTGACCTGTGTTTTCCCTTTCCGTACCACGATAATGATCTCCTGAACGCCGGAATCAATCACTTCTTTTACTGAATAATGGATAATCGGGGCATTCACTACAGGAATCATCTCTTTTTGCATCACTTTTGTCGTGGGAAGAAAACGTGTTCCAAACCCGGCTGCTGCAATAATAGCTTTTTTTACTCTTTTTTCCACCATGGATAAAGGTACCTTTCTTTAAATGATTTTCCTGCATTTTTATGTTTTTTACGTGTTTAGTCAAGCCGGTTTTTTAAACGAGTGCGATTTCACAACCTAGTTTTTTGTTTAAAAAAATGGCTTCTTAAGTAGTTCCTGTTGATTATTTATCGATTTTTAATAACCTTATAGTTGGGTAGGTATTATATAAAATAAATAGATTTACCATGAAGAAAACTTACAATAGAAACCGCATGTGCCCATGATCGAGGTTTTTTTGGATCTAACAGGCAATAAGATTGTGGTGGTTTTAAGTCATTACCTAAAAGGTGTTCAATTTGCGTTAAAAAAACAAATGAACGATATGGAATAAGATTACTTAATTCAATTGCGTAAATTTTTTCAGTAAATTCTGTATATTTATTAAATTCCTCACGTGTGCATCCAATCTGTTCACTGAATTGATTCCAAACTTCATTTGGCTGACCAGATGAAACCTTACTAATTAGTGCTTCACCAATAAGAGCACATAAAGGGTTTGAAGCATATAAAACTACTTTATTACCAATCCATTTACTAGAAAACTTTCTACGAATTTCAATAGTTTTAATCCCAGATAATATTTTTTCAACATACCCTGGCTTTATACTCATCAAAATATTATTTTGAAGTGAATAACCTCCTATAGAAAATTTAGCCATTAAACGAGGTAATTTCTCTATAGCTGCTGACCAAACTGTAGCATGCGGAGCGGAACACATTAATTCAGTGATTCCGTGTCGATACTGATTGGGTGCAATAATAGCTTTTGTAAACCCGAAAGATTCAAAAAATCCTTTTTGTTTATACCATAAATTTTCTGGAAGAGTGAAATGAATTTCTTTGGCAAAGTCTCGTATTGCCAAAGTCATTTGGGTAAAAAAAACTTGTCCCAGATCTAAATCTTGAAAATCTTCATGAATTCGTAAGTGGCAAAATTTTGAACGATCACCTTTTTTTAAAATACAAGATGCAATAGGTTCTTCGTTTTCATATGCTACATAACCTATTCTCTGGGTAGTAATTATTCCAGGTATAACTTTGTTAAAGAACCACTTCTCAATATTAGGATACATATCTTGATTAAGTGCTATAAGTTCTTTTAAATTATTAAAATGATCGCTTTGCCCTTTGGCATCCTTTTCACCTAACTTCACAATACGAAAATTGGGACAAAGAGGAAATAAAGTTCTTTCTTCTATTTCAACACTACCGTAATTCAACACTACCATCATTTTTCTCCTTTAATTCTCTGGGCCAATCTTTAAAAAAGGCCGAAAGCTTAAGGTCTTGATTTTCGTAAGAGCTTTCAGATTTACCCGTTATTTTAGTTGGACAATCATTATGTTCCCCACAATATCTCGGTAATTCAAGTTTTTGGATTTTATAAGGGCACTCCGATTTTTTTTCTGAATAATCTTTTGACATTCTGTAAAATTGTAAATTTGCCAGTTTTTCTCCATCAGATAAACTAACATCCACTTGATGCCCACGTACTTCGAATATTAAAGGTGTACCAATCTTGTTATCATTGCGACGTAGACCAAATAAAGGATGTACAAAACCAGCATAGTGTATTCTCATTTCTCCTATCGTTTCGTCACTAGCACGACAATATAAAGCAATACCTGCTGGAACAGAAATTTTCTCTTTGGACCTTAAAATATAAAATTTATTCTGTTCGATCTTTAAACGTTGGTTTTTCCCTTTAATAAATTTCCAATATTTACATGGATCTGGTTTTAATTCATTTTCTGCTTTCCATAAAGGTATAGTATCATTTGGATCTTTAGGAGTAGTCGCACAAAAAGCAGAAACATCTAATCCCCCGATATTGGTATTCTCTAAATTAACAGTAAGAGAACCATCTTTTGCTTCATGCCCAAGTACCGTTTTAAACATTTGCTCGGATTTTATTTCTATTCTTTCAAATGCGCCATAGCAAAATCGCAATTGTGAAAGACATATACCTTCTCTTACTTTTACAGAAAATGTAATAGGAGTTATTTCTAAGAACATATCCCCTTTAGCTGCTTTCAAACCGTCCGGGTGAAAACTTTCATATGTATCCATTCCATCAACAATTAATCTTGCTAAAACATCAACTCTACCAACTGAACTTTTTGCAGTAGCTTGACCATATATATGACCTTCAGCTAAACGTAAATCAAGATGCTCCCTTAATTTAAAAATATAAGTCTCTTTGGATTTTAAAGTGAATGTTCCATCTGTATCTTTTTTAAGTTTTTCAGCAAGTTTATCTTTTCCTAAAAAAAAATCATAACGACCAGAACTTGATGGTTTTACCGATCCTTCTGTCATTTTATAAGCTATATTGGAAAGTGAAAGATCAATAGAAGATTCTCCAATTGCATTTCCCAGTGAACCTTCCCCTATAATTAGTCCCGCATTACATAATTGATTTATCTGTTCAGAATTGAGTATACCAGGTATCCATTGTTTCCAGGGTTCGTCAGGATTTTTCACAATTTAATCTCAATAAAAAAAATACTTTATTATGTCTGTATAATAAACGAATTTATGATATTTCGCAAGGGATTTTAAATAAAAAAGGGTAAAGGAGGTTGTTCATATCACATTTAAAAGTTTATACAGATGAAAAAGTAAAGAATTAATGAATAACCCGTATAGAATCCATCCATATTTATGCGGGAATCCTGTCTTTTAATCCTTAAACCCGCTTTATTCCGAATCGGTCTTGAGAACGGATAAAAATGCACTCTGGGGAAGCCGTACATTCCCGATGACTTTAAGGCGTTTTTTCCCTGCCTTCTGCTTTTCCAGGAGCTTCCGTTTCCTGGTAATATCCCCTCCATAGCATTTTGCCGTTACATCTTTTCTTAATGCAGAAATCGTTTCCCTTGCGATAATCTGGTTCCCGATGGCACCCTGGATCGGGATTTTGAACTGGTGCCTGGGGATTTCCTCTTTCAACTTTTTACATACGTGCCGTGCCCTTTTATATGCATTATCCCTGAACACGAGTAATGAAAGGGCATCCACGGGTTTTCCGTTCAGGAGAATATCGACACGGACAAGATCGGTCTCCCTGTACTCGATAAGATGATAATCGAATGAGGCATATCCCCTGCTTATGGATTTGAGTCTGTCGTAAAAATCAAACACCACTTCAGAAAGGGGCATTTCAAAGACGATTTCCACCCGCTTTTCGTCCAGGTAGGTAAGATTTTTCTGCACACCCCTTTTTTCAAGGCAAAGGGTAATAATACCCCCAAGATACGTATCCGGGGTAATAATCGATGCACTTATATACGGTTCCTCTGTCTTTTCAATACGGACCGGATCGGGATATTCCTGGGGATTATCGATAAGAAGAAGCTTATTATCTGTAGTATAGACCTTGTATTGTACAGACGGTGCAGTAAATACAATAGAAAGGTCGAATTCCCGCTCGATTCTTTCCTGTATAATCTCCAGGTGAAGAAGCCCCAGGAATCCGCATCTGAAGCCGAATCCCAGCGCCGCAGAAGAATCCTTTTCATAAATAAGGGATGCATCATTCAGTTTCAGTTTTTCCATGGCCATGGTAAGTTCTTCATAGTCATTTGTATCCACCGGATAGATTGATGAAAAAACAACCGGTTTTACATTCCTGAATCCCGGAAGCGGCTTAAGGCTCGGATTTTCCCTGCCGGTAATCGTATCACCGATTCTTGTATCTGATACGGTTTTAACATTGGCTATAAAATAACCAACCTCCCCGGGGCCAAGGGATTCCTTTTTCTGGAGTTTTATACGGAATATACCGGTCTCTTCTACTTTATATGCGGCTTTATTTGAAAAAAAGAGGATTTGCTGTTCCGGGTGTATAACCCCGTCAAAAACACGGATATAAACAATAACCCCCCTGTAGGTATCATAACGGGAATCAAAAATAAGCGCTTTAAGGGGAGAATCTTCCGATCCTGTTGGCGGAGGAATCTTTTCCACTATTGCTTCATATAATTTCTCCACCCCTGCTCCTGTTTTTGCCGAGACTAAAATCGCAGAATCTGCATCAAGGCCAAGTTCATGGTCGATCTGTTTTTTTACCATTTCCACATCCGCACTGGGAAGGTCTATTTTATTAATAACAGGAATGATCGCAAGATCATGTTCCATGGCCATGTAGAGATTGGAGAGGGTCTGGGCTTCTACCCCCTGCGATGCATCGATAAGGAGAAGAGCACCCTCGCAGGCATATAATGCCCTGGATACCTCATAACTGAAATCCACATGCCCGGGTGTATCAATAAGGTTCAGGAAATATTGTTCCCCATTTTCCCCCTGGTATGGGATGGTGATTGCCTGGGATTTGATGGTAATCCCCCGTTCCCTTTCTATATCCATCGTATCGAGAATCTGGTCACGGAATTCCCTGTCCGATATGATTTTTGCCTTCTGGATAAACCGGTCTGCAAGAGTGGATTTTCCATGATCAATGTGGGCGATAATACAAAAATTTCGTATATTATGTATATTCATTGTTTTCAGTGAATAAACTATACAAAAAGAAGTTATTTTTATCAATAATGATTGAATAATAAAAATATCTTTATATACTAGAAAGTAGACTGGAATAGAAAAATGTCAATAAAACCAGAGACTACAAACAGAATATTGGTAGTGGACGATGAAGAGATCCTCCGGAATCTTATCGTTAAATTTATGAAAAAAGAAGGTTATGAGCCGATTGAGGCCTCGGACGGGAAATCCGCAATTGAACTATACCGGATTACCAATCCTCAAGTGGTATTATCCGATGTGCGGATGCCCGGCATGGATGGGATCACTTTATTACAGAAAGTGAAAAGTATCGATCCGCAGGCAATATTTATCCTTATGACAGGTTATGGGGATGAGGAAACTGTTCTCGAAGCCCTGAGGGCAGGTGCTACGAATTTCTTTAAAAAACCATTTAATTTCAAGGAAGTTTCAGATGTCATCAATTCAGTCATCAGGCACAAAATGATGATTGATGTTTCCCCTTTTTATTCAGAATCGCTTGTAGAAGAGACAAAAAAGTTCGAGATTGTTACAGAGAATGCAAATATTCTCCCGGTGATTAATCAGATCGGAATACACTTAAAAAACCTTTTCCCTGAATCCGATATCATAAACCTTAAAATCGGTATAGAAGAAATGATAACGAATGCCATCGAACATGGGAATCTTCGTATTACTTTTGATGAGAAAAGCGATGCGTTAACAAAAGGAAGGCTTGGAAAACTCATAAGGGAAAGAATGAAAGAAAATAATAATGGGGAAAAGAAGGTGTATGTCCAGTCCAAATTATCTTCCACAGAGCTCGAAATTGTTATTATTGACGAAGGTGAGGGTTTTAACTGGAGAACACTCCCGGATCCTGAAGATGATAATTTCCTGAACTATCATGGGAGGGGTATTTTCCTGACACGGATTTTTTACGACCAGGTTCTTTTTAATGAAGAGGGAAACCAGGTAACAATTATTAAACGAAAAAGCACCTTATGAATTACAATCGTGAGGGTTGTATTGTCGTTTTTCAGGATACGGGGATGGCGGTTTCCGACAAAAGTTCAGAAAGAGGTGCTGACAGGGTATGTGTATTACAATCCTCGGTATTGAACCAGAAAATGATTTTCGACCCTTCCACAGTAAAACAGTCATCGAGCCGGCTTTTCCCTTTACAGGGATAGATCTTTTTATGAGTTGTTTCCGCTTTTCTAATAAGGAGCTTCTTAATTTCCTGCATTCTTAAAAAATACTTTCGTAACGTAGATATTGTTCTCACATCCAACCTGAACCTGCTTTAGAACCTGCTTTACTATTATTTTTCATAAAATAACAACGCTTTAGCGTTCAATAATAGCACAGGTATACTTTTATATCGACACTTATTAATAACATATTTATATTTTTTTGTAAAGGAAAAAAGTATTATAATTTTTGCATCCATTCAGGTGATTGAAAATAATCTTTACATGGGGTATCTTTATTGTTATATGAGATGTTTACTGTCAACTTTTGTATTATTATTTCTCTCCGCATGGATTTTCGCTTTTACCACGGAAAGTGAACTCTACTCCCTGGCAGAAAGCAGGTATTTTGCTAAAAACTATTCCGTAGCCATGGAGACATATGATGAATTCGTAAAAACCTTTCCCCTTTCCAGCCTGGTACCGGATGTCCAGTACCGGCGTGCTGTTTGCATGTACAGGCTTGGACAATACCAGGATTCACTCACCCTTTTAAAAAGGATAGAGACACGGTACAGGGCTACACGGTACCTGGATTACCTCCCCTTCTGGGCGGGTTTGAATTTCTATTACCTTAAAGATTACGGCAGTGCAGTGAACAGTTTCGAATCCTTTCTGAAAAAGAGTGAAAAGGGCGAAAGTACTGCCCAGGCGCTTTTTTATAAAGGGTTATCTGAAATTTACCTTGAAAATTATGGGGATGGTGAAGCGACATTGCAGATAGTGATGAAAGAGTATAAGGATCAAATTATTACTTCATCTGCTTTAGTCCTTCTTGCTTTTATTTATCTGAAACAGGAAAAGTACGAATCGATCCTTTCCCTTACTCAAAACCCGGATCTGCCGGTACTCCCGGAAACGGAAAAAACAAAACTCGACTTTTACCGGGCAGAAGCCCTTTTTCACCTGAACCGGCTGGATGAGGCAAAAATCCTCTACAGGGAACTCACTGGTGCGTCCACAGAAATTGCATCCTCGGCTTTCCAGAGACTCTTTCTTGCTGCACAAAAGGAGGGGAATTTCGGGGAAATGGAGAAACTGCTCGGGATTGCAGAGGAGAAGTTTTCCGGGTCTTATGAATTTCTTACGGATTTCTGGCTCCACATCGGAATCGAGTATTACAAACAGAACAACCCCGGGCTTGCCGAACATTTTTTTCTTAAGATATGGAACATAAGGGAAAAAGAGGAGATAAAAGAGTCAGTCCCTCTCTATCTTTCAGAGATATATATAAAACAGAAAAACTACCAGAAAGCATGGGATATACTTTCCGGGTATATTCATGAAAAGTCCGGTGCCCCGGACAATGGATATCCGGCTGATTTTATCTTGAGGCTGGGTGACATTTCCCTGATGCTCAATGATTATAAACAGGCTGCCCTGTATTACCGGGAGTTTCTCGATTCGAATCCCCGGAATCCGCGGAAACCCGATGCGGAATATTATCTTGCCTATTCCCTTTACCGGCAGGGTGATACGGGAAATGCCCTGCTCCTTACAAAAGGTGTCCTGGAAAGCTCTATCACGGGGCCGTATCACAGGGACTTTCTCAAACTGCAAATACTTCTTTATAGAAAATCGGGAAGGACACAGGATACCCTTGCTGTTTTAAAGCAATTCATCGTATTATACCCGGATGACATCCGGGCAAGGGTGGATCTCCTTAAGATGTATTTCACCTTGAAAATTTACGATAGCGTGATTGATGAAGTCCGGGAACTGGACAGAAAAATCCCGCAGCTCAAGGAAAAAGACAACCGTTCTTTTCTGCTTTCCAGGTATCTCTGCGGGCTTTCCTTTATCGTAAAAAAGGAGTATGCGGATGCGGGCGCATATCTCTCCCTTATCCAGGTGAAAGAAGCTGAAAAAGCAGGCCTTTCACTTATCGCGCCGTATTCCCTCTTTTATCATGCATGGTCTCTTTACCGGCTCGGAAAGTTCGAACAGGCAACAAATCTCTTTTCTGTCATTATCCGGGATTTTACCACTCATGCACTCAAGACAGATGCTCTCTACCTGGCGGGCTGGTGCTCCTACAGTGGTGGGAATTATGAAAAAGCGGTTACCTATTTTTCCACCCTTGCAGGATTGAATACCGATGCATCAATCAAAGCAAAAGCCCTCTTTTTTCAGGCAAGGAGTCTTTTAAACCTGAAAAAAACCGACGAGGCAAAGGAAATTTTCAAACTCATCTATAATAAGATGCAGAAAACGGCATTTGCCGATGATGCCCTTTTCGAGTATGCCACAATTCTTGCAGACCAGGATGAAACGGAAACTGCGGCTTCTGCTTACCTTACCCTTTCACAGGTATATCCCGGAAGTACACTGGTAGAGGACGCCCTTTACCGCCGGGGGGAGGTTTATTTCCTTGCCAAACTCTATGAAAAGGCCCGTTATGCATTTTACGAGTACCGTCTTAAATATCCCAATGGCACACTTATCGATGCAGCACTTTACTGGGGGGGACTTTGTTCCTTTCATCTCTCTGAAAAGTTCGGTGCTGTTCTTCTCTGGGAAAAAATTATCAAAGAATACAGGGAAAGCGCCTACCGTCCGAATGCCATGAAAAAAACAGCGGAAGTATACGCAGAAAGCGGGGAATATTCAAAAGCCCTGTCCCTTTACTCTGAACTCATTTCTGCCTATCCACGGGAGGCATCTGCGGTGAATGCGGAAGCATCCCTGGAAGAACTCCGGTACAAAATCCTGGGATTAAGCGACAGGGAAGCGGAACTTACCGTCATGATCGAACGGAACAAAGGTGCCCGGACCCACGAAGGCCGTGAAGCGCTGTTATCCCTTGCAACATTATACTTATATGAACAGGAGAAAGGGAAACAGGATCTTGCATACACCCTCCTCAAGCAGGTTGTTGAAAAAACGGAAGACCCGGATACCGCATCGCGGGCACAGTTTCTTATTGGTGAGTACTTCTATATAAAGGAAGATTTCATTAAAGCAGGGAACGAATTCCTGAAAGCGGCCCTTATCGATCCGAAAAACAGGGACCTTATGGCATTCTCCCTTTACAAGGCAGCAGAGATGATGAAGCTCGCCGGCAAACCGCAGGAGGTCCGGGACCTCGTGGAAAGGCTTAAGAAGAATTTCCCCCAGTCTCAATGGGCAGAAGAGGGAAAGCGTTTGCTGGAGGGACTTGAATGAACTATATATACAGAGTGATATGGTGGTTGTGTATATTCCTTGCCGTATTGATATGGCCTGTATGCAGCCAGGAGGAACAGGATGCAGATTCCGAACCGTCTGATCCCGATATTGTCCTTCCTTCGATTCTCCTGGAAATCGAGGATTTGAGTATTGAAACAATTGATGCCGTGCTCCCGGAAGAAGATGAACTCCTTCCCCCGGAAAGGGAAGTACCCCTCCCGGAGGAAGAGGTGATGGAGGTCAAAGAACCGTCACCGGATATTTCCATCCCTGAGTTTGATAATACAAAAAGTACGTCTGATGATTCATTTGTTGCAGAAGCACTCCTCGGGGCGGGTTCTGTGAATAATATCTTAAGCGAGATATCTTTTTATAAACTGGGACAGAGTCCGAGGTACAAACTCCTTTTTTCCCACGAAATGCTCGATGGTTTTATTTTCCATGATGCAGGAACAGGGTACAACCTCCGGGAGGATTCCCTGGAGGGATCAATCAAAGGAAATCCCGGTATAATGGAATTCGATCTTGCCGGGAATTTTCATGAAATCGAGCGGGGGCTACAGGATCAATCGGAACAGTATTATTCACATATTGTACGTCTTGTTGAAGGAAATGTCATGTTCTCTCTCATGCCTTTTGAAAAATTCCGTATTTCTGCTGATGTCAACAGTTCCCTTGCCTCCATGAGTCTTACCGGGGCCTCTGTACCGGAGTTCAATGCTTCATATCCGCCTACCGAGATTCTTTTAAGCGGCACATTAGGCGGCGAGTTTCTGTTCAAGACGGGTAAATTCGGGATTTCCGCAGAATACCGGTACAGGAATCTGTTTGGTGATAAGGATTATGAACTCAACCGGGTCCTGGCTAAAGCTTACTTTGGCATCGAATTACCCCTCTCCTTTATCCTGAATGGGAATGCCGGATATTTTTACAATAACGATATCCCATGGCTTATCCCTTTTGACATAAGCCTTTCTGCAAATCCCGAAAAGACGTTTTCATTCCGGCTTGCCGGGGGATACCGGGTGGAAGAGAATAATCTTTTTACCTTGTGGAAGGATTTTGAATACACGGGATTTCCCGCGCCGCTTTCCGGGTTAAATGCCCTTCCCGACAATCATGGCTGGTACGGGGACGGGAGTATGAAATTGAACCTTAATGACTTATTCATTCTCTCTGCGGGTCTGGGGTTTTCGATTAATTCTCTCGTCTACTGGTATAACCCCTATGCACCATATGAATCTGATTCATCAGGATCAGAGGAAGAAATGATACCGGACCCGGTCACCGGGCTTTTTCCCCTTCTCCCTGTTACCGATAGTATAAAAACTTCGGCAGAGGCGGGATTGCGGATCAATGCTGCCAGGTGGCTTTCCCTTAACCTCGAAGCAACCGGGTATATCTTCTTTGGAGAGGAAAAGACCTTTACCTGGCTGGAAACCCTGTTTGAAGGCATTTCAGCAGAAGAAAACGGCAATTTCGGGGGAAGCTTTTCCCTGCTTTTTAAAACCGATATTACCGGGCTTCTGGAATTTCCTGAATTTGATATTGCCCTCTTTTATAAAATATCGGATAATGTCAGGATTGTTGGTGAAGGGTACGATCTTTTCTCTCCGCTTCTGGAAAACGGGAGAGTATTGCGGGGACCGTATGTATCACCCGGGATACGAGGAACCTTAAAGGTTCACATTACATTCTAAGGAGTGTTCCATGCTGGATATCTTTATCAAGGGCGGCATTACAATGCCCTTTATTTTACTGTGCTCCCTGGTTGCAGTAGTAATTATCATCGAGAGACTCATTTTCTTTAAGAAAATACGGGTGGATGAAGTGAAGATGATTAACAGACTCCGCCTGACCCTGGAGAAAAAGCATTTTGATGAAGCCCTTTCAATCTGCGAGAATAATCCGTCACCCATTACCAACCTCATGAAAGTAGGGATAGAGCACAGGAAGTATGATGACCGTGTTCTTAAAGACGCGATCATGGATGCTGCAAACCTCGAGATTCCCAAACTCGAAAGGTTCCTTTCCGCACTGGGCACCGTTGCCAATGTGGCGCCCCTTCTCGGTCTTCTTGGCACCGTAATCGGGAATATCAGTGCCTTCGGTGTCCTGGGGGGTCCCGAAGGTGCCGGGAACTATCAGGCACTGGCAAAGGGAATTTCCGAAGCCCTTATTTCCACGGCAGCAGGGATCATCGTATCCATTCCTGCACTCATTTTCTATAATTACCTGATAAACAAGGTAAACCATATTATCATACGGCTGGAAAATAAGGTGAACGAACTCGTTCTGCTTCTCGGGGGAAAGGAATAACATGCAGTTCAGACGGCGTCTTAAACCTACAGTGAATGTGAACCTGGTGCCGATGATCGATGTGGTTTTTCAACTGGTAATCTTTTTCATGGTGGCGACCACTTTTATCGAAAACCCCGGTATCAGTGTCATTTTTCCCGGTTCCTCGACTTCGGAACCGGTAGCCATGACCAGGCTGGTGGTGACTATAGCTTCCCGCGAAAAAATCGAAATGAACGGGAAAAGCTATGATCTTGACGGGCTGTCAAACACCCTGGCTCAAATTCCCGCAGAAGAAAAGGAACGTGTCAAAACAGTGGTCATAGAGGGTGACAGGACAATCTCGTATCAATTGATGATAGAGGTGCTTGATATTTTGCGTAAAAACGGTTTTAAGGGTGCGAATCTCCGGACCAGGCAGGTAGAGTAGAAAATGGCGGAACTCACTCATAAAGACCAGGAAAGATTTCTCGCAAGTGTTGGGATTGCAGCTGTTCTCCACCTGGTTCTTTTTACCGGGCTTCATTTTTTTCTGAATATCAAACCGGAACTCCCGCCGGAATATGCAGGACCTCTTTACCTGGAAATCGGGAATGAGTTTGAACAAGAAATCACCCGGAGGGAAATAATCCAGGAGAAAGAAAAAAAGCAGGAAGAAAAGACTGTTCCCGATGTAAAGCAGGATAAAAAAGAAAAACAAACAAAGGATGATTCAGCTTCCATAGTGAAGAGAGACGACAGTGAAAATAAAAACCGGGATGTCAAACAGACAGAACCGGAAATCAACCCGGTAAAGGATGATGCAGATTCCTATCCTGCAAATGAAAAGGAAGCAGAAGATACGCAGGCGGGAAAAGAAGATGGGGTTCCGGACAAAACACCGCAGCCGACACCGGGTTTGACACCAACACCGTATGACCCGGCTCTGGAAGAGGATAATCTTGCCGAACTGGATAGACTGCTGGAAGAGGGCTCCTCCGGTAAAACGGATCCGGATAAGGAAGGTTCAACAGATACCGGAAAAACGAAAAAGGATGATGCAACGTCCGAAGAAAGCGGCGGACCTCATATCGAATGGGAGGACAGCCGTGACAGAAAACCTGTTACAACATTTGAACCCGTTATTCCCGACTGGGTATCCAGGCAGGGTCTTAAATTAAGGGTTAAGGTCTCTTTTCTCCTTACCCCGGACGGATTCCTCACCTCCCTCAGTGTAATGGAATCTTCCGGGCATACGGATGTTGACAACAGCATTATAGAAGCATTAAGAAAATGGAGATTTCCCCCGGTTTCCGGGACAAAGAATATACGTGGCGAAATTACCTATGTCATCGGTTTAAGATAATAATAAATGAGTTTTGATTTAAAACATTCCACCAGACTAAACTGTTCAAAAGGAGAGAACAACCCGCTCGGGGCTACTCCCGGTGCAGGAGGGGTGAACTTTGCCCTCTACTCAAATAGTGCAGAAGAGGTATACCTGCTCCTTTTTTCCCATCCGGGGAAAGACCCGACTGATATCATCAAAGTGGACCAGTGCACCGATAAAATCTGGCATGTTTTTGTATACGGAATTTCAAAAGGCCAGTTGTATGGGTACAAGGTAAAAGGACCATACAAGCCGGGTCAGGGATTATGCTTTAATGAACACAAGCTTCTCGCAGATCCGTATGCCAGGGCACTGGCATATACAAAAACATTGAATGGCACACTGTATAATCCGGGTGGACTCTTTTACGGCTATGACCCGTCCGGGAGCAGCCCCGCAAAAATGGATACCCGGGACAACACCCTGACCGCACCAAAGTCAATTGTGGTTGATGATGCTTTTGACTGGCAGGGAACAGACCATCCCAGCATACCCTTTGAAGAGCTGGTTATCTACGAAGTTCATGTGCGGGGCTTTACCCGGCACCAGTCATCGGGTGTCCGTTATCCCGGAACGTACCCGGGATTTATAGAAAAAATTCCTTACCTGAAAAGTCTTGGAGTGAATGCGTTAGAGTTTCTTCCTGTACATCAGTACTATACCGGGGAGTACCTGGTAAAACAGGGACTGAATGAATACTGGGGATACAATACCATCTGCTTTTTTGCCCCGGAAATGCGTTACAGTACAGGGGAGTATCCCGGGTGCCAGGTGACCGAATTTAAAACCATGGTCCGGGAACTTCACCGGGCTGGTATCGAGGTGATTTTAGATGTTGTGTATAATCACACCTGTGAAGGAGACGAACGCGGCCCTACTTTATGTTTTCGCGGCATTGATAATCCGACTTATTATACCCTAACCGGTGCCCCCCGGGAACCGCTGGGTACCTATGTGAATGATACCGGATGCGGCAATACGATAAACAGCGAAAATTCCCAGGTCTTGCGGTTGATTATGGATTCTCTCCGGTACTGGACAGACGTGATGCAGGTAGACGGATTCAGGTTTGACCTTGCCCCTCTTTTAGCCCGGGAAAATGGCGTGTATGACAAGAATTCGGCTTTTTTCAAAGCAATCTACCAGGACCCGGTATTATCCAGGGTAAAGCTTATTGCAGAACCATGGGACATGTCCACGTACCAGGCAGGAAATTTCCCCAGGAAATGGTCCGAGTGGAATGACAAGTTCAGGACAACAGTAAAACGGTTTCTCCGTGGAGATAAAGGGCAGATAAAGGATCTTGCCTGGCGGCTTACCGGTTCTGCCGATATGTATGAAATACATACAAAATACCCCTATAACAGTATTAACTTTATTACCTGCCATGACGGTTTTACGCTGAATGATCTTTATTCCTATAATGAAAAGCATAATAAGGAAAACGGGGAAAACAACAGGGATGGGACAGACCACAACTATTCCTGGAATTGCGGCACGGAAGGAGAGACCGGCGATCCGGGGATAGAAAAGCTCAGGAAACAGATGATAAAAAACAGTATCTGTTTACTCTTCTTTTCACTTGGAACCCCAATGGTTCTGGGCGGGGATGAAATCCGGCGAACCCAGCAGGGGAACAATAATCCTTACTGTCAGGATAATGAAATAAACTGGTTTAACTGGGAACGGTATCATCAACATCACGATATCTTTGATTTTTTTAAAAAGGCAATTGAATTCAGGAAAAGGTACTCCATCCTTTATAAAAAAAAGTTCTATCAAGGAATCGATGAGGATAAAGATTCGGTCCCGGACATCCTCTGGTTTGACCAGCACCTTAAAACCCCTGGATGGAATGACCCGGATCAGAAATTTCTCTGTTATCAGATTGATGGGAGCGAGGTTCCTTCTGACCTGGGTGATTATCATCTTTTCTTTATCCTGAATGGGGGAACTTCGGCGACTGATGTTGATATTCCTGCATATAAAGGCAAGAGATGGTACAGGGTCGTGGATACATCATTTGATTATGGAGACGATTTTCTTGATCCCGGCAAAGAAAAGCTTTTAGAAAACCAGCAGTTGTACCATTCTAAGGCAAACAGCATTGCCGTACTTTTTGGAAAGGAATCGAACACTCCATAACCTGTGTGGATATGAAAACTTCTCAAGCATATTCCTCACCAAGACGCTGACGGATATCATCAAACAGAAAATTCCTGATAAAGGAATAAAGCCTTTTCCTTATAAAAGTCGGAATTTTCTGGGAACCTGCTGCCTGGGAGGGTTCTCTTCCATCCCCGCAGATGGTAAACAAATAAACACGCCCATTTACATCATCTTCCCGGTATTCGATCAATCTGGCGCTTATCTGGATTTGCATCCCTTTTAAACTTAAAAATACATCCTTATAAAAGTTCTTTTGAAGGTACTCCTCATCCTTTGGGTCGATTTTACAGGTAAAAGCATGGGTGGATATATCCAGAATTTCCGCCCGGATTGTATGATCATGATCCCGTTTCTGTAGTAATGCAAGGCATTTACCCTGTGCCCTGGCACGTATGTATTTCCTTCTATTATTATTATTTGCATCAAAAAGAGTGACAATCTGCCGGACAACTTCAAAGAGCTTTTCCCTGATCCTTGCCGAAGGGATGATTGCAATTCCCCGTTCCCGGAAATCGTCCAGGATGTCTTCATTTATCGTACTATACACAAATGCACCCAGCTTTATCCTGATATGATTTCTCCGGGAAATAATTGATGAAGATTCAAGCCAATCCAGTGCATCTTTTCTGTTTCTGAGTGATATGAAAATGACATGCTGGCTTTGAATGTCCATTATCTTGAAAAGCTTCTCTTTATCCTCACCCTGAATGATATATGTTTCAAATTCCACCCGGATGAGTGCATCTATAACCGGTATAAGCAAATCCACCGGATTTATAAAGTAAAATTTTGTTGCAACTATATTACTTTCCTGCATAGTCACCAATCCCCTTGTATTATTTTTATATATAGTAGTTATAATAAAATTTAAAATAAAATACCAGGAAAAAAGGATTTTTTTTTTTACAAAGCTTATTATTAATCAAGGTTATCATTGTTTTGCGGTGTACCTTATACATTACTATCGTGGGGACTGTCACCACTCTATTCCCTTGCATGCTTTTACGCCGTTTTTAAAATGATGTTTTATTTCACGCATTTCCGTTACAATATCTGCTTTGTCTACAAAAGATGCAGGAGCATTTCTTCCCGTTATGATTATATGAGTTTCGCCAGGCCGTTGTATAATAAAATCAAGAACTTCCTGCTCATTAAGCAGTTTGAATGATAAAAGATAGGTAAGTTCATCAAGAATAATGAGGTCGTATTTCTTTGAATTAATTACTTTCTTTGCACAAGCCCATGCCGTGACTGCTGTTTCTCTATTTTTTTTTATATCCTCATCATCGATAAGAAATCCTTTTCCTGTTACATGACAGGTAAAAAGTGACCCAGGGAAATTACCCATTTTATGTTCACCACAATTTTTCCCGGACTTCACAAACTGGATCATACAGACCTTTAATCCATGTCCCATAGCCCGGAAAGCAAGTCCCAGGGCAGCCGTTGTTTTTCCCTTTCCGTTTCCCGTGTATATGATGAAGAATCCTTTTCTCATAAACAAATAAACATCACGATGGTTTTTTCAGCGACACAAAAAAATCTACCAGCCTGGGTTCAAAAGCCTTGCCTGATTCTTCCTGGATAAAAATTAAAGCATCCTCTTCGCTGAATGCCTCTCTATACGGCTTTGTACTGATAAGGGCGTAATACACATCAACCAGTCCGGTAATCCGTGCTTCCAGAGGGATACTTTCTCCTTTAAGATTGGATATATATCCTTTCCCGTCCCATTTTTCATGATGATACAGGGCAATATTTTTCGCCATACTGTCAATATCCTGCGTGTCAAGCAGATTCGCGCCAATAAGGACATGCTGTCTCATTATTTCCACCTCATCGTCGGTAAATTTTCGTTTTAATGCAAGTAATCCCTCCGGCAACCCGGCTTCTCCTGCATCAATAAACGCGGCATGTATACGGATACGCCGGATAAAATCCTTCGGACACCCATACATCTCTGCAAGATTGGCAGAGTGATTGCACACCCGGGGAATGACATACTCGGCTTCATCCCGGTCTTCTGCGGCATACTCTTCTTTTTCCTTGATTCCCTTTTTCTTTGTTATTTTTTTTATTGTCTTTGTTTTTTTATCCAGTAATTCCTTTAATTCAACCTCCCGCTGCAAGAGAACCTTTTGTTTCAGTTTCAACTCATCATGCAATATCTTTATCTTCAGATGAGTGTTAACCCGTGCAAGCAATTCCTGTTTATGGAATGGTTTGGAAATATAATCGACACCACCTGCTTCAAAGGCTTTTATTTTATTTTCTGCTGTTGTTAAAGCAGTAATAAAAATAATCGGGATATCCTTTGTTGTATCCCTTCCCTTTAAAATCTGGGCTATATGAAATCCATTGATCTTTGGCATGAGTATATCCAGAAGAATCAGATCCGGGGGATTATTCTCGATACTCTCGAATCTATTAATAATATCATGCCCACTCTTTGCAGTAATTACCTCATAATCGGTATTTTCACTGATTATGGATGCCAGGAGTTTCCGATTTTCCAGAACATCATCAACAATTAAAATTTTATACATGACTTCTTCCATTTCTATTTTTAAATTTTCTTATATTTCTTTATCATAATTTTATATTGTAAAGTTAATTGTTCCCGGGAAATACAAAGGGTATGAACAACTCCTTTTTCCTGTTGTTTAAATACGAGAGAATTCCCGGATGGAGACATATCTTTAATAATTATAATACCTACCTCCCTGGCCCTTTATAGAAAGGCCTGTGAGATTATAAAGTTATAGCAAAATACAATCTTCTAATCAAGAGCCATGTTCGATTTTCCATCCGAAAATTCGTCTGGATTTATGGACTGATTTTTTGTTTTAATATGAAGATCAAGCTGATGGAATGGTATTTCGATGTGATACTCTTTGAATTTTTTCCAGATCTGCATATTTGTCCATGCAAGCGATACCTGCTTATTTTCCGCAAGACGTATCCAGGTGCGGATTTCCACTTCTATCCCATGGTCCTGAAAAGCTATTAACCTGAACTCCGGGACAGGTCTTGGAATTGCGTACGGATTATCCCGGGCGATGGAAAGAAGTATTTCCTGTACCTGTTCCAGATCCGATGAATAGGATACCTGAACACTGTTCACCACAATAATATTAGGGTTTTTATACGAATTATTGTGAATACTGTTCCCGATAAGCTTTTCATTGGGGATAAAGATTGTTTCATTGGTAAGGGTGTCCACAACAGTAGAAAGTATTCTTATCCGGGAAACAGTCCCCTCGATACCGCTTATAATGATTCTGTCACCTTCTTTAATAGGCCGTTCAAAAAATATGACCAGGCCGGAGAAAAAGTTCGCCACTACTCCCTGTAATCCGAATCCGACACCAATACCGAGTACGCCAAAAAGAACTGCAATAGAGGAAAGATCGATCCCGATAATCGTCAATCCCAGCAGGATACAAAGAGTAAACAGACCATACCGGATCAGGTTTGAGATAGAGAACTTGGTTGAAGGATCCAGGATAAATTGCTTGAGAAGGGATGCATCAATAATTTTTTTTGTTTTTTTTGAAATCAACGAAGCAATAAAGAAAACAGGAATGGTAAATATCAGGGTAACAATCGATATCCGTGTCGAACCTGAGGTAAAAAAGGGTGTGGAAAGAACCTCCCAGATACTGGTAATATATTTGAGAATTTCCTTTCCAAGGAAATTGATGATAATAAGGAGAAAACCGAAGAAAAGGATGATCCGTAATATCCGCTTGATGATGATCCTGATTTTGTTTTTCGTATCGATTGTTATTTTAAGCGGTTTAAGAATAAGATCTTTCACCAGAAAAAAAAGCAGCTTGTAGAGAATATATATACCGAATACCGGCAGGATAAGCTTTAAAATAATGTCGAGCGGGGAAAAGAAAAGAGATGTATTGTTAATCCGTATCGGTGAAATAAAAAAATCAATTATCGATTCTACCACAATGTACATTATCGGCAGAAAACGTTTATTAAAAAATATCCTGATTAAAAGATAACAATTTACTTTTATGCATAGGTATCGACAACCTTTCCCTTATCGGGAGCAGGTATATCCGGAAGCCGAATGGTCCTGGTCACCCCCCCTGCCATATACGGTTCTCCTGTGGCAGGATCGTACCTTACCCGGTAACTCACATACACCCTCACAGGTTCCCCATTTAAGATGGCTTCCTGTAACGAACGCCGCACATGTTCATACTCATGTGCAGGAACAGCAAGAAAGGATTCCGGGCCTGTAAGATTCCCCGGGTAGGTAAAGGAAACCCCGGGGTCATTCGATGCATCCTGGTACGTATGTTCGGTATGCTTTTTCTTTTCCGGTCTCACCTGTGCCGGTTGTACCGGTTCCGGGAGCTGTATCTCCTTTTTTAAGCTATTGCCTACATTATCCGGGATTAACATCTGCACTACCTTTTGTGCAAAATTCCTTGCCGATACAGGATTCCCGTTTTTCAGGGCAGTTTCTGCCATCCGGATAAGATTCGTCGCCTGGACACCTGTTTTATCACGGAGTAGGGCCATGGCCTTAGCCCTTTTAAGGATGTTTTCTGCCTGAAAATCGGTTACCGGATTCCCGGAAATTTCCCGGGAAAGGGGCAGGATGGTATATTGTTCTGTCATGGAGCCGGAATTCTCTATATTCATCGTTTATACCGGGTATATCTTCTTTAAATAATAGCATAAAATGTCTTTTCTGACAAGGATAAAAGGCAGAGGAAGAATGGGATGGATTGACAATCACAATATTTTCCTGTTTAATACTGGTATGAATATAAAGAAAATGCATTCCAGTATTTATGTATTCTGTTTTGTTCTCCTCTTTTCAGTACATGCAGCTGGTGAAGAAAACCCTGTTATTGGAATTGTCCTTTCCGTATCGGGAAATATTGTTCAACAGGTTGATAACAATACATTCGAACTGGAAAAAGGAAGCAGGATAATCCGGGCCGGATCTCTTGAACTTTCACAAACCGGGCAAAGAGGGAGGATTCTCATAGGAACAGATGCCGGACCTGTTCTTTATACCAGGTTTCCTGTACCGATTGGTGATACGGCAAAAGCACCCCTTTCCGATGAACTCATTGCAAACTATCTTGCCTGTACAGGAGGTTCCGTATTAACGGCAAAAGGATTGGAGACGATGGAAAATGCCTCTGAGCTTTTTCGCCGTATGATAGAGGGATTTTTTGTAAAACCCCCGGCAGAACCACTGGTTGTGGTTCCTGGCAACTTTCTTTATGCTGACAAGGGTATTGGCTCGGCATTCTCCGCATATGTTGAAAGCCTGCTTTCAAATGCCCTTGTACGGAGTGAATATTTTTCACTCTTTGACCGGGAACATCTTGAACAGATTCTTGAAATACAGGAACTAAACATTTCCGATATGTTTGCAGGACATGATGTACGGGTCGGTGAGCTTAAAAGCATCGATGCCCTTATTTCAGGCCGTTTTTTTGATGATGAGGATGAGGTACTCATTTTCCTTTCCCTCCTGGATATTGAATCCGGGTTATTATACGGCAATATCAGCTTTCCGCTCAATAAAAGGCTTATTCCCCCGTCTTTATCCATACTTCCATCAAATGCAGAGGATGCCCTTGATACGATCGAAGACCTGGACCAGGTGGGAAAATCGGAAGACAATGTTCTTCTTGTTTCAGCCTGGCCTGTACGCGGGTATGGGGGCATCTATTACGATAGTGAAGAGCTTGTCATAAAGTTCAAGGCCAGTGATGATTGCTACATTAAAATATACCATATAGATGTGGATAAAAAGATGAGTCTTATTTTTCCGAACAAATTCCATAAAAACAACAAGATTGATAAAAACAGGGTTTATACCATACCTGACTCATCGTATGAATTTACTTTTATCCTCGGTAAGCCGTATGGGACCGAGTTTATTAAAATAATCGCTTCCCGGAGCCAGTTCGAAGATATAGAAGATGCTTTCGTACCCCTGGGTAAAGGGAGCCCGGACACGATCAGCAAGGGATTATCCAGGAAACAGCGTGAAGGTGACTTAACAGAAGTTCTCTTCAGTTATACGATTCTGGGAAAAAAGGATTAATCTTTCTTCCCGGCATAGTATATCTCGTACTTATATGTTTGATCGTTTTGTATACTCTCACCAGCTATGGCTATATAGTTATTTACAAATGACACTTCCATTTTTACAGGCTTATACTCTTCTATTATAAATCCATCCATCTGATTCATTGTCTTTATGTGGACATATTCTTTTTCATTGATATCCGGATGATACCCGATGGAAAATTCATATGCATCGTTTAATGTAATACGGATGCCCGTTTTATGTAATTTCCCTGCATAGCCGGGAGGAAGTTTGTGTTCATTCAACAGCCTGTATACATAATATTCCCCAATCCATGTCCTGTCCTCGTATTTCACCTCGTTCGAATAATCAATATAATGAATAGATACTGCGTTATCCACAGGTTCACTAAAATCGAGATAGTATCCGAATGCCCATCCCACCATCCCATTATTTCTCTTAATTATATACCAGTAATCTTCCGCACCAACAGCGGTATATTTTTCACTTGTACGGCACAATATCTGTACTTCTTCCCCCAGGGTGAGTTTTCCTATTATCTCCGAGTTTAAGCCCGGTAAACTGCGGATCCGTACCTTATCCTCGGTAAGTTTCCCAAAGCATGCCCTGGGAGGGAGATTTTCCGGTAATAATGATTCATCACTATTGTTATCGGGTGATTCCGTGGAAGAGTCCTTTTTCTGATTGCATCCTGCAATCAGAAGCAGGAGAATAATAGCCATATAGAGACCCATTCTTTTCATTCTGCCACTCCCTTGAAAATATATCATTTTAAAGACTATAAAGCCTTAATTCTTTTTTGTCTATACCCCCCGGATTCTTCCGGCACGTAAAATGGTACAGTTATTCTGAATTTGCCAGGAAAACCAATTTGCGAGATTGCACCCACCTGGTGAGGGTGGGAATTTCCAATCAGGTAGTACCTCTTGACAAATTTTTATTTTCATAAAGGTTTCTTTTAATAGTTCACTTACTTCTTAAAAAAAAACCACTAATCCTCACTAATTTACACTAAAATAGGGATAGGATTAGTGAAGATTAAT
>JAFGQK010000072.1 GCA_016935735.1 Spirochaetales bacterium | reverse complement strand
TTTTAAGCAAAATAGATAAACGTTGGCCGCCAGGTTAATGAGACCAGTATAATAAAAAGAACCTGGATAGCTTGTTAATTGGGTTGTAGGCTTAAGCCTTTGTTATGCATTAAGCCATTTTTCGGCTTCTTCTTTTGATGAAAACATTCCCTTTTTCATGCCCGATTCCTCGGAAAACCTGTCTACAGTCATTTTAGCGATCATACTTAACGGATGAACTTCTGCTGTTTTTGACAATCCTGAATCAATAAGATATTTTTGTGCTTTTACATGTAATGCACCAATTTCCTGTGTGGGCGTTTTCATTTGTATTAAATCAGATAAAATGGTGAATCCATTAGAAAGGTGTTTGACCGCTTTTTTTAAATCATCAAGGTATTCAGGCACCTGATCTCCAGTCTCCCAGAAACCTTCGATTGTAAGATAAAACCTGTTTTTACTTTCATCTACTTTCATAGAATAAAAGTCATTGTTTGCAATCTCAATCATTTAATCCCTCCATATTCTGTTTTAATAAAGTTATGAAAAAAATAATATAGAACGCACCTCCTTTCATTTATTTTCTCTGCTCTTTTCATCTTCTATACTACTTTATGATAATGAATTACATTTCAAATTTCAAGTGTTATTGATACATGAAAAAGGTTATTATACTATGCAAATTATTTACTGGAAGAAAAGAGGAATCAATAGATTACACAGAATAGAATAGAATAGAATAGAATAATCCGAGAAATCTGTGGTTTTAAAAACCTGATTGGGAAATCGCACCCCATCGTCCCTTTCCTGTTGACATACCTGTGTCTATTTTATTAAACTGTATTCAATTGAGGAAGCAAGACAATCCCAAAAAAGTTAGAAATCAGGAGATTGTATAAGAATGTATCCGATTCTCACAAAACAGGTGTTTTCAGATGTCACCAAACTTATCACCATAAGGGCAAGAGATATTGCACAAAAGGCAAAAGCAGGGCAGTTTGTTATTATCCGTATAAGGGAAGAAGGAGAGCGGATTCCCCTGACATTAGCGGATTTTAATGCGGATGAAGGGACAATCACTCTTGTGTTTCAGGAAGTCGGAAAATCGACGATGCAACTGGGAACCTTTCATCCCGGTGATACCATTGCAAGTCTTACCGGCCCCCTCGGGTGTGCAACTGAAATTGAAAAGCTGGGGACAGTGATATGTATCGGGGGCGGGGTTGGTATTGCCCCGGTCTTCCCCGTTGCCCGGGAATTGAAACGGGCAGGGAATAAGGTGATTTCCATTATCGGTGCAAGGAACAAGAACCTGTTATTCTGGGAGGATAAAATGGGGGAGGTATCGGATGAACTGATTGTTTGTTCAGATGATGGAAGTACAGGCAGAAAAAGTGTGGTGACTGTTCCTTTAAAAGAACTGCTCGAAGTACACGGAAAGGAAATAAAGAAGGCATGGGCGATCGGTCCTGCTATTATGATGAAATTTTGTGCAGCAACAACACTGGAATACCAGGTGCCCACGATCGTCAGTCTTAATTCCATTATGGTGGATGGTACCGGAATGTGCGGTGCCTGCCGGGTAGAGGTTGCCGGAAAAACGAAATTCGTCTGTGTGGATGGCCCCGAGTTTAATGCCCATGAAGTTGACTGGAACCTTGTTCTTAGCCGGCAGAAACTATACCTTGAAGAGGAAAAAAGTGCTGTTGATCTTTATACTTGTGGCAGGCAAAAAGATGAGTGATCAAAAAGAATTAACAATAAAAGAGCGGATGGCAATTGAACGTCATACTATGAATCTCCAGAAACCGGAAGAGCGGGTAAAGAATTTTTTTGAGGTTGCACTGGGGTATACAGAAGAGCAGGCTCAATCCGAAGCAGAACGGTGTCTGAACTGTAAGAAACCGAAATGCAGAGAGGGCTGTCCCGTGGAAGTACCTATCCCCGAGTTTATCATGGCAGTAAGAAAAGGTGATATGAAGGAAGCGGTAAGGCTTTTAAAGAGTACAAATAACCTTCCTGCTATCTGCGGCAGGGTATGTCCCCAGGAAATACAATGTGAAGAGTCCTGCATCCTGGGGAAAAAGAGTAAACCCGTTGCAATCGGACGCCTGGAGCGGTATGTTGCAGACTGGGAACTCAAACAGGGGGTAAAATCCCCGGTAAGGGCAAAGCAAAATCCTTATAAAGTAGCGGTAATCGGTTCAGGACCTGCCGGACTTACCTGTGCAGCAGACCTGGCAAAGCAGGGTCACCGGGTGGTTATTTTCGAGAGTCTGCATGTTGCCGGTGGTGTACTTATGTACGGAATCCCGGAGTTCAGATTGCCCAAAAAGATTGTCCAGGCAGAAATAGATTATGTGGTGAGTCTCGGGGTTGAAATCAGGACAGATTATGTGATTGGAAAAATATTCAGCCTTGATGATCTTTTTGCCAGTGAGGGATTTGATGCTGTTTTCCTGGGAACCGGGGCAGGACTCCCGATATTTATGCGAATTCCGGGCGAAAACTATAATGGAGTGTATTCTGCAAATGAATTCCTTACCAGGGTGAACCTTATGAAAGGTTATCTGTTTCCTGAATGGGATACACCGGTAAAAATCGGTCATAAAGTTGCTGTTATTGGTGCAGGAAATGTTGCCATGGATTCTGCCCGTTGTGCTTTAAGACTGGGAATACTTGCCAGTATGAAAAAGGGAATATCCCCACCGGAAGTGCATATTATCTACCGGAGGTCAGCCCAGGAGATGCCGGCAAGGGCAGAAGAAGTGGAAAATGCAGGGGAAGAAGGGGTGATTTTTAATTTCCTGGTGAATCCGGTTGAAATATACGGGACTGAACAGGGATGGGTAGAGGGGATGCGGTGCATCCGGATGAAACTGGGAGAGCCTGATGCAAGCGGACGCAGAAGGCCTGTCCCGGTTCCCGGGTCGGAGTTTGATATGGATGTTGATACCGTGATTGTCGCACTCGGCACAAGACCCAATCCTATTGTTTTTTTTGACGCCAGTGGCATTGAACGTACAAAGTGGGGAACAATTGTTGCAGATGAAGCGACGGGCAAAACCACAAAGGACACGGTCTGGGCGGGGGGTGATATTGTGACAGGTGCTGCAACTGTTATCAGTGCAATGGGAGCCGGGAAAAGGGCAGCTTATGAAATAAACATATATCTTAACAATAAAGCCAGGGGAGGGAAAAAGTGATGAAAAATATATCTTTTTATCTTTTTTCGATAAAATTCCTTGACAAAATCTAAAACAATGAGTATGTATAAGTATCGTTTTTCCTTAACTATTGGATAAATGAATGAAGTCTCTGGATCATAGATTTATAATCCTGGTACTGACATAAAGAAAAAAATGCAGATATTATTTCAGGATTTTCAGAGGTAATTACCGTGTAATCGCCGGCGTGATTGACGACGCTCTCACTCTGGTTGAAACCTGTATAGAAAACAGCAAGGTTCAGGTAATATCCTGCTTTTCTTTGCTGGATTGCGGGTAATCCATAATGTTGGTTATGCCCACAACACAGTTGATAGGCTATCCAGGTAATTATGAATAATGTTGGTTTACTAAACCTGGCAGCCAGCATTTTAGTAATTGCCATGGATATTTATTGAGTGAATATCCAGGTAATCGTATACTATGATCTTTTGTATAATCCCTGCTGTACCGCAATAGTGTACCGTTGTAATACACTATTGTGATTTTCCGGACAAAGGAAAAAACTGAAATTCCGGAATATCAGGGATATGAATTGGGAAGTGTTAATAAAAAAAAATTTGCATTAAAAACGTAAATCCTCAAATATGACATTGAATCCAATATGATATAGTGTTATGCTTATATTTAAGGAAAAAGAAAAAATTAAATAAATGGTATTTACTTTGTACAGAAGTAAAAAAATTAGACCTTTTATTTAAGGAGGGTAATATGAAAAATTTTGATGATATTCTGCAATTTATAAGGAATTGCGGGAACAAATTCAGGCTTGTGGTATGCCATGCAAATGATCCATATATATTACAGGCAGTAGAAGCAGTAAGAAAAGAAGGATTTATCGAACCCATTCTTGTGGGATTCCAGGATGAGATCGAGGAAGCGGCAAGAGCCGGGGGTATTTCCCTTTCACCATATACTATCCAGCATGAAATAAAAAAATCAGAAATTGCCAGGAAAGCAGTAAGAATAGTAGCCAGTAATGAAGCAGATATCCTTATGAAGGGCCAGGTCCGGACCGGTGAAATTTTAAGGGAAGTATTGAGTAAAGAGAATAATCTTAATATCGGCCGGATTCTTTCCACATTACAGGCATTTCAACATCATCTTTTTGATCATTTCTTTTTTCTCACACACGCATCGTTGAATATTGTTCCTGATCTTAAACAAAAACAGGATATTGTCCAGAATGCAATCAATTTTGTAAGAAATATGGGTATCGATAAACCAATTGTCGCAATCTTAAGCCCTGTCGAGACGGTAAATCCGTCTATACAGGAAACACTTGATGCAGCATGTCTGTCTAAAATGGCAGATCGGGGAACAATCAAAGGGGGAAGAGTGGAAGGACCACTTGCCCTGGATAATGCACTTTTCCCGGAAGCAGCAGACAGGAAAGGAATAAAATCCCCTTATGCCGGTCATGCTGATATTCTTGTTGCCCAGGACCTTAACTCTGCCGATATTCTGTATAAATCCCTGACCTTTTTCGGACAGGCAGAAGCAGCCAGTATTCTTATCGGGGCCCGTATACCTATTATCATGACATCAAGGGCAGATTCAATAAAGACCATGATTAATTCCATTATTCTTGGTATTTATTCCTGTTACCGGTAATAAGAAAAGGAAATACAGAAGATGAAACTGGCAGTTGCAGGAAAAGGGGGTGCGGGAAAATCGACGATTGTATCTCTTATGGCAAGGGTTTTAAGTGAACAGGGTAAGAAAGTGATTGTGATCGATGCTGACCCGGATATGAACCAGGCATCCCTGCTCGGGATACCCGATGATGTGGTGATTACCCCGGTATCCGAGTTAAAAGAGCTTATTGCGGAAAGAACAGGAACAACCCCTGGCCAGCCAGCCCCCTTTTTTACCATGAATCCAAAAGTGTCGGATATTCCTTCAAAATATTCGGTCACCGTGGGGGGGATCACCCTCCTTACGATGGGAACAATAAAAAGGGGGGGTGGGGGATGTGCCTGCCCGGAGAACGCTTTTATAAAAAGCCTTATTTCTCATCTTTTTATTGCCAGGGAAGAGTGGGTTATCCTTGATATGGAGGCTGGTATTGAACACCTTGGAAGAGGAACCGCTCTGGGTGTAGATCACCTTCTTGTGGTGGTTGAACCGAGCAAGACAAGTATTGCAACTGCCCACCGTGTAAACCAGCTGGCACGGGATATCGGGATAAAGAAAGTTTTAATAGCGGCAAACAAGTTGAGGAATAAAGAGGACAGGGCAATCATCGAGGATCATCTCCCCGGTTATGATATACTTGGGTTTGTAGAATATTCAGACGAGATAAAAGAAATAAGTTCTTTCGGAAAATCCGTTTTTTCTGCCCGGGTAACTATCCTTGATCAGATCGAAAAACTCATCACCACCCTGGGCTAATATTAACTTAATTTTTATTAGTATGCAGCTTTTATAATAGTAAACATATCTTCCGGAGTTACACTCCGGGGGATATCCCGTATCATTTCATAGGAATATGCTGTTTCTGCTATTTCCACCATGTCATCAAGAATCAGGTCAAAATCCCTGAACCTTGCCGGTATTCCGGAAGAACCGAGAAGCCTTCTTGCACCATCAATTGCTTTGTGAGCAGCTTCCTGTTCATCCAGTCCATCAACATCCTCACCTAAAAGTGCGGCAACCTGTGCAAGTTTGCTGCTGCTTGTTGTCACATGGAATTCCAGAACATGAGGAAGCAATATGGAGGCAACCCAGGATTTGGGAACCATAAGGCTTGCATTAATTGCCCAGGAAAGGGCTGTCCCAATACCAGCTTTACATATGGAAAGTCCCATAGCTGTCAAAAGCCCTGCCCTGGAAGCCTGGTACCTGTGGGTCACATCATCCGGGTCATCAAGCACCAGGGGAAGGAGTTCTCCAAGGGTTTTTATTGCATCACAAAAAAGAAGATCGGAAAAAAAGTTATTCTTGTTTGAGATGTACCCTTCAATCCCGGCAAGCAGGGTATCCATAACTGTCGTAGCAGTATATTTGGGCGGGAGGGATGTACTTAAAACAGGGTCGATAAGTACTCCTTTTGTCATATCCGGCTGCGTTAATCCGGAGACACCTTTGCGGTTTCTTGCATCTGTAATAAAATATTCATCGGTAAGCATAAAGGGATTCCTGCAGGTGGTTGGTATTTCAATATAAGGAAGGGCTTCATTTTCCGGCTTAGCACCGGATAGGAAATCATCCATCGATTTAGAGGATGTTGTTCCCATTGCAATACACCTGGCAATGGAAAGTGTTTTTATTCCCCCCAATCCAATAATTCCATTGACATGGGATGTTCTTGCGAGTTTTATTCCATTGTTTACCGCAGTGCTTGTAACATTCGGGACTACCTCATCAAAGGTAATATATTTTATTCCCTTTTTATCCAGGAATTCCTGGACCCGGTCGATTGTTTTTTTCTCATAAAGTATAGCTTCTGTAACAAGCAGAATCCGGTCTGCATAAGGAATACAAAAACTCCCGATCCTGCTTATCGCATCAATTCCAAAATAGATCTTTGCTGGAATAGTGAAAAAGAAATCCGGCATTCAGATATCTCCCCTGTATTTGATGCTCCACCTTGTTAAAACTACAATTGGGGTTCAACTGATGTTGAAATCCACAAATAAAAAAGGCGGAGAATAACACTGTCTCTCCGCCACCAATGACTCATATTATAATAATATCCCTGGAATAATTACACATCATCAAGGATTATTATATTTCAAAATACTTCATTATTTGGTCTGCAACAACTTCTATGACTTTATCATTAATATAAGAAGGATCTTCGAGTTTCTTTTTCACTTCTTCTATACGGTCTTTACGTACAACAGGTGCAGATTTCGCAAGATTTACAGCTTCCTCGAGTTTTGCTTTCAGTTTTGCTTCCTCTGAGATATCAACAGAATCTTTTTTCAGGTCTTTTGAAGGTTTTGAGATGTTCTCCGTTTTCTTATATTTCGAGACGGGATCAGGAACATTAATTCTCTCAATGGTCATTATAAAACCCTTCCTTTCATTATATGTATCGTCAAAACAATAGTTAAACTTGATAATTTTTTATAAAAACTATCTTCTAAAAGTACACCTTTCTTATTTTGACTGTTCTTTTGTATTCAGTCAAGTCCTAATTTCGATAAATACTGCTTTATTCTCTGTATATAGTAACTCAAAGATCTCCTTCATTTAAGGAGAACTTTTTATGTCTCTATTGTAATTTCGAGTGATTTGCCTATAAATATAAGACCTGGTTAAAAAAATAATTAAAAATTTGCGAAAATATATAACCCGTGGTATAATATAACCATTGAAGTTCAATGACGTATAGACAATAATGAGGAGGGCCAATGAAAAAAACAAAATCTTTTCAGGTAATAAAACCCCAGCGAATTCCAAAAGAACCGATAAAAAATATCCTGAAGGAAGAAGGTAAATTCCTTCATGGAACCAGAGGTAAACCAACAAGAGGTCCACGAGGACATAAAAAATATTAACGATTAGCTTATTTCATTCACTTATCTTCATATTTCTATTGTTTCTTATTGTGGGAAGTACACTTATTTTAAGTGGTCTTTTTCAAAAGAAACGTATAGCCGGACAGGTATATGGAAGCCATGGTTTGAAAAAGTGTCCCTTATGCGGGACATCACTTAAAACAGGTGAACGTGTTTTTACAGAGGCTTTTCCGGGAAAAGAAGAAGAAAAGATTGTGTATTTACACGGATGCCCCTATTGTAAGGGGAAAAAACCGGGAAAAAAGAAAGAATGCCCGGTATGTAAAAAGGTGTTACCGCAAAATGGCTATCTTATCGGAAAGATGTGGGACCCGGAGACCGGGAAGACCCGTGTTCATATTTCATGCTGTAGTATATGCAGGAGAAAGCATGTCGGTGAAAAAAAACTTTAAGCAATTTCCTTTTATTCCACTGTTACACTTTTCGCAAGGTTGCGGGGTTGGTCCACATTCCTTCCCAGTTCAAGGGCACAGTAATAGGCAAAAAGTTGCAGGGGGACGACCATTATAAATGGATAAAAAAGCTCATGCGTCGCGGGTATTTCAAAAACATCATCAACAATATCTTTTATCTCCTCGTCCCCTTCAACAGAAATAGCTATAACCTTCCCTTTTCTTGCTTTCACTTCCTTAATATTCGATATGATTTTTTCCCGCAGTTCATCATCAGGAACAAGAAAAACACTTGGCGTTTCTTCATTGATAAGAGCGATCGGCCCATGTTTTATTTCAGCAGAACTATATCCTTCTGCATGAATATATGAAATTTCCTTTAGCTTTAACGCTCCTTCCAGCGCAACAGGATAATTTACCCCGCGTCCAAGAAAGAGAAAATCCTTATAATGTGCATATTTTATCGCCATCTCTTTTAATTGTTGCCAGCGGCTTAGGACATTCTCTACCTTCAGGGGGATTGATATCAGATCAGTGATTAATTTTTCACCGGCAGAAAATGAAAGGTCCCTCATTCTAGCCAGAAGTAATGAAAACAGGTAAAAAACGGTAATCTGGGAAGTAAATGCCTTTGTTGATGCAACAGCAATCTCCGGCCCGGAATGTATGTAAACACCACCGTCAGAATCCCTGGCAATGGAAGATCCGACAACATTACAAATTCCCAGGACTGTTGCTCCTTTTCTCTGCAATTCCTTCATGGCAAACAGGGTATCAATTGTCTCACCGGATTGGGATACGGCAAAATAAAGGGTATTCTTTTCAATAATCGGGTTTTTATATCTCACCTCGGATGCGAGTTCCGGAATTGCAGGAATTCGCGGTATTGCTTCCAAAAGATAAGCACCGACCATTCCTGCATAAAAAGATGTTCCTGCTGCAATAATCTTAACACGCTCCAGGTTGATGAGTTCTTTGGTGGAAAGATTAAGTCCTCCAAGGTGTGCTGTGGCCAATTCCTTATCAATGCGGCCACTCATAGCTCTTTTTATGGATTCCGGCTGTTCCATGATCTCTTTTTCCATAAAACAGGGGAATCCGTCTTTTTCGATCTCCTGGAGTTCCCATGTTATTTGCTCGATTTCTTTTGTTATTTTTTTATCATTAATATCGGTGGTAATAAAATCTTCCGGCTTTATGAATACCACTTCCCCGTCCTCAAGATACACGGCTTTTTTTGTATGGGCAATAATTGCAGTTACATCAGAAGCGAGAAACATCTCATCTTTCCCAATGCCTACAACTAAAGGCGATCCATTCCTTGCACCGACAATCCTTCCCGGGTCTTTTGCATGTATACATACAATCCCATATGTGCCTTTTAAAAGGGGAAGTGCTTCTTTTACTGCTTTCTCAAGATCATCGTTAAAATATTTTTCGATTAAATGAGCAATTATTTCAGAATCCGTATCCGTATGAAAGATATGTCCTTCAGATTCGAGCATATTCTTCAAGCTTTCGTAATTTTCGATGATCCCGTTATGAACAATCGCCAGATTACCGCTGCAATCAGTATGGGGATGTGCATTTATGTCATTCACCACACCATGAGTCGCCCATCGTGTATGGCCTATTCCATAGCTGGAGATCATATCCCCCGGTATCTTCTGCCGGAGTTCCTTTATTTTCCCTTTTGTTTTTATTACTTTTAAAGACCCGTTCAGTCCGACTGCAATACCTGCAGAATCGTACCCCCTGTATTCAAGACGTTTTAAACCTTCCACAAGTATTTGCGTTGCATTTCTGGGTCCGCAATAACCGATTATTCCACACATAATTCTGCTCCTTTTGCTTCCTCATACTGTTACCTTATATACTTCCATATCATAACGAAGGCTCAAGCCCACATCCCAATTAGCAGCTTATCCAGGTTCTTTTAATTATGCTGGTCTCATTAACATGGCGGCCAACGTTTATCTATTTTGCTTAAAATCTTGTTATTTTAACAAGATTTTAAGTCAAAATAGCATATTTTAAGTTTACCATATTTACCGGCTTTTAACAAGGAGGGATGAAAGAATCACGATTTAAAAAGAAAAAACTATATTTCCCTTCAAAGTATTTTTTTTGCGGGATGTTCTTTATCCATACCGGTTTCTGTACTTTTCTGCAAATTCCTGTATAAAAAGGTCAAGATAATTGGGGGATATTGCAGACGCATGGGGCATGATGAACAGATTGGGACAATCCTTAAGCGGTGAACCGGACGATAATGGTTCTTTCTTTATTACATCGAGATATGCTGCTTCGATTTTTCCTTTTTTAAGGGCCTGGATAAGTGCAGGTTCACAAATTGCATTACCGCGACCCACATTATAAATCACAGCATGAGCCGGAAGCAACGCAATTCTTTTTTCGTCAATAATATCGGTCGTTTCCTCGCCCCCGGGCAGGGCAAGGATAAGATGGTCTGCCAGGGGAAGAACAGAGTCCATATCTTCTATTGAAATAATGGAATCATTCTTATCAAAATAGAGGGGAGGATTGATAAGGTTCCTTTTCACCCCGGTTATTCTTACACCGAATGGCTTAACAAGCGTTCCAATCCAGTTGCCGATATGTCCGAATCCCAGTATAACAATGTGTGAACCCCGGAGGGATCTCATACGTTTGCTTAAGTGATCTCTTGACCAGACACGATTCTCCCAGAGCAGAACCGTATCCCTTATTCCCCTTACATGGGCAAGTATCATACCGGCAACCGTTTCCCCCATTAATTCGCCGTGAAAACTGCAATACCCCACATCAATACCGGAAGATGGAGGAATATGAAAATAGTCTTTCCCTGCTGCCGGGGTAATAATCCACTCAAGCCTCGGGGCAAGGGCAAGCCATTCTTCTTTAAAGTACCAGACACAGGCAACCTGTGTCCGGGGTAACTGGTCACAAAACTCTTCGGAAGACGAACAAACCTTTATTGTTGTCCCCGGCAGTTCCTGCTGCATGTGCTTATAATTTGTCCCGGAAAAATTCCAGCAGGAAACTTCGGGATGGGTGATAAAAACCGTAATATTCATAAGAATAATCTAATCCTGATTTTTAAAAAAATCAAGTATCCTTACTCTGTTCCAATTATTCTTGATTTAATTGGTAAATTAACTATAAATTTTTCGGCATGATGACAATTGTTCCTCTGTACTACTTTAAGCGAAAATATTGGAATAATATCAGAGATTTTCAACCTGGTAGCATTTGGCGCAGGCCGGTACCTTCCTGGATATGATGTAATTACAGGCATAGAGTATTTTCAGCTTCTCTTGATTTGGGTTGTGGGCGTAGCCAACGCTTAGTTACTATGATTTCGCTTCACAAAAGAGTGTCAGTATAGCTCTTATTGTGCAAATTTTTTTAAAAAAAATAAAAAAAATGAAGGCGTCAGGTAACTTTACCCAGTTAATAATTATGAGAGAGGCAGAACAAACCTGATAATACAGTATTCTCTTGTTTACAATCTTTAATTTTAAAAAGGAGTGAATTCATGGATAAAGAAGATCTGGATATAACAACGTTTCATTTTAAGATAGATATTCTGATGATGGATGAACTGACAGAACTGGAAATATTCCAGAAGACACAAAACCTGTCTGAGACAATATGCAGAATTTTAATGCAGTTATTTCCTGTTATTGAGAAAGAGGATATGAAGGGGGTACAGCGTCTTAGCACATATAAACTGATAAATGAGGATAAAAATTTAAAAAGGAAGCATATTATTGTTCAAATACCGGATTTTCTATACAGACGGCTTAAGTGTTTGCATGATGTATTAAATTATTATAGCATGGCTCAACTGGTGCGGGATTTGCTTTTGTGGTTTCTTGATTTGGTAAGGAGGTTTGGTGACAGATATGGAGAAGAACTGATGAAAGTGATAAATGAGTGGGTAAAAACCAGTAGGAATACTCAATTTTTAATAAAATATATACATCAATTGCTTGTATTTGAAGATGATATAATTAGAATTATAAAAATTTTCAACATATACACACTCCATTTTACACCTTATAGAATCTTTCTATTATAAATTACATCAAAACCCAATAACTCACATACATAGTATTACTTGCAATTCAATTTATTCTTCAGGAATTTGTATAATTCTTCCGATTTTTTTTTAAAATCCCCTGAGTTTTTCCTTACCTTTTCAAGTATCTTTAAAGCATCCTTTGTTTTATTATGCTCATACAGAACAACAGCAAGATCAAAATAATAATCCGAATAATCATCTTTTGAAAGCTGGATAGCTTTTGTAATATAGTAAATTCCTTTTTTCACCTGTCCTGTTCTTGAAAGGCAAAGCCCAAGCCCTTTCCATGCATAAGCGTTTTTCGGGTTTAATTTCAATGCCTTTTCATTATACTCCCTGGATTTGTGATAGTCTTCAAGAAAAAAATGTATAAACCCCAGGCAATCAATAGCATGAAAATTTTCCGGCTCAATGGAGAGCACACGGGAAAAATATATATCCGCAAGCTGGTAGGCTTTTTCATTTAAATACCGTGTTCCTTCCTGTATGAGTGTACTCACATCATTTATCGTTTTTACCTTTTCCAATTCCCGTTCTACTTTAATCCTGTAGGTGCAATAGGTGTTTTCATATAGTGAATGGCAAAAGGTAAGTTTTGATCCCGTACAGCCGCCCAGGCATGTTTTCCCATACTGGCATTGTGCGCAGAATCCTGTTAATTGTTCCTTTGTCATTTCCCTGTTCCAGGCAAAAGCACCCGGTCTTGTCCATAATTCCTTTAACGGGATCTGCCGGATATTTCCTTCGATAAATCTGCTGTCCCGGATAGAAAGGCATCCACTTATATCCCCGTTTGCATACACACCGAATACATATTTTCCCGCATGGCATCCCGACCATTCCGGGACATTTTCATCATTCCTGTGAGCAGCTTTTATAATTTCTGCCTGTTTGGCACTGTAATAACCGATATCGTCTCCCGGGGTAATGAGGATCTGTCCTTCTTTTACTGTTTCATAGGAGAAATCGATAAGCTGTTCAAGTCCTCCCGGATTCATCATAAGATCCGGATGTTTCAAAAAATTGCCCATTGGACGGGCGATTTGAAACTGCCATTGCCTGACATTGTGGGCAATTAATATCTTCTTTAACCCGGGGAGTTCGGCCAGGTTTCTCTTATTCACACTTGTATTTACCGCAATAGGAATCTTTCTTTTGTTCATAACATCAAAAGCAGCCATAATCCGATTATATGACCCTTCTTTCCGTATAAAATCATGGGTTGCTTTCAGCCCGTCCAGGCTTATACCGATGTTCACTATCCCTGCTTTTAATGCTTTATCGATTAACTCTTCATTAATGAACCACCCATTGGAAATAACATTGGTTGTCACCCCATTATTGGTAAGCCTTTTTGCCAGGAGGTGCCAGTCCGGCCTGACAAAGGGTTCTCCCCCGGAAAGGGTAATAATGGATAAGCCGAGTTCCGCAATATCGTCACAGAGCTTCAACGCCTCTTCGGTTGTCAATTCATCCGGGTATTTCTGGCCGCAACTGGAGCCGCAGTGTTTACAGCACATATTGCAAGCATAGGTGATTTCCCAGACAGCGTGTTTGGGTATGTATGTCATACTTATTCCTTTTCATTGGTATTGTTCATCATTATAGCAGATATTGCCCGCCAGATTAAGATACTGGAGAGTTTTTTTAAAAAAATTACATGATATATCTTGTTTAAGTTTGAATATAATCTATTTGTTATCACTTCCCTTTGATTAATAATTAGTAAAGAGTTTTATGCTTAATAAATGGATATTTCTAATACAAAAAATATATAACTAACCGATAAAATAGTATCGGTATTATTAGTGCATATTCAAAGTAAAATAAAAACTTTAGATAATTTTAAATCTATAACTGTTCGTATTTTAAACTATATTCCAGAAGTAATAACTACTTCAATGGAGGATAAGGATTATGTGACATTTGTTGCAGGATTATTTATGGTTTATACAAATTTCCTTACTAAACTTGATGGACTTTATTGTATTGACCCGCCTCCAAATGCTTTAAGAGAACCTTATATAAACGACATAAAACAATTTTCGCAATTTTTACTAATAGATGCAAAAAAATATTAACTCAAACCACGTAATTTTTCTCGTCGTATTTGTGATTCAATTTGATCATTTCCATGATATATTCTTTTTATATGCTTTTTATTTAATAGCCGATTCTTTATTTCTTCACAATATTTGGTTTCTAATTCACAACCATACCATTTACGGTTAAATGCTTCAGCGACTGCATATGTTGTACCAGATCCTCCAAAAGGATCAATTACTATACTACTCTCGTTGGATGAGGAAAGAATTATTTTTTTTAATAATTCAACTGGCTTTTGTGTTGGATGATTATATCTTTCCCATGCTTTATTTGAAATAGTTGGTATTTCAAATACATCTTTAGGTTTTGCGCCTTTCTGATGCGGTGTCCATATATATTTTTTCCCATTTCCATATTGTGATGTTACCGCTTGAGGTCGTATAGGGTAATGCAAAGTATGTTCATTATATGGAATTCTTACTTCATCAATATTAAAAATAAAGTTTTTTGTTTTTCTAAAATGAATTAGACTTTCATGTGAGCGCCCCCAATCATTTCCCATATTAGCTTTATTTCTATAGTACCAAACCAACCATTTACATCCTTTAAAATATTTATTTGCTGCATATTTTAAATCTGCAAGTATTTCAGAAAAACCACAGATATATAATGATCCTGTATCATTAAGAATTCGATTTGCTTCTTTAATCCATTCAATTGACCATTCGATATATTCTTGCGAAGAATCAAATGTATCCCATTCGGCTTTTTTAATATTATAGGGTGGATCTGCAAATATCAAGTCTATTGATTGATCGGGAATTGATTTAAGGAATAATATCGCATCAATATTATATAATTTTCCTAAAGAAGTTTTGAAGAATACTTCCAAATTTTCTAGCGATTGTCCATTAAAACTTAGAGAATATCCAGGTTTAATCTCAGAAATTATCATTTTTATTTGTTTTTCTGAATAGACTCTATAATTGTTAATAGGATGTCTTATTGATTTGAATTTTCCAGCAGTATCCCATCTGCGAAGAGTCTGTGAACTTACACCAATTAACTTTGCTGTTTCACTTATCGAATAATACTTATCATCTTTCATAGATGAACACTAAACAACATTATACAACATTAATCAATGCAAAAAATAGAGAAATAATTCTGTTAATTACTTTTAAAAGAGGTTCTTGCAAAAATGCTATATTTACTGTGAGAACCAACCTTAACAACAGTGGAGTATTTTTATTACTTTTTGGTATAAGAACATAGCTCCGATAGTAAGGATAACAAAGAAAAAGACCCACTAGCTCATGCTATTATTGGGGCAGCTATGGAAGTTCATAGTTCAATCCGCGAAGAAATCGGTGTAATCTGTGTTTTCATCTCTTTATTGTGGAAAATCGAAATTCCTGGACAATAAAATAAAAATACTCCGAAGCCTCTTGCAAAAAATCCTTAAATACTATTGGATTTTTGCAAGAGGCTCAAAAGTAAATACTTAACCGTTATTTAATTCATTCACCAGGGAATTTATCGATTAATCCCACATATTTCTGTGCAATTAACAGGGCATCGATAATATCGATTTCACCGGAAGCATCCACATCTGCATTAAGCAGGTTTATATTTGACGGATCAAGACCGACATAATACTGGGCCACTAAAAGGGCGTCGATAATATCGACGGTGTCATCACCATTCACATCACCCAGCATCACCTCGATTATGGTCACACTCCCGTTTATCCCGGTAGGCACACCGATAGTATCTGTTTTTTCATCTGCAAGAGTATCGACGATAAGTTCCAGTATGGTGATTCCGCTTTCCGACCCGGCAGTCCAGGCAATAGTGAGAAGGGAAAGATCCGATCCCGGTCCTGTTCCAGTCGTATCAAACCCGCTTATTCTTATTGTCCCGGGTACTGTATCATTTACTGCTGCCAGAAATCCGTCCGGTCCCGGTTCCACATCATCAAAGCTTATCTTATTTTCATCATAATTGACCGTTATTCCATAAGCAGCGAGTAATTGTGTTCCGGCATCTACATGGACTTCCGTGGTGAATTCATCATTCATACCGACATCCTGGGACTGCGGTTTGAACCAGACCGACCCGGAAATACCATAGGCAGGACGCGGTGTGGGTGTAGAAGTGGGTTCCACTGTCGGGGTTCCTTCCGGCGGAATTGTTCCATAGACCGGGGTTAATGTTCCATAGGCCGGGGTGGGAGTGGGGGTCTCCACTTCCTGGGCAAAAGAGGGAGTTCCCGTATTAAGGATTGCACAGAGTGCGACAATTGCCGTTCCCAGAGCGAGTTTTTTATGAAAAGCAACACCCCATTTCCCGCGGGTAATCAATACAATGAATGAAATAACTACATATGCTACAGCAAGACCACAGAGTATAAAAACAAACAAATATTCTTTTTTAAACATAGATTTCTCCTCGCTTTTTTTTGCCTCCAGAAGAGGTAAAAATCATGTAATTTTACAATTAACATCATATCAGTTTTCAAAAATCTGTCGACTCCCTGGGTAGATGTGGACATTTTTTTGAAAACCATAACCACTGTCTTCATGTCAACTATGGTTTTTTACGGTGCCTGTTGTGATTTTCCCACATACCTGATTTTACATGGAATATTTGCTTTTTCGACAATTTCTTTCAATTCTTTCAGCATTTCCCATGAAGTAGGGGACATCTGTTCATACCCGGGGTCCAGTGTATGAAGGGGTCTGAATTGTGAGAGTACATAGGAATCCGCCCCTTTGATGAGAGAACATATTTCTTTAATGTCTTCTCTTTCAACTATTCCGGGGGCTATTGTTGTCCGGAACTCATGTGGTATACCGGAAGAGATAATCCGGCTAATCGACTCATTTATTTTTCCTGCCGCACCGGGGATATGGTTTCCGAGTAAATGATATTTTCCCGGTATGGTTTTTATATCCATGGCAATATAATCCATGGCTTGAAAATCCAGCTTATCCGGCAGGGTCCCGTTTGTATCGATTTTTACTTTCATTCCCAGGGAATGAATTGTGTCAATTAACCCGGCAAGTCCCTTATAAAGTACAGGTTCACCACCGCTTAAACATACTCCTCCCACTATATTTTTCCGTTTGTTGAGAAAAGAGATAAGCTCGTTATAGGTAATAAGCGTATCCGGTCTGATTTTTGTTACAAGCTCCGGGTTATGGCAGTATGGACAGCGGAGATTACATCCCGGAATAAAGATTGTCGCTGCCAAAATCCCCGGAAAATCAATAAGAGTCGTCTTTTGTAGTCCGAAATAATCCATGTGATGTGACCGCAGGAAACATTCCTTACACTTTCGTTTTTGTTCTGGTTCCTGTTACAGTATCCACCCGCCGGGTATAATCCTTATTCATGGAAAAGGGAACCCGGTAATTATATTCTTCCCGCTTGCCTTTGTTCCAGTTTTTAATGGATCTATAATAACCCACTATCCGGGTATACACTTCTGTTTGTGTCCCCTGGACAAGGTCCAGTTTATCCTTTAATGTCGTTATTTGTTTGTTGATATCATCTATTGTCCTCATCCTCTTGTCTCCTTAATTCTTTGTAAGAAATAATTCCTTTTCTTTTTCCAGGTCTTCAATTTGTTCACATATCTTCTTTTTTTCCTCTTCGCGGCACAATGGGCAATGAAAGTGTTCACCGGAAAGATATCCATGAACCGGGCAGATGGAAAACGTCGGGGTTATGGTAAAATAGGGAATTCGGTAATTGCAGGCAATTGCTTTGACCAGGCTTCTGCATGCCTGCCAGTCCTCGATCGCTTCCCCGACAAATGCATGAAAAACCGTTCCCCCTGTATATTTTATCTGGAGTTCTTCCTGCATATCAAGGGCATCGAAGATATCATCCGTATGGCCCACGGGAAGTTGGCTTGAGTTGGTGTAATACGGAACTTTATCTCCCCCGGTAATAATATCGGGAAACCGCATTTTATCGTGATGTGCAAGACGGAAACTTGTACTTTCAGCAGGCGTGGCTTCAAGGTTAAAGAGATCACTGGTTGCTTCCTGGTAATCGGAAAGCCGTTTTCTCATGTAATCCAGAAGCTCGATCGCGAATTTCCTCCCTTCGTCCGTACTGATATCCTTGCCCAGAAAATTCAGGAGGCACTCGTTCATTCCTGTGATGCCAATGGTCGAAAAATGATTGTCCAGATGGGAAAGGTACCGTCGGGTATAAGGGAAGAGGCCGTTTCCCATAAGCCTGTTTATCACTTTCCGTTTGATTACCAGGGATTCGGCAGCAGTGTCCATGAGTTTGTCCAGGCGTTTGAAAAAATCCAACCTGTTTTTAGAAAGGTACCCGATTCGCGGGAGGTTAATCGTGACAACCCCGATGGACCCGGTAAACTCGTCCGCCCCGAACAGACCGCCGCCCCGTTTTCTGAGTTCCCGTCTATCAAGTTGCAGCCTGCAGCACATTGAACGGACATCCCCCGGGTTAAGATCGCTGTTAATAAAATTCTGGAAGTACGGGGTGCCGTACCTGGATGTCATCTCAAAGAGGAGCCGTGCGTTATCTGAATTCCAGTCAAAATCCCGTGTAATATTGTATGTCGGGATCGGGTACTGGAATCCCCTCCCATTTGCATCTCCTTCGATGAGAAGATCGATAAATGCCCGGTTAATCATGTCCATTTCTTCCTGGCAATCACCAAAGGTAAAATCCTGTTCCTTTCCCCCGATGACAGCCGGAATATGTTTCAGATCTTCCGGCACTACCCAGTCAAGGGTGATGTTGGTAAAGGGGGCCTGGCTTCCCCACCTGGATGGAGTGTTGACACCAAAGATAAAACTCTGTATGGACTGCATGACTTCCGTGTAACTCAAGTTGTCTGCTTTCACAAAAGGAGCGAGGTAGGTGTCAAACCCGGAGAGTGCCTGGGCCCCTGCCCATTCGTTCTGCATGATACCGAGAAAATTGACAATCTGGGAAATGAGTGTGGAAAGATGTTTTGCCGGTCTTGAGGTGATCTTGTCGGGGACACCGCCAAGTCCCTGTTCGATGAGTTGCCTTAAAGACCAGCCTGCACAGTACCCGCTGAACATCGAGAGGTCGTGAATGTGAAAATCCGCATTCTTATGGGCTTCTGCGATTTCTTCCGGATAGATGTTTTTTAGCCAGTAATTTGCAGTAATGGTTCCCGAGTTGTGGAGGATGAGGCCTCCCAGTGAGAAGTTGACATTTGCATTCTCCTTCACCCTCCAGTCAGACTGGCTCAAATATCCATCCATGGTATTGTTGATATCCAGCATGAGCTGCCGTGTATCACGTATCACCTCATGCCTTGCCCTGTAGATGATGTAAGCCCTGGCAATATCGAACTGGTTGTCTTCCATCAGGATATTCTCCACAATGTCCTGGATTTCTTCTATTGCCGGGGCTGAATTGGGATGGCGTGCGGACATAAAATGTTTAAGCTTTTCCTCTGCAAGGTCCGTAAGATGCCCGGTGAGTTCAGGATCTGCCTTATCACGGACAGCAAGGATTGCTTTTTCGATTGCATCTGCTATTTTTTTACGATTATATTTCTCTATCCGTCCATCCCGTTTTATGACATTTTTTACGATTCTTTTTCTTCCGTTATCCGGTGTCTGCGGTTTTAAAAAGCTTCTCCAATCGGATATGTTTTCTTCCATGTTCCTTTTCTCCTTACTTTCCATTATCTTTTTTCAGGAAAGCTTTTCGATTTCTTTGACAAATTCTTCGACATTTTCAAAGTGCCGGTATACGGATGCAAACCGGATATATGCCACTTTATCAAGGGTATAAAGGCTTTTCAGCACCATTTCCCCCAGTTCCGCAGCAGAGATCTCATGGGTATTTAATGTTTTCATCCGGGCTTCATTTTCAATGGCAATAAGTATTTCTTCCAGTTGGATGTGGGAGATAGGCCGTTTTTCTATTGCCCGTAAGATTCCATGTTCTATCTTTTTAATATCAAAAAGCTGTCTGCTCCCGTCACGCTTAATAACGATGATCTGCTTTTCTTCGATATGTTCATACGAGGTAAACCGGTAGCCGCACTTAAGACATTCCCGTCTGCGCCTTATACTTTCCCCATTGGCGAGCATTCTGGATTCAATTACTTTATCTTCGCATGTTTCACAGTGCGGACATCTCATCGCACTCCCTTTCACCACCATTTATTCCTTGAATCAAGCTTCCGCCCTTTTTTTATAAAAAACCGTCAAAAGGCACCTCGCCATTACATCCCCCATATATAGCGCTTTTTTATAATTAATAGGATTTTATAACACTATATATTGTGTGTCAAGTTTTTTTAAAAAAAATTAGAAAAAAAATAAAAAAAAATCAATAAAAAACTAATCACCTGTTAAGATATGAGAAAGGGGAAAATCACTCCATCTCTTTCTGGATAAGGCTTTTCACATACATGGCCACACTGTTGCCGGGGATAAACACCGGTTCCTTTTCCCTGCGGAGCTTTACTTCGATGTTTCCATCCTTCAAGCCCTTTTTCCCGATGGTTATCCGTTCTATTTTATGGATAGCTCTGAGTCCGGGAGGGAGGTATGTGTAAATACCTGCTGCCAGCTTACGTATCATTCCCGCCCTGAGCATGAGGATATGCGAAATGGTGACAGCATTTGACGGGACTTCCTTCATAGCGGGTAATAAATAATGTGATAATCGCATTAAGCCTTTTCCTCATCGATTATTTTCCTGTCCGGATAATAATCCAGCCGGTACCTGAAACGGCAGCAGTAAAAGACTGTCAGGAAAGATATTCCAAAATGATGCGAAAAATTCTCCGCACTGGCTCTGCTGCACCCCAGAGAAGCTGGTCGCCGCAGCTGAACGCGGTAAGGTATTCGGGACCAAGATTCATCTTCCGTATCCTGCCGATGGGAACAGAAAGTGTTCCCGACACTGCCGCAGGGGCAAGTTCTTTTATCGTCTGCTCCCTGTTATTGGGAATCACCTTTACCCAGTCATTTGCCTGCTTGATAATCCCGGTAATATCACTCAGGGGAACATCCTTTTTAAGTTTTATGGTAAAGCCCTGGCTGTGGCATCTCATCGCGCCAATACGGACACATATGCCGTCTACCGGGACCGGGGTTTTTGTACCAAGTATTTTGTTTGTTTCTGCATACCCTTTCCACTCTTCCCGTGTCTGGCCGTTTTCCATGGGGCTGTCGATCCAGGGGATAAGGCTTCCTGCAAGGGGTACGGAAAAAACATCCACGGGAAACGACGGGCCGGTCATTATCTGCTGTACTTTTTTGTCAAGTTCCAGGATGGCACCTGCCGGGTCATCAATCATATCCTTTGCGCCCTCACCGATTGCAGCCATCTGCTGTACAAGCTCTCTCATGTTCTTTGCGCCCGCACCTGATGCAGCCTGGTATGTCATGGACGAAAGCCACTGGACAAGGTCCTTTTCAAATAATCCCCCAAGGGCCATGAGCATAAGGGCAACTGTACAATTGCTCCCGGCATATACCTTTTTACCATTTTTTAATGCATGATCGATTACCTTCCTGTTTACCGGGTCAAGGACAATCACACTCTCATCTGCCATTCGAAGGGCAGAGGATGCATCAATCCAGTATCCTTTCCAGCCGGAGGAAACAAGAGCGGGATATATTTTTTTTGTATAATCGCCTCCCTGGCATGTTACAATTATATCCAGCTTTGAGAGAAGGGCTGAATCATACGCATCCTGTAAAGAGGGAATATCAATACCGATGGAAGGCCCCTCCTGTCCGGCCTGGGATGTTGAAAAGAAAACGGGCTCAAATCCTTTGAAATCGTTTTCTTCCTTCATCCGCTGCATCAATACAGAGCCGACCATGCCCCGCCATCCAATAAAACCTGCTTTCAGCATTTTGTCCTTCCTTCGTTATACATAAAAGATTGTTTTAGAATGTATCAGCAACAAAGTGGAAAGTCAAGATGATGAGATAAAAAGCTTTTTGCGCTGTGGCATTTTAAATTTTCCTGATTTGAGAAAAAACGAAATTCTGCTTGCAAAGCATCCAAAAATATCAA
>JAFGQK010000071.1 GCA_016935735.1 Spirochaetales bacterium | reverse complement strand
TCAGATCCAGGAAGGATCCGGCCAACGCAAGTGTTACGGGTCGAAAATCTTGGTATTATTCCAAGATTTTCGCCTATAGTAACACAGCTATCCTAAATCTAGCCAGGAATTTATTGTTTTTAAAGTATATAAATGGAATTAAAACACAAATTTTATAGATTTCAATATATCATTTCAGGAAAATCTGTGAAATGAGCTAAATTTATTCTTAATCCGAGAAATCGATGAAATCTATGGTTTTAAATTTAGAATTCCTGTAAAATTCAATTGAAAACAGAATAAACCTGTGGTAAAAAATACCGAGAATATAAGAGTAAAGGTATAGATATCGTCATGAGAAAAGTTCTGATCGTTATATATTCACTCTTCAGCATTATTGCATTCCTTGCCCTCTCCGGTATCACAGGTTTTCTTTTTTACACCCTTTACACGGAAAATACAGCAGATTTCAACAGGCATTTCACCTATATAAGAAATGATATTCGCACCTGGTATCAGGAAGTAAAGGGATTCGATTCAAGAATTATCAGGACAAGAATCGAACAAATACTAAGAAGTGAAGAACGCCTTTTTCTTCTTTCCATTTACTCGCCAGGAAAAGGGCTTGTTTATGCTATGGAAAAAAGGCCGGTGAATTCCGGTTCATATGTGAAAAGTAATCTGATAGGGGATTTAAGTGAAAAAGACCTTGACTGGGAGGGAAGGCCGGAATACAGAAATCTTCCTTTATTAAGGGCATCCCTTACAAAAAAGCTGCTTGATGAGCCGATGCTTTATATCGAAGCACTCTTTTTTCCCTTTTTAAAGAATGAAGTATCGAAAATCATTAAGTGGGGATTTTTGAGTCTCATCCTCTGGCTTATGGTCACCATTATTGTCCGGTTGTTTGCAGTACCAAAAACAGGGAAAACAAAGGTTTACAGGGGAATGATGACCGGACAGGAAGAATACAGCCCTTCTTTTCATGCATATTCGGAAAAATCAGAGAATCAACCTGTTCTGAAGGAGATTGGAAGAGAGGGTGATAAAGGCTCTTTTCATGCTGCAGAAAAAAAGGGAACCCTGGAACTTTTTTCCCCGCGTACCGGTCTCGGCTGGGGTGACCATCTGCCCCAGCGGCTGGGATTTGAAATAAACAGAACAGCAGCATCCAACCAGGATATGGTCCTGGCATTTATTACCATCGATAAGTTTGAAGAGTTTACTAACCCGGAAGAAGTGTATGAAAAAATAGCCAGGATTATTCTTGATACTTTCCCATTTCAGGATCTTGCATTTGAATACGGGAAAGGATCCTATGCTTTGATTCTCCCGGATTCCGATCTTTTTGAAGGGATTAAAAATCTTGAGATTTTTCAAAAGAAGATATCGGGTAAGGTATTTAAAAACCAGGCGATTTCCGTATCGATAGGGATAAGTTCCAGGAACGGAAGGCTGTTGAGTCCGGATACCATTATCCAGGAAGCCAGACGTGCAATGGAAAAAGCAAGTAGTGAAGGAAGAAGCCGTATTATTGCATTTAAAGCAGATCCGGAAAAATACAGGAAAACCCTGTCGGAAAAATAGCTTGACTTTTTTTTCTCAAATGTTTATTAATTTTTGTAACCTTGAATGAAGCCGGTTGTTTTTGCTTCATAAAAAGGGAAAGCTATCATCTTGAGGAAATTGTTAAAGTATAAAAAACAGGTGTTGCAAAGGCACCTTTTTATTTTTTTTCCTATACATTTTTTTTATATCATACAATTTTTTCAAGTAATACAGGAGAACGGTTATGATACGTATTGTTAATCTTACAAAATTCTACAACACCACCTGTGCTCTTGACCACATCAATCTGGAGATTAGAGAAGGAGAGATCCTTGGTCTTCTCGGGCCTAATGGAGCAGGAAAAACAACTGCCTTAAGAATTCTTACCTGTTACATGCAACCCACCGAGGGGATGGTCTATGTAAAAGACTTCAATATTTTCGATCACCCCCTGGAGATTAAAAAAATGATCGGCTATCTTCCTGAGTCAGCACCTATTTACAAACATATGCTTGTCTATGAGTATTTAAGGTATGTAGCTGATGTAAGGGAAATCGAAAAGAGTAAAGAGGATAAGAGAATCCAGGAGCTTGCCGATCTCTGTGGCCTTAATGAGGTGATGCACAAGACTGTGGAAGAACTTTCAAAAGGGTATAAGCAAAGGGTCGGGCTGGCCCATGCTATGATGGGGAATCCGGAAATACTTATTCTGGATGAGCCGACATCGGGTCTGGACCCGAATCAGCGGATAGAAGTGCGGGATATTATCAAAGGGATAGGAAAGAAAAAAACGGTTATCCTTTCCACCCATATCCTTCCCGAAGTTGAATCCACCTGTGAACGGGTGGTTATTATCAACGAAGGGAAAATTATTGCAGATGATTACCTTCAAAAACTCAAAGAGTCCAGCGGCAATAGATTCACCATCAATCTCACGGTAAAAGGCGGTCAGTTCGATGCGGTAAAATCCGCTCTTTCCCGCATAGAGGGGATATCAAAGATCAATAAAGTGCAGGATTCGGATAGTACGGTGAGTCTTGTCCTTGATTGTATGACAGACAAAGACGTAAGACCTCTTATTTTCTCGGAGATCAAGCAAAACAACTGGGAAATCATCGAGCTGTACCAGGAAAAAGCGACACTGGAAACTATATTCAGAAAACTCACCAGGGAGGTTTAAGTATGATTACGATAAAAGGACTCATTCATATTTATAAAAAGGAGATAAAAACTTATATTGTTTCCCCGACAGCATATGTCGTGATCCCGATTTTTCTTCTTATCGCTGCATTTTATTTCTTTTCTGCCCGTACCTTCTTTTTAAGAAGCCAGGCAAGTATGAGAGATTTTTTCTCTGCTCTTCCCATAATATTCTGTATCATCATTCCGGCGATTACCATGCACCTTTTTTCAGAAGAACTGAACATCGGTTCATATGAAATGCTTCTCACAATGCCGGTTACGTTTCTGGACATCATTATCGGGAAGTTTCTTGCAGCAGTCACCCTTATGGCAACCTGTCTTTTCCCGACATTCTCTTATGCACTATTCATTTCAGCCCTCGGAAATCTGGACTGGGGTCCCATAATCGGGGGGTATATCAGCGCACTCCTTCTGGGCGCGGCCTTTTGTGCCATCGGGTTACTGATTTCATCAATCACAAAAAAGCAGATTATTGCCTTAATTGTCGGGATTGTTATCTGTCTGGTATTAAGCCTTTTGAATATCGTCGTTGTTCTTATTCCCATGCCCCATATAATTCTTGGTTTTCTAAACTATATGGATGCATATATTCACTTCCAGAACATTGCAAGAGGAATTGTGGATACACGGGATATTATTTATTTTGTTTCCCTCTGCATCCTCGCTCTCTATGGAACAAAACTCGTTATGGAAGAAAAGAAATAAGGAGGCAGAGATGGAGTATTTGATTATTATTAAAAATAACACAGCGTTGGCTACGCCCACAATCCAAAATAAGAAAAGCAGGAAATACACAATATCCTGCGATTGTATCACATCCAGGAAGGTCCCGGCCAACGCAAGTGTTACGAGTCAAAAATCCTGGAATTTTACCGGGATTCTCGCCCATAGTAACACAGAGGAGGGAAAACTATGGTACTGTTAACGGTTATGTTGATTCTACTTCCGCTTCTTATTATCTGGCATGCCGGTCTCTGGAATATTTTTGAAAAGGTAAAAAAACCCTGGTGGGCATCACTCATCCCGGTGTATAACACGATAGAAATCCTCGATATTATCGGACTTCCGTGGTGGACTGTATTCTTTCTCTATGTCCCGCTTCTTGCCGTGATTCCATGGCTTATCGGATGGGGTGTTGTATTCCTTTTCATTCCTTTACTCGCGGTTATCCCATGGGTCATCGTGTCTCTTGAATTGGGAGCCTGTTTTAAACAATCCAGACTTGTTTCGTTCTTTCTTCTCGGTTGTTTTCCTTTTATCGGTTATCCGATACTCGGTTTTGGCGGGGTCAGGTATTTCCCGCCTGTTAATGTGGCAAGAACGGAACGGGTTTTCAGTAAATTCCTCAAATTTACTATCTATTTTGCAATTATTGTTTTAATAAATATCATAAGTGTACAGTACTTTTTAAGAATCGACCTTACTGCAATCAAAATGTATTCCCTGTCCAGGGCCAGCAGGCAGGCAGTGAAAACTCTCCAGGAACCGCTTACCGTGAGGGTCTTTTTCTCCAGTGATCTGCCCGGGGACTACCTTGATTTACAGCAATATATTGAAGACCTGCTCGAAGAATATGCGGTTCACGGCGGAAGAAATTTCAGCTTCCGTTTCTATGATGTAGGCGGTACGGGCGAGCTTTCACCGGTACAGGAAACCAACAGGGAACTGGCCAATGACTACGGCATATACCCGGTAAAAATCCAGATACTTGAAAATGATGCGTTAACGTACAGGGAAGCATATATGGGGATGGCCATTATTCACGGTGATTTGATTGAAACCCTTACCCAGATTACTTCACGGGAAAAGCTTGAATACGATATTACCACAACCATCCAGAAAATGAATAATAAAATTTCCGCTCTTTTAGCCCTGGATGACAGGATTAAAGTAAAGCTCTTCCTTTCTTCTGCATTTTTTAACCTTCTTGAAACCCTCAGTGATATCCCTGACCAGGTGGAAAAGATTGTCGAACAGTTGAATAAGGAAAACTATAACAAGCTTGAGTATATTCAGATTGATCCTTCCCGAGAACCGTTGTCCCCGGAGGATGAAGCATTAGATCCCCGGTACTTTATAAGCCGGTCACAGGATGGAACGGGTGAGGTCAGACTCTATGCGGATATTATTATCCAGTATGCAGATAAAATTGAAAAATACAATTTCCTGGAAATATACCGGACACCGTTTGGAAGCCATCCACAGATTGCAAACGAGGAAACAATTAAAGAGGCAATCAGCAATACGGTTACCAATATTATCGATATAAATGAATACATCGGTTATCTGGCAGATCACGGTACTGCACGCCTGCAATGGGATGAGTACGAACTCCAGGCGTATGCCCAGGCAAATCCGGGCCAGGATGTAAGAAAGATAACGGCAGACACACTCAAGGAAATTCTTACCGAGCACCACACATTAAAAGAGATCAAGCTCGGTGAAGGAGAAAATATCCCCAAGGGAATCGAGTGTCTTGTGATTGCCGGACCAAAGGATGTGTTTTCGGACTGGGAGCTCTTCCAGATCGATCAATTTCTTATGGAGGGGAAATCCCTTGCCATTTTTCTTGACGGGTTAAAGGAAGAAACACCCCAGATGAACAGGCAGCTTTATGGTTACAATGTTCCGAAAGAATATCCTGCCGTAAAAACAGGACTGGAATTCCTCCTGGAACGCTATGGAGTGACTGTCAAGAATTCCTATGTTTATGATCAGGAATGTTTCGAGACCTCGGACCGGAAATACGGGGATCTTAAAATCTATTATTTCCCGCTAATTCAGAACGAGTTTATCAATGAAAAGCTCCTGTATATGAGAAATATCCGGGGTCTTTTAATGATCCAGGCATCCCCCATCAAACTGTATGAAGAGACGTTAAAAACAAATGATATAAAAGCAGATATCCTCTTTTCTTCCTCGAACAAATCCTGGGAAGTTTCCGAACATATTTCTCTTGATAATCCGCTCACTATTATGCCACCCGAATCAAAAGAGGATATGCAGAGTTATCCGTTAGCTGTTGCGCTTGAAGGACAATTCCCGAGTTACTTTAAGGATAAACCGATCCCGCAAAAACCGAAAAAGGAAATAGAAGAACCTGAAGGGGAAGAAGCAGCGGAATCGGAAGCCTTTTCCGAAGAAGTCACCGATCAGATTAAGGTAATCGAGAAAGCCGAATCACCCGGGAGAATCATTCTTATCGGGACATCGGAAATTATCCGGGATTATCTTCTTTCCTATGATCCGACGCCGCAGAATCCGTCGGATATTCCTCCCAACAGGGCCCTGGTAAGTAATGTGATTGATTATTGTAATGGCAAAGAGGATTATGCTGCCATGAGAAGCAAGCTCCAGCTCATTAATCCTCTTGATGAATCAAAAATCACTCCTTTTATCAAGGATTTTACCACATTTTTCAATATCATCGGCATTCCTGTGCTGGTCGCATTCTTAGGCATAATAGTGTTTATTCTAAGAAATGCCCAGAGAAAAAATTTACAGCTTAAGTTCTCTAAAAAGGGTACAGCTACTCATGCAGTGCCTTTAAAAGAAGAACCGGTATCAGCAGAAGTAAGCCGGGCAGGGATAAAACGGTTAAAGTTTACAAAGGACTATCTTACCCTTATCATTATTATAGCGGTCCTTTTCGGCACTCTTATCTGGATAAATGTTTCACGTTCTCTTGGTGTTATCCGTTATAAGCTGCCAAAACTCACCATGGTGGACGAGAAAAAGATCGATAAAATTGCCTTTACCAATAAAAAAGGTACTTTTACACTGGAAAAGGACAAAGACGATAAATGGCATATCATGCCCGAGGGTTTTCCTGTGGATCCTGCTCATACCAATGCCATGCTGGACAACCTTTCGGATATTGAAATCTCGGAACTTATTTCCGAACAAAAGCAGTATGACCGGTACGAGCTTGATGATGAGAACAAAATCCACGTGCAAGCCTTTATTGACGATACCCTGGTGAGGGAACTGGATATCGGGAAACCGTCATCATCCTCCTCCCATACGTATGTGACCCTGAAGGGTGATCCCAATATCTACAGTGTAAAGAATAACCTCCAGCAGCTTTTTGACAAGGACAACGACAGCCTCCGGGATGAAAAGGTGTTATCTTATCCTAAAAACGAGATCACGGAACTTGTTCTTGAGTTCGATAGCCAGATGATAACGATAACAAAACAGCTCAAGGAACTGGACGAGGAAGGTGCTGCAACCGGCGAGGAATTATGGTTTTCCGATGCAGTAAAGGGACCTGTACGCAAACGGTCGATCGACGATATCCTTAATACCATGGGAAACCTGGTATGCGAAGAGTATTACACGGACAGACAGAAATCGGATATGGAAAATGAACCATTCTTATACCGGATTACGGCCAGGGGAAAAAAGGACTATGCTCTTACGATATTTGACCATCCGGGGGATAACAAATATCCTGCTTATTCTTCGGAAAGCGAATATGCATTCAAGCTCATCGGCTGGAGAGCCACAAAAATGATGAAGAAACTGGATGATTTAAATGAAGAGGATACAGAGAATTAATTTCCTGTTGTCATAGTGATAAGTAGGTGAAATAATGCCCGGTGGTATTTCAAATGCTGCCGGGCTTGTTTTTTATGGTATTGTTTTGCAGATAATCAGTTCCCTGGGCAGGGTCCCGTTACAGGTTTCTTCACATTCATCATATCAAAATTCATCAATTTCCCGAATTCGACAACATCCTTGCTCGGGTAGAATCCTCCCCTGGGAAAGAACGTTAATTCACCAAAAAAAATGGCCCCGTTGATATTAAAAAGATCTACCCGTACATATCTGAATGGAGCGGCTAATTTTTCCACTATCAGTATCATATCGTTCAAATTATCCGGCAGTTGCACCGGTTTATCCGATAAAAGAAAACTCCTGCCAAGATGAGACGGCATCCTGTTAAAATTCTTATCAAAATATATTTCACTGGTTGTATTTTCACCCCTGTTGAAAATATATTGCAGCCATTGCATTTCCCCCTGGATACAATGGAATTTATAATCCACTGGTAGAGTATCTGATTCCGGTTGTAGATATTGTTCCACCAGGATTTTACTGGGAATAAAGGAATATTGCCATTCCCCGTTATTCACACCATAAACATACGACATTGAATTTTTAATCCGGTTCTTAATATACTTCCAATTCGCTTTTGCCTTATCTTTGACCAAAAAAATTGTTCCCGAATCGTGATTTGTCTTTATCACGAACGAACGCGGTAATGTATTAAAATCGATGTCCTTAAACCTTTCGTAGACACCATATAACGTTTTTAAATGTTTTTCTCCAATCGTTTTTTTGACATACTCCCTCACAGCATATTTGTCTGTACAGGATATCATCAAAGCATCCTGATCGAAGAGTTTCAGCCATTGTATCTTTTCATTATAATCGACAGGGTTAATTATATCCGCAAATTTCTTAAATCTTCTATAATAAAAAGATTGAATTGAAAAATACAATTTTTTATGGCTTTCTTCCAGTCTATTCGTTTTCACCCTGTCCAGTTTCCACTTCCTGTTTACGACAAACCGTTTAATCAGAAGTAAATAGAATAAGAGTAACATTCGCTTGATTGTTCTTAAAATTCTATACAGACTGAATGGAATTATTTTTATTACACTTTTCTTAATAGTATTTATCGTCGTCATAATACTGCTTCTAATCCTCTTAACAAATTATAACAATGCATGATTTTGCTTCTGCCTGGCATCATAACATGATCTATAGTATCAGGATGCATGTATTTTGTCGATATCTGAATCCTTTTTTTCATAATTATATAAATACCTGTGAATCCAGAAAATTAGGGAGGAATTCAATATCGCTCCTGTTGTAGAAAAAATAATTAAAGAAATCCTCGGTGACCCGAGAAATACGCCGATAAGGATGGAAATGATCCGTGATATTATTATTATTACTTCGAAAATAAAGTTCTCTTTCTGTAATCCCAATACCGGGATAATTGAGACGGAAGGAACATTAATAAAACCGAAAAAAGATCCTACACCCAGCCAGGAAGCAAAATAGCCGGCTTCCTTCCATGTTGAACCAAAAATGAGTGAAAACAGGGGTCTGCTGAAAATTATGAGAACACCGTAAGGAACCAGACCAAGAATACTCAAACCAATGGTGAATTGTAATGTTTTCTTAAAAAGGGATTTCTTATTATTTTTTAATTCAGCTGCATTCTGATAATAAACCTTCCTCAACGCATTGGAGATTAAAAGAGCCGGGAGGTGAATGATTCTTCTCGCTAAAGCATAAAAACCTGCAATAGTGGAATTGAAAAATGCAGCGAACATTAGTGAAGGTAAATTCTGGCTGAGTGTATTCAGTAAATTCTGGAGCATCCGATACCGGGGAAATGCGGAATACTCCCCCATAAGCTTTTTTTCCTTTTCAGACCAGGAAAACAGACGTTTATTAAGCATTTTATAAACAGGATTCGCAGCTCCCTTGTTTTGAATGATGGTACTGATGACGGATTTCAACATGACTGCGAATATCAGGAAAAGACTGCCGCCCCAGAAATATCCTGTTATGATATTGACAATCGTTGCAATAATTGATCCTGCGGCAACACCAACAGATAATTGAGTGAATCGCTTATCCCTGATATTCGAATAGTTTGAAACTCTCTCGACAGAGAGAATCCATGCGTGAAGCACACTTAACAATAATACAATACCACTAAGTGATTTTATAAAAATTCTATGAAGGCCGAAAAAGAATATTATTGACGCAATAAATAAAAAAATAAATAGTCCGTAGAGAGAGCATTTGATGGCAATCTGTTTCAGACTCCCGGATTCTTCGGTTTCTTTAGGTAATACGATTGCCATATCGTATTGTAATGTATAGACAATCGTTATAACCATGGAGATTGAAACAAAAATAGATTGTACTCCAAATTCAGCCGGACTGAAAAACCTTGTTAAGATGGGTGATGATATGATGAGTACAATCTGTGAAACAACCATAGAAAGGGAGAGAGATGCCACATTTTTTACTAATGTTCCAGCGTTGAAACGCTTAAATAAAGATTTTATGTTCATCTATACATAATTCAAAGATAATACATTAAAAATATATCCAAAACACACTTCTTTCAAAGAAAGAAGATATGGAGAAAAGCTTTCTCCTTTTACAAGCATATCATTTCCCCGGGAAAATCACTTTCTCGTATTCGGGAATTATCATATCGGGGTAATATTTCCTGGCCGTCATAGCGACTTTCCTCCTGTCAAGCGGATGATCAATCAACATAACGACCTTCTCTACAAAATCCTCTTCATCAAGGTACCTGGCTATATAACCGTTTTGTCCGTTCACAATAATTTCGGAAGGACCAGTCGGACAATCAAAACTGACAACCGGTGTTCCTGTAGATATTGATTCAATAAGTACATTCGGAAATCCCTCATAAAGAGAGGTAAGGAGTGTTATATCACTTTCTTTATATATCCGGTCAATATCCAGGGTAAAATCAATCATTTCAATTACATTATTATAATTATTCTCACTAATCCAGTCCTCTATTTCTTTTTTCAAGCGCCCTTTTCCGACTATTTTTAATGAATAACCGGGTTTAATACTTCCAAGCTTTTTATATATCGAAAGCAGGTATTGTATTCCTTTTGTTTGTCCCAGCCTGCCTATAAAAAGCAATTGTTTTTTCCGCTGAATCTGATCTATCCATTGGAAGCTAGTATCGGTATCCGGTGGAATAAATTTGTCATGCAGAGGATTATTGATAACGGCTATTTTCTCCGGTGCTATATTGAATTCTTTCACCAGATCATCTTTCATGGCCTGGCATAGCGCAATAATACAATCGACATGACGATATATCTTTTTCACTAAAAATGATATGATCCCGTCATAGATTCTTTTTCTGTAATTTCTTGCTTCACTAAGCGCTATAATATTCCTTGAAATTATCGTTACATCCAGAAGGAATATTTTTTTTATTATGTACACCAGAACAGCCAGCTGGTAATTGAATACCAGGAGCTTCTTTATTTTTAATTTTTTTATCATTTTCCCCAGTGGGAACAAAGCCTGCCGTGCATGTTTCTTATTCAAATTGATGAGCTCGATTGATGGATCAAGAAAAGCCTGGTATACAGCATTATAGAGGTTTAATGTAAGAATACGAATTATATACCCTTTCTTCTGAAGCTTATTTGCTATGGTAACGCAAACCTTTTCGGATCCCCCACCCCTCAGGCTGCTTAAAAGAATATAAAGGCATTTTGTCTCCATCTTCGTCATCACCGGCAATCCTTTGTAACGTAAATGTAGTTATTGTATAGAGGAACAGGAAATAATCAAGTATATTTCAGGTTATTTCAGGCAAAATTTTAAAAATAAAGCCATACGTGCATCATGAAATCATATATCACCATAATAAAAATAACTCCGTAGCAGGCAGGAAATTCCCCTTCATCTTGTCCGTTTATTATAAATTCACTATACTCCATACTTATGAAAGATAATGCAAAGATTATAAAAGTGATCCTGTTTATCATTTTCTTCTTCTCAGGTATCAGTGCACTTATCTATCAGATTGTCTGGATAAAGATGCTTGGCCAGGCTTTCGGACTTACCATATTTGCCGTGAGTACCGTGTTAACTGCTTTCATGGCCGGTCTGGCCCTGGGCAGTTATTTCTTTGGCAGGCTTATCGATAAAGTGAAAGACCCCCTTTTCATTTTTCTTCTCCTGGAACTGGGAATAGGAGTGTTTGCCCTGTTATTTCCCATTCTCTTAAAACTGCTTGCAGGTATGTATATTTCCCTGGCTTCCCTTATACAACCCGGTCTATACATCAACAGCATTCTCCGCTTTGTATTCTCTTTCCTTCTTCTCCTTATTCCCACGACCCTTATGGGGGGTACATTACCTGTCTTAAGCAAATACTATATAAAAAATCTGAGCCGGCTTGGCGGAAATGTGGGAAATCTCTATTCAATCAATAACCTGGGCGCTGTTGCCGGATGTTTTATTGCAAGTTTCTTCCTTATACAGGCTGCCGGGCTTTCCTGCACTATCTATAGTGCCGCACTTATCAATATCCTTATTGCCGGGGTGGTTTTTATTATAAGGGGAAAAACCCCGATATTTATTATTTCAGAGGATAAAAAGGCAGTTGCCGTAAAAAAAAGAAACCCCGGTCAACCAGAAACCTGTCCCCCTTTTCTCCTCCGCCTGGTTCTCTGGGTATTTGCAATAGAAGGATTCACCACACTTTCCTATGAGGTCATCTGGACAAGAATCCTCCTCGGCATCTCTTATGACAGAAGCATTTATTTTTATTCCACTGTCATAATCGCTTTTATTTCCGGGCTTTCCCTGGGAAGTTTCATTATTGCCCGTTTTGTGGATAAGAGAAAGAATCTTGTATTTCTGCTCGGTGCAATTGAAGTAATGATCGGAATCATTGCATGTACGGTCCTTTTCTTTTTTGTACAGATATCCGGTTATTTCAGTACTGCACGCCGCTTTTATACGGAACCATGGCTATTCTCTTCAGGCAAAGAATACCTTTTCTTTTTCCTGTTGATGATTATTCCCGCAACACTTATGGGAATGACTTTTCCCATCGTCGCCAGGATATATACAACCAATATAGAAAAGCTCGGTTTGAAACTGGGCATTATCGGTTTCCTGGATACGATCGGTTCCATTTTCGGATCTTTTGCAGCAGGGTTCATTCTTATTCCTTTTCTCGGTGTGGTAAAAGCAGCGCTTTTTACTGCTCTATTAAATGTTCTTATCGGGATCGCACTTATTATCTTTCATCCCCATTTAAAAACGAAAATCAAGGTGTTATCTGTTATCATTACCGCAGCTGCAATGGTCTTTATGGTTGCCATTCTCCCCGGGGAGAACTATTTCAGGCACTGGCAGACAGAAGAGAAAGGGGACCGCCTGCTTTTTTATAAAGAGGGTCTGGGATCCACGGTTGCAGTGCCGGAAAAATTCGATGGTGTCAGGGAACTGGCGATAGACGGTGCTGTCACCGCTATAGCAGAATACGGGGATATCCGGGTTCACAAACTCCTTGCTTACCTGCCTTATCTGTTATGTGAGAAACCCGGTAATGCCCTGGTCGTGGGATTCGGGATGGGAATTACCTGCCAGTCCCTTATCCAGGAAGACATGAAAGAAGTTACCTGTGTGGAAATCTGTACTGAAATAATCGATGGGTCATCCGGGTATTTTAAAAAAGAAAATAAAAAGGTATTAAACGAGCCCACACTAAAGGTGGTTATCGAAGACGGGAGGAGTTATATGGCAATGACGGATGATACGTACGATATCATCACGACAAATGCCGTCCACCCGCGGTTGAGTATCAATATTTATACAAAGGAGTTCTACCAGCTGTGCAAGAGAAAACTCACAAAACAGGGTGTTATGTGCCAGTGGATGGCGACGAACTGGTTAAGTGAATATGAATACAGGATGCTCATAAAAAGCTTTATCGATGTCTTTCCCCATACAAGCTTATGGATTTCCAACATCGGACATATCCTCATCCTGGGCACCCCCGGTCCATTACAAATAGATTTTAACAGATTTATGTACAAATTAAACAGGCCTAAAATAAGGAATGACCTGAAGGAAGTCCATCTGGATGATCCTTTTTCATTGTTAGCCCTTTATACGTGCGGGAAGGATGAACTTGAAAATTATCTGAAAGATATCCCGCCCAATTCGGATAACTATCCGCTCCCGGAATTCAGCAAGTATATGAGCACCACCCCGAATTTGAAGATTATTGACGAAATTCTCACCTATCCCAGGGATGCGAATAGTATTATGGTGAATATGCCTTCTCCGGATGATAGAGAAAAGCTCAAACAGTATGTTGATGCCGAAGTATATTTCCTGAAGGCACGGTATACCTATTTTCAGTCCCCGGAAGGTGATACAACGGAGAATCTATCCATGGCAGCCCGGTTGAATCCCTATAATTTCAGCTTTCACAAGGCTTTGGGAGACAGGTACTCGGAAACAGGAAACTTCGAAAAGGCAGTGGAACAATACAAAACCGGGATTGATCTGGATAAAGATAATCCCCTCGGATACCTGGATCTGGCATATGCTTATTTTAAAACAGGAAATCATGCATCAGCATGTACGCTGCTCGATAAGGTTTTCGAGCTCGAACCGGAAAATGGACTGGCTCACTATTTACTGTCTGTCATTTACCGGCTGGACAGCCGGTTCAAGGAAGCAGCCCGGGAACTGGAAATCGTGACGGACCATTTCCCCAGCTTTAAAAACGCCTTTTTTGAACTTGGGGAGACCTATTTTGCCATGGGAAACTATAAACAGGCAAAAGAGGAATTCATCCGTTTTGCAGAAAAAGAAAAAAACAATAAAGAGGTGCAGTACCTTTTTAAGGAGTTAAAAAGACTGGGATATTAAGGTGTGCCTCGACTGTGTTGAACAGCGTATTCCCGGTTCTTATGATGCTGTTGTTTTTCTTAAAATATCCACATTCTCCAAATTTTCATCGGTAATCTCCTTTATCCTGCCTATAAATGAATACAGCTCGGAACCTTTTGCAAGTTGATTCTTAATAAGACCGGTAATTGTGGAAAGTGTGGTTTTTAATTCGGAAAGTGTGTTCTTGATCTTTTCATTTTCACGATACTCTTCTTCTGACAGATTTTTTATGGTAAAGGTATCCTGAAGAAGATTCTCTACCGATATAAGAATTTCAGAAAGACTCGATTTTTGTTCCTGTATAAGATCCGTGATTGTATGTATCATGGTTGAGGATTCCTTTATTTTTGTAATCATTGAAAGAAGACTTGCAGAAACTTCATCAGAAAGAAGCGTGCTTCTCTCTATAATCTCATACATGGACTTGATTTTCTCGAAGCTGGTTTCAAGGGTGCCTTTGGATTTCTGGGAAAGAGAACCTATCTCACCTGCAATAACAGAGAATCCCTTTCCGGATTTTCCCTGCCTGGCTGCTTCAATCGCCGCATTAATAGAAAGAACATTTGTCCTGTCCGATATATCCTGTATAGCGACAAGAACATCATTTAAAAACTGGGAGTATTCGGAAATTTTACTTATAGCATCCCTGGATTCCAGGATCATATCCCTGCTTTTTTCCGCCAGGACTGAAAGATGCCTGGCCGCACTATTTGATTTATTCGAGTTTTCCATTGTGTGTGCCATATGGGAATTCATTTGTGTAATTGTTGCAGACACTTCCTCCACAATCGCTGTCTGATTGATAATTGCCTGTGGGATTTTTTCTATTGATATATCGATTCTTTCACCTATCTTTATCATCATACTCTCTACATCATCCAGCCTGTTTAATACCGTGGCCATTATCTTCTTGTTATTGTCTTCATACTGCTGGATTAATTCTGTAGAAGAATGGACACCCTTTTCCAGTTTTTCACCTGATGAACTCAGGCTTTCGGATACAGCGAAAATTTTCCGAACCATTTCGTTCAGGGACTTATTTTTAATATTAAGGTCACCGGATGTTTTTAAAGATGTCATGAATAATTTTGAATTTTCATACGCAAGAAGAAAAAAGATACTTATGACCAGGGAAAAGAATCCGAATTGCATTAAATATGAATAGGGGTAAAGGTTTTGTGCTACATAATATATATCATGAGCCGCAGTCCCGATGATAATGGTAAAGGCAAACAGGATTATAATAGAGTCTTTGCGTTTATCTTTAATAAGTGAGATGAAAAGCACGATAATGGATAATAAAAGTAATGGGGCTATAAAACCGAGCATGGTTAAAGTGAATACGGAATTCACTTCCCCGATACTTTTCTGAACAACTGTTACAATGGTAAGAATTATAGCGAAAACAATGATCACAATCTTGAGCCATAACTTTTTATTCATTATTTTAGTAAATTCCATTGAAAAAAACGCAACATTCATAAGTAGCCATGGAAATGAGCAACGGGAAACTTTGTCGATGAATAGCTGCGATATCCCGTCCGAATGAAAACACATATTAAAACTGGCAAACCCGAAAAAAAGACAGGTAAGGCCGAAATAGAGATACGATGTATTTTTTTTTCCCATTGTAATGAAGAGAAAGAAAAAATAAACAAACAAAATAAAAGCAGCAATAACACCTGCCTGGACAAGGTTCACACCGATAAAATTCTGTATAAAAACCCTGACAGCATTCCTGTAATATGATGATATACCGAGATTCATCATACTGATACTGTTTCCTTCCGGATACAATTGTACAGCCAGTTCGTTTACTCTATTTCCATAATGAAGAATATCATTTGAAAGATATATATTCGATGCGAAAATCGATGAGTTATTATGATTCTCACCGTACTTTCCTGCAATATGGATTTTTTGTCCATTCAGATAAATATTACGGGGGTATCCGATTAATCGTGTGTACAATGAAAGCTTCTCCCCTTTTAACCCGTTATCAATATAAAACCCTGTACGCAGGGTATACATCGGTCTTTTAATATTCTCATCATGCACAGGCAATGTTCCGTTATATTCTAAAAATCCCGGACCCGGAAGATCATCAAGAATATAACGGTCTTCCTCCAATTTCGTTTCCAGAACATAGAATTTTTGAAGAATAAAAAGGCTGTCCCTATCTGTTATCCTGTTTACGGAAAAGACATCTGCAAAAGAGGACACATTACTGCCTGTGGAATATAATTCTTCACATTCCGGGCATATGATTTTTCCACATAAAATAATGAAAAAGAGCAAAGCATTTTTCATATGACCTCCCATTATTCTCCACAAGGTAAAATTATATGAATTTTCTCAGTTTTTAATACTATTTTTAACCAAAAAACAAAAAAAATATCAGATAAGGTTTTACAGAAAACAGAGTTGGAGTAAAATAGCAGGGATGAGTAAAAAAGACCCTGTTATACACCTTGACGATATAAGTATTCGCCTTTACAATAGAATTGTCTTTTCACATACATCGTGGAAAATTCATAAACATGAAAACTGGGCTGTTCTCGGGGCTAATGGATCAGGGAAAACCACCCTTGTGAAAGCACTTACAGGCAAGATTCCTGTTATTAAAGGCAGGGTACACCGATATAATCCCTTAGCCCTTAAAGAAAATATCGGGTATATCTCGTTCGAAGCACACAGGGAGTACCTGGAAAAGGAACGTCTTAAGGATGATGAAAGGTATTTTAGCGGCAAAATCGATGATATCGAAACCGTGGCATCCTTTATTTGCAAAGATATTGTAAATATCAATAAAAAGGATTTGCAGAGACTTATATCCCTTTTCCGGCTTCACCCTCTTCTTAAACGGTCAATCCCTGCCCTGTCGACAGGTGAGATGCGTAAAGTCGTTATCGTAAAAGAGTTGATGAAAAAACCATCTCTTCTTATCCTTGATGAACCTTTTGACGGCCTGGATAAAAAGAGCAGGAAAAGGTTAAGCAGACATATCCGGATGCTGTCCCGGCTGAATGTCCAGATTATCCTGGTTACCCACCGGCATGAAGAAATCGTAAAGGAAATCACACATATTCTGATTGTCGATCATTGCCGGGTTTTAAAACAGGGGAAACGGGGTGTACTCTTACGAGCCGCCTTAATAGATAATAACCTGTCGTTTTTCTATGGTGCAGAAAAAAGCAGAAAGAACGGACCGGATGCAGAAGGTATCGGCCTGCCTTCCTTTTATTCAGGAAACAAAGAATATGAATATAAGGAACTCATCCATATGAATAATGTTTTTATAACGTATGGTGAGGTGATTGTTTTTAAATCTCTTTCATGGACAATGATGAGGGGTGAAAACTGGCTTATTACAGGACCGAATGGTTCAGGAAAATCGACACTTTTAAGCCTTGTTACAGGAGACAATCCGCAGGCCTATAAGAGTGAGATATATCTTTTCGGCCGGCGCCGGGGCACAGGGGAAAGTATCTGGGATATAAAGAAAAAGATAGGTTTCGTCTCATCTCAATTTCATTTAAATTATTACAAAACAGCACCGGTACTCCATGTGCTTCTTTCCGGTTTCTTTGATTCTACAGGACTTTACAGAAGACCGTCGGATGAACAGACAGAGATTGCACGGGCATGGCTCAAGACCATCAACCTTTTGCATAAAGAAGGGAGCATGTTTCAACATCTTTCATTCGGTGAACAACGGATGGTGCTTCTTGCCCGAAGTATGGTGAAGTCCCCCCTGCTTCTTATCCTGGATGAACCCTGCCAGGGATTGGACAGGAACAACAGGGAGCTTATCCTGGACCTTGCGGATAAGATCGGAAAGCATTCGGATACGGATGTCATTTTCGTAACACATTACAGCAAAGAAGCACCACGATGCATAACGAACAGCCTGGTATTGCCTGTATAGATAGATAATTTCAAGTATTTTACACAATTCTTTTCCGGGAACAGACTTCAAACAGCGACCTCAATAACCTTGTCTGCTTCTTTTAATTGAATCGTCTTTAAATCGACACTTAAGCACGCTTCAACTGCTTCATATATATTCTTCATTAATTCTTCCCGGGAATCACCCAATCGAATTAATGCTGAAGTATTTCCATCATTATGAATTTTCATTAATAAAGAGAGGTAAAAACATTGTGCGTTGTTTCCGAGACAGGGGTAATAAATACATACAAATAGTCATCGATATCCAGCCCGTTTTCGATTTTTGCTTTAATACTCTCTATTTCCAGCGCTTCTTTTTTGAGATCCAGTTTCAAAATAACATCGTTAAACATACTCATAAAATCGTTGCAGCTTCTATGAACAAAAGAATCCCAGGATTCATTTTGATTCTTTTTACCTGTTTCTGTATAAATATCAATTAAAATAAATACTTCTTCCTGTGAAAAAACGCATTTAACGGAACCGCCAAGGGCTGCAATCTTTATATGTTCATACGCTGTTACAACAGATTGTACATCATGCAATTTCCAGCCATACTTATTGTAACCGATACAGACAGATTTATCGATAATATCTCCGGGCAGTAATGACTTGATATCTGAATAAAAATTCTCACTCATACTACTTAAGGAAATCAGGTTCTTTATGGTTCCCTGTCTCCATTAAATAAATCATAATACACTATTACCTGGTTTTTCTACTGTAAAATCGACATTTTTCTTTATTTCATCGATTTTTTCCGGCCAACTCAGGAATAAAGCGGACGATTGAGATTGTTGATGTGGCAACTCCCCTTATATATTACCAGTACACATCTAACGGGCGTGAATCGATTATATCCCGTGATAGATACTACCGGTAAAAAGGTGGCTGTCCATTGGCAGAAGTTATCGGGACAGGACTCTTTCTCTATGGACGGGCAATGGACAATATCACCGTGTGGGGTACTTTCTGTAAAATGGGTTATCCGTATTATGGAACATGATCCGGGAAAAACCCTGAAAAAATTTTCTTACTATAAAAAAAGATTGAATTATTACATAATGTGAACTATATTATTATTTATTATATTAATGACATATCCGGCAAATTTGGTGGAAGTACAGATTGTGCCCTGTGTCAGCATCTTTATCTTAAAGGAGAATACTATTATGAAAAGAGAAGAACTGGAAAAAAAATTATTGGAATCTGCTGGTCAAAAAGCTATTATAAAAATTGCAAATGAATTCAAGAAGAAATATGGGACGGTTGTGACACAACCTCCTGTACTATCCAAACTGCTGGTAGATAAAAATAAGCTTACCCCGGCCGAAATCAAGCTGAATGACGAAGACTTTTTTGTAGAAAAAAAGGTGCAGCTTGGTCCGGACTTGATTAAGAAAAAACCGCTCGATGTATTGAATGCACTGGTTTCCGAATATCGTAAAAAACCGGATATAGAAAAACAGTTGCTTATCGAAGAGACAATAAATAAAATAATTGCCAAAGAAAAACTTGATACAAACACCACAAAAATCATTGATGAAGCTATTAAAATGCTGGGCACTGTTGTTCCCGGAAGAACTGATATTGACAGTATCTGGACAAGGGTGTATCAACATTCAAATTATAATGGAAGATCATATTATATAAATCATGGTCCGGGTTGGGTTTACCGGTTAATTCGCTCTTCGACTTTACGGTCTGCATCGATGCATGACTGTATCTCTTCCCTTTACGTTGATGCAAGTTCAACGGAAATTGGGGGTACAATAGTATTATTCCAGCATGACAGATATTTGGGACGGTATTCATGCTACCCCACAAATCCATCTTCGCCCAGTACATCTGTCTGGACAAGTTATGTCGGTAATTTTATGAATGACAAGACTTCTTCAATACTGGTTGTCAGGCGTTTTAATAATGAATTTTCCCTTGCTCTTGGAAGTTTCGGTCTGCGGGATGAAATAGGTGATTATGTTTCTTCTGTAAACCGTATCTCCTTAAGGGGAACACCCGTAATAACCTGGGACCTGTGGCCGGAAGGCGGCAGCAGTCATCCCAATGATAATAGAAGATTCATTCATCTTAAGATTCCCGTACGGGTGGATGTTCCAAACTGGTTTGACTATGATGCGGAAATCTGGTACTGGCTTTATCCCTATATTAATTCAGCCGGTTCACTGAATGGTTATGTTGCCTATTATGGCTGCTGGGTAGAAGGAGGAGTTAAAAGCGGGAGTATCAAGGATCGTATCATGGATGCATTACCCGATACCGTAAGCCAGATAAACACACGATTGCAGGATGCTATGGCCCTTGCTAATTTATTTGGTCCTTTCTCGAGACAATATTTTATGCCGGGTACAGGAAGCAATACCGGAAATACTTCAGATGATGTCACACTGGTTCTTGTAAAAAGGTAATTGTTCCTGATAATATGGTTGAGTTTATAACCGGCATATGAGTATACTCTCTTACTGTTCTTTTGTTACTAAAGGCGAAAGTTCAGGACTTTCGCCTTTACATTACTTGTACAGATTCTTTTCCGTGTCTTTCCGTGTTCCTTCCGTGGTTAACAAATCTTAAGCAGGTCTTAAATTATTTCTTTGTCAATAAGGCTTATCGAAAGCCTTTTTTATGGAAGCTCCCGTAATTCACTCATTCCTTAGCACGGTGATGAGGGATCGGGAAAAGGTTGTTATTGCAAGAACCGATATCCAGATAATCCCGGATATAAGAATGCCGGTAAGAATAATCAGAATAAACCCGAATGAAAAATTGGTGCTTTGTGAGGTTCGATATAATAATAATGCTCCAATTCCGGAAAAAAGTCCGCAGGCAAGCCCTGAAAAAAGGAGATAACTATTTTCAATAAGAACAGAGAAAAACAGGGAAAGCCGGCTGAATCCCACGGCCCGGAGAATAGCATATTCCTGTTTTGATTCCATTATCTTTCTTAAAACAATAATCCCGAATCCCAGGGAACCGAGGAGCACTCCAATCCCGCCAAGGAGAAGGAATATTGATAAATAGGTATTTTCCACGATAGTAAACGATTCAAGCCGTTGTTCAGCTGTTTCTATAATCGGGCCGAGGATTTTCAAACGATCTTCCAGGCGTTGTGCAAAATCCATGGCCCCGGATTCCGGGACATCTACCAGAAGAAGCCTGTATCCGCTTACAGAAGGGTAGAGTTCTTTAAAAAATTCATCGGAGATAATTATATTCCCCTGGAAAACGGAGTTTTCAAGACCGGCAACAAACTTTACAGGGATATCTTTCCCGGATTCATCTTTTATAAGCAGGATATCGCCAATCTTTTTCTCGAGGCTCCAGGTAATGACTGTCTGGTCCGCAATAGCAGGGATAATACCGTTTTCCTGTTTCTCATGCAGGGAGAGCCATGGATTCTTTTTTGAATGGGAATCCGGAACCTCTGTAAAAGAAAATGAACCCCTTTTTGCAAATTCATCCGGCATTACGCCCAGCACCCTGGGCTTTTCCACATAATTCAGATTAAGACAGCTTGCATCATCCCCCTCCTGCACCCGTATGAAAACAAATGAAGTGCCGGTGGCGGATGCAAACTGGTTGGTAAGCACATCGGATGTATCCCTTGTAATAGGCAGGGAAGTCTCGACAAAAAACCTGAATCCCCCGGTCCCGGAGGAACGGAGCTCCGGATTCTGCGGGAGCTTGCCCCGGAACACCCCTACTGAGATAATGACAAATATACCGAAAGCCAGAAGACTTATGGTTACCATACTCTTCTTTTTCCGCAGCGCAAGGTTATTTACTCCCAGGCTGGATAAATTCGGTTTTTTCCCTTTTTTTACTGTTTTTACAAGGCTTAAAACCAGGTTGCAGAAACTGATGCATGCCCCGAGCAGAAGAAAACCCGATAAAAAAAAGTGTGTTTCGTCTATAGTGATAATTTTAGTTAGAGAGAGAAAAAACATAAGGAAAACAGGAAGAATGCATGCAAGCATCATCACCAGGCTTCTTATGGGGGTTGATTTTTTCATTCCCGGTACTTCCATCCCTTTTGCCCTTATAAGGTGAGTGATTGGAAGAGTGAAGTATTTCCATCCTGCTGCAAAAATGGTAAACACGGTAACGGCAAGACTCATAAGCAGACCTGTTCCAATAGTGGCCGGATGAACAAATAGTGTTAAAGAGGAGGTACCGACTGCTCCTTTCCATATTGAATTGAGTCCCCATAACACCCCCTGGTTATACAAAATACCGGCCGGCATGCCTGCCAGATTACCACAAATGATAATGATGAGTGTTTCAATCAGGAATATCGTTATTACCTTTCCTTTGGAATAACCCATACTGCGCAAGAGCCCGAATTCAGGGGCCCGGTATTCCTTTTCGATGGAAATAAACATGGACAGAAGAAGGAGGGAAGCTGTAATAATGAAAAAGCTTAACCCGATAAAAAGACCCCCGAAATCCACTGCATTCTCCCCTGCATAAAGTCCTTTCTCCCGCACCGGTAGAAACTCAAATCCGAATGACCCGGGATCAAGTTGCCCGGTAAGAGAATCTTCAATCTGTTTTATGGAAATCTTATCTGCCGGATAACGGATTGATGTAAGGGTGCCGAACGGGTTTTTCCATATGTTACGGGCAGATGCAAGACTTATATATGCTTTGGGTAATTCCCTGTATTTATTCCAGTATTCTTCATCTTTGTCACGGATTTTACCAGGATCAATGGGAATACCGGGGTCCCAGTTTCTGCACTGGGAAGCGTCTGATAATCCGGGAAATGGAGGGACTACAGATCTTTCTTCATTGGTATTTATTACAGGAATAATTTTTTGTATGGTAAATTCGGATGATTCCGTATCCAGCCGGTCTTCTGCTCCCGGGACAAAATAGGTTAGATTGAGTTTGTCACCAGGTCTTACTTCCAGATCCCTGGCAAGCCACTCGTTTATTACTATTTCATTATCCTTTATGGAAGCAGATATGCCCCCGGGTCCCGGTGCGGAAACGAAAGAGTAAGGGGTTATCCTTTTCCCGGAGCTCATCTCATTGACAAAATAGGTAAAAATCCCTTCTGCACGAGGGTGAAGTTGAAGTCCTGCCTCTGCAATAGTTGAGTTAATGAATATCTTTTCCGATCTGAGCAGTATGGAATTACCGGACATTTCAAGTGTTATTCCCGCATCAAGTGGTGTCCATGTTTCCTTTAATGCGAGGTTTACTGCATCCAGGGAAGGACCTTTCTTTCCATTCCATGCAATAAGGAGCATATTCGCTTTCCCTTTTATTTTTAATACCGGGTGGATATCCTCAACCGGGAGAAATACATTTAAAGAGGGAACCTGGTGTATCCGTAGACTGAATTCCCCAAGCTGGTCATCTTCCAGGACTGCTTTTACCTTTAACCGGAAAGAAATGGTATCTGTCCCCTTCGTATCGGAAAACAGCACATTTAAAGGGATGATGCCGGCATTCTGAACCCTTAACAGAAAGGTATTCCCTGCTTCCAGGTCAAGTTTTTGAGCAAGCCGCCTGTTGATAAGGGCTTCACCGGATTCAAGACCGGGAAAGGCTGACGGATTACCGGTAAGCAGGGAAAACTTCCTGTCAATACCATATACCTGTACTCCCGGTGTTCTTATTTTTCCCCCGTCCAGGGTGACAATCCCGGTAAGCCCAAGAACAGGGGCGACCGGGGTCTTTATTTTTTCCTCAATATTCCCTGCCAGTTGAGCCCGGACATAACCCTCTTTAAGTTCCATGCCATAAACAGTATTCCCAAGCCGTTTGAGTGTCATCTTTTTAAGGCTTTCCCGTACCGAATCGCCCACAGTCAAAGCACCGATAAGAATTGCAGAGGTCAGGACAGTTCCAAGAAACAGGCTAAGATGTGTTTTCCAGTGATAGATAATATTCTGTTTTATGAGTGTGTGAATTCTCATTTATTTTTTAATATACCGTCTTTAAGGATGAATCCCCTGTCCATTTTTTCTGCAAGCTCAATCGAGTGTGTCACGACGATGAGTGTTATCCCTTCTTCTTTGTTCAACTCTATTAAGAGATCGGCAAGGGTAACTGATGTACGGTGGTCCAGGGCACCGGTAGGTTCATCAGCAAGCAGGATCTTTGGTGAATTGATGAGTGCGCGGATAAATGCAACACGCTGGAGTTCCCCACCGGAAAGCTGCCATGGCCTGTGGTAAATCCTGGAGTCAAGCCCTGCGCGGTGAATCAGGTACTCTGCCCGCTTTTCCGCATTCCGGCGGCTCCGGCGGTTTGCCCGGGGCAATGTAGGGATAAGAATATTTTCCATAACCGTACATTGGGGGAGCAGGTAATGAAGCTGAAAAACAAATCCGAGAACCCGGTTTCTTAATATATCGCGTTCTTTTTCCGGGATAAGGGTAACATCGTTATCATTTATAAAAACATTCCCGGAGGACGGATAATCGAGGAGTCCTGTAATATGCAGCAACGTACTCTTGCCTGACCCCGAAGGTCCGAGGATGGCAACAGATTCACCTTCTTTGACAGAAAAGGAAATATCTTTTAGCACACTTATTTCTGTCCGGCCATCCGCGGCCTTGTAGTTTTTTGATATCTGTTCACATTGTAATATCATGCCAGCTACTTTGTTATCGTAAGGTATAACAGCGGAATAATACTGTCAAGTGTTTGGGGTACGAAGGGGGCAATTTCGTAAACTGGTTTTTTACATAAAAAGAGAATTAATCTTCTATCCGTGGTTATATAGTTAAAATTCCCGGGTTCTTAATATCCATCCGATTTGGAGATATTTATGTCTTTTTTAAATAATTCATTATATACATAGCCCCTGTTTCTGAGTTTATCCTTCAATTCCTGCGGAAAAGGCATTAAACGCCAGAAAATCCCGCGTACTGTTCTGTCAAGTTTCTGGGTTCCTTCGCTTTCTCTTGTTATCCAGAGGATATAATCGTTTATAAAGTATTCCTTTACATCACCCCGGAGTTTCTGATTCTGGAACCACTGGTAATAATTTCCGGTAATCCCTTCTTCCATCCAGTAGTGAAGAGCTTTCTCTTTTGCAACCTGCCACCTTAAATCCGCGCATGCTGAAATCACGGCAATATGGAGGTTTTTGGGATACAATGGAATTGCCACCCTTCCCCGGCTTGATGACCTGTTTTTCCGCTCAAACGGTTCCCAGCAAATTCCTTTTTCGCCAAAGTTCGGTAAAATAAGGATATTGGGGATAATCCTTGTTGTCTGGTTTTTATAGGTACGCAAAAAAAGTCCGGCATCAAGGGATTCCACAAAGGCCAGTTCATTAATTATATTTTCCCGTATTCCCAGGTCACGGATATTGGGACGTAAATAATGCTTCATCAATATGGGGAAATGATTTCCTTTCCGTCCCACACAGAGTTTTGACATCTGGCGGATTGTATTAAATTCGGATATCACCTGTTCCGAATCAACAGCAGTTACCTGGACACCATCTGCCTTTTTGTTCAACATATTGATATTCTGTTCCAGGTTTTGCAGAGTGTTATACGACCTGGAAATATCCCTGTCAAGAAAACCCAGTTTTCTTAAAATCTCATTTATTGATGTCATACTCCGCTTTTGATCCCCGCTATATGGTTCCCCAAGGCCTTCAAGACCCTGGGCCGGATGATTCATTATATTTTTCACACAGAGGACAAGCTGGTTTTCACATGCATCCCTTTCGGTCAGCTTGTTTTTTAATAAAAGGATTTCCGAATCTCTCTGCCCCTTTGTCTGGTCCATTTTATCAAGTATTTTTTGATTACTGTCCTTCTGGGTCCGTTTTAATTCATCTGTGGCAGAGATGTTCTCTTCACCAGATGCTATTCTTTTTAGCCATTCATCTATGTAATAAAGGGGGTGGCCGGTCTTGTTGTTTAATATAATTTTGCTTAACATCTCCTGCTGTGGCGGGGTAATAAGAGAAGGGGAGAGTATGCCGTAACGGAGGAGTAAAATCTTGCAGAGTGGTAATTTCATGGAAATTTTACCGGAAATACTGGAAGCAAGATCCCAGAAAGCAGGAATCAGGCGCGCCCTGTACATGGATTTATCCTGCGGGTCTTTTGCATTCAAAAATTGTGTTAAAAAATCGTGCACACGTTTTGTCGATTCACCTTCGCCCTGGATCGCTTTTTTGTAAAAATCCTTGTCATTAAAAAGTGGTTTTGGTTTTTCTTCAATTATTTTAATTTTATGAAATTTTTCCGCTGCTTTTGTCTGATTCTGTACTTTTAAACCCGCTTCACCTGAAAGCGTCCCAAAATCGGGATTTGTCCCATTTTCCTGGCCATCATTAACGGTAAGGAGTTCTGCAATCTGTGGATCTAATTCGCCTTTAAATTTATCCGCCATTTTCCACAATTAATACAATCTATTTTTTGCAATGAGTGATTTTTTTATGAAATCCCGTATTGTTTGTCTTGAAATATACCGGGATGTTCATACACCCATTATCATTTCAATGACCGGCAGGTGGTACAGCACCGGTATTATCCTGGAGGCGACGGGAATCGAACCCACGACCTCATGAATGCCATTCATACGCTCTAGCCAACTGAGCTACGCCCCCATAATTACTCTATTTATATAAATCAATAATAATTTTGTCAAGGGGGTTAACCACTTGCCTGATAATAATTATTATCAATATATAATATAGTATAATAAGCATGATAAATTCCAGGGAAATCTGCAATTCATTCCGGAAATTTATGATGAAGAACATAAACTGCTTTATTCACCTATTATTTTTACCAGTACCCTTTTTCTTCTCCTGCCGTCAAATTCCCCATAGAAGATCTGTTCCCAGGGGCCAAAATCGAGTTTGCCCCCGGTAATTGCCACCACCACTTCTCTTCCCATAATTGTCCGTTTTAAATGTGCATCTGCATTATCTTCAAAACCATTATGAAGATATCTGGAATACGGTTTCTCCGGTGCCAATCCTTCCAGCCATGTCTCAAAATCCTGGTGAAGCCCGGACTCATCATCATTGATAAAAACACTTGCCGTAATATGCATGGCATTGCAGAGAAGAAGCCCTTCTTTAATTCCGCTGGCTTTTAAACATTCTGCAATATCCGGGGTAATGTTTATGAGTTCTCTCCTTTCTTTTGTCTCGAACCATAATTCTTTTCTATAACTTTTCATACTGCCTCCTTTTCTATTCCTCTGCCGATAATGTACCGGCGAGATTTTTCAATTTTTCTCTACTGCCGGCAGGGAAAAGTAATGTTTTATGTCTATTCGCATGGCCGGCTTTTATTTCGATATCTGTACGTGAAATATCGAGCTTTTTTGCAAGGAATTTCAGTATTTCCTTATTGGCTTTTCCCTTTTCCGGTGGTGCTTTAATGTATAAGCAGAGTTCATTATTGGCAATACCGGCAATCTTATTCACCGGTTTTCCCGGGGTTACCCTGATATGGACGATTATTTTATCCTTTTGTACAGTATAAAAAGCCATTTGAACTATTGTTTTCCTTCTTCACTCCTTTATAAACTATTGTGCAGAAAATGTATAGGAGTATGGCTTTGGCTACGCCTGCAATACAAAATAAGAAAAACAGGAATTTACTCTGCAAGTTTTTTCTTTAATGCAGTGGTAAATGGAACAACAATAAGGAGTATAAGAGTAGCAGCATAGAGAACATTCGTGAAAGAAACAGAAAGCCCGTATCCAATCATGCTTTTATCTTCAATTTTAACCAGCATCGCTATAAAAGCAATAAGAATTCCAATTACAGCGGCACCGATTGAATATTTTTGTAATGCTCTGAAGAAAATAAGTGCTTTTTCATATTGATTTTTTGTTTTCTCTTTCCTGCTGAAAGCAATAACAAAGTTTTCTGCAATTTCTGCTGGAGAATATGAACTTAACGACAGAATAACCGGGATTAAAGTGATTATTCCGAATGAGAGTAGATTAAGAAAAATGAGAATAGATACTCCGGTAGTAAAGCATGCTCCGAGTAAAATCCCCAATACTCCTATTACAGTAAAAAAATAGCTTCGATACATATAAACCTCCTGTTTCATCTCGTAACCTGAGATTGTGGTGTATTTCTATAATATTATACGGAAAATAATGTTCTTTGTTGAAAATTACTCAAAATTTATTGTTTTTTTATAATTGATTCCCGATAAAACTATCCTGTAAATAAGAAATACCCTCTATAATTTTTTCGCCCAGCTTAAATTTCTCTATAAAATTACTGTAAACTGTTGAAAAGGGGACCTCATAATCATTTATAATAAAAGTAAATAAAATAAACGAAACAAAACAGAAAGCAATAATTACCACAAAACTGATTGAAAAACCCAGTCGCTGGCCGGATCTGAACTCCGGTATAATTTTATCAGGGATTTCCGGAATTTTTATTGATGTTTTCTTTATATGAAACAATCTTAATAATAGTTTATCCCATTTATCTTTCATATTCTTTCTCCAGATATTTTTTACAGTCCATCTTTAGTTTTCTTACAATGGATCTGACAGTAGAACTGTTTAATTGAAGTATTTCTGCAATTTCCCTGTATTTCAGATTTTCCGAATACCGCAGTATGAGAATTTGTTTTTCTCTTTCAGAAACCTTGTTTATAAATTTGTTTAAAATATATAATTCCTCTTTTTGTATTAATATATCTTCCGGCGATAATTGATTACTCTTTTCGATTTTTCTTATATTTACGTTTTTCCCTTCATGTGTTGTTTTTTTTCTTAAAACATCTATACAGTAATTGCGGGCAATACGATAAAACCAGGTTGAAAATGAATAAAATAGATTATAGCTATCCAGGGATAAAAAAACTTTCATAAAGATTTCCTGTGCATGATCATCTGCTTCATCTTTTATCCTTGGAAATGAACGTATAAAAAGAATTAATCCTGAATAATAAACCTGCCATATTTCAGAAAAAAGCTCTTTTCGCTGGTATTCATCACCTTTATTCTTTAAAAAAAGCAGGAGTCTACCTTGTTTTTTCATCTGTAATATTATACGGGAAAGCGGTGAAAATGTTGCTAGAAAATTACTTTCTAATCGATCCACCGGAGAAAAAAAATAAAAATATATTTGCGATCATGTATTCAAGCTATATACTTAAAAATGGGAAAAGAATGAAAGGAGTACTGTATCAATGGCGAATAAAAGAACCGAAGAAAATATCTCCATTATTACTTCCAGGCTTGTGACTGTTATTATTGTCGCATTTATTATAAGTATTCTCTTTTCAAACCTGTTACTATTGCTGTTTTTATTCTTCAAGTACGCCAATAACCTCAACATATTTCTGATTGGTCTTGCGATATTCTTCGGATCATTTATAAGTATGATTTTAATTAAAGCAGAATTCATTATTGCCATAAAAAATAATTATAAAAACAGGCCACCGCTTCAACTCCTTGTTATTTTTCTTTCTTCATATTTTCTCCTCTTCTGGATTCTTCCTGATTCATTTATGGGACAGTCAAAAATATCACCTGTTATTCTTGTCCTCCTCGCCATCCCGAATCTTGCTATTACGATGATTCTCCAGGGGTTGTACTATTTCATTTTTATGAAAATCATAAATCTCTTCTCACGAATGGGGAAAAAGAAGATACTTAATGAAGATGCTATTATGGAAAAGATAAACGTCAAAGCAGATGAGATTAAGCGATACGGGGGAACATTCTCTTTAATCATGATTACTTTTTTTGTGCCGAGATTTGCAGTGAATAAATTAAAACAGACAATGGCTTTTTCTCTTTTTTATGAACTTATCAGAAAATGTATAAGGAAAACGGATTACCTTGGAATTTGCGGGGATGGTGATATCGCGGTTATCCTTTCCAATAACAGTCAGCTGGAAAAGGCGGAAGTACAGGCCAGGAGGATAGTGGATACCCTGGGAAAGAACTCCCTTCTTATGAACAAAATAAATTTTTATAAAGCCGAGTTTACCACAGCACTCAATGAATACAAACCTGAAATAAAAGAGGGGGATTATCTATTTCATCAAACAATTAAAAAGATCATGGACGACCAGATGCTTTACTGGGAAAGAATTTCAAAAAGCGGGTAAAAAAACAAGTTTATCTTTTTTTCCTTGAATTTTATCATAAGGTGTTTTACGCTTTTCTGTATGGAAGAGAAAATAATATCAGAAAAGGCAGATATCGTTATAAGGATTATTAATAATATCTCCAAAGTCTTTGTAGGGAAAGAATACCAGATACAGACCTTGATCATTGGCTTTATTTCCGGGCTTCATGTTCTTATAGAAGACATCCCCGGTGTTGGAAAGACAACCCTTGCCCGCTGTCTTGCACAAAGTATAGGGCTTGATTTCGGAAGGATTCAGTTTACTCCGGATCTTCTTCCCGGGGATATTGTTGGCATGACAGTCTGGAGTAATGAAAAGAGGGAGTTTATCTTTAAAGAGGGTGCAATTATGCATCAGTTTATCCTTGCAGATGAACTGAACAGGGCTTCTCCCCGGACACAGTCCAGTCTTCTTGAGGCGATGCAGGAAGGGAGTGTTACCGTGGATAGTATTACTTATAAATTAAAAGAACCTTTCTTTGTTGTTGCCACACAGAATCCGGTAACCTTTGTCGGCTCATTTCTCCTTCCCGAAGCGCAGGTAGACCGGTTCGGAATTTCCTTTTCAATCGGGTATTTAGATGAAGATAATGAAGTCCTGATGCTAAACAGGTTTCAGGAGAAAAATCCACTCCTGGAATTAAAGCCTGTTGCTACTCCACAGGATATTATTGAAATCCGCAGAATTATAAGGAAAATTCGTGTAGTAGACAGTATCAAGCATTTTATAGTGAAAATAGCTGCGGGTTCGAGAAAAAATAAGAATGTAAAACTCGGATTGAGTCCAAGGGCTTCCCAGCATCTCCTTCTCGCTGCCCAGGCCCAGGCTTTCTTAAAAAAGAGAGATTATGTTATTCCCGAAGATATTCTTAAAATGACTCAACCTGTTCTTGCCCACAGGCTTGTATTATCCGCAGAAGCAAAAATAGAAAACAAGACCCCGGAAATGATTATTTCCAGAATCAAGCAGGAAATAGAGATTCCAACTGGAGTGGAATAATACCGGTTTATGTGGAAAATCAGGAGGAGGGAAAGATCAGAGGATAGCAGGAAGAGGTATATAAATGAATGGGAAATATCCGGTCAAATTACGGGCAATGACAATTTATTTTTTTTGTGTGTTTATTGCTTTTCTTGCAGGAACATATTTTGACAGGTTTATTTATATGATTTTTTTTGCCCTGCTTCTTTACCCTGTTATGTCTTTTTTTATGCTTCTCTTTACCTATACCAATGCCAGGTTCTCGCAGAATTTCAGCACCGAGCACCCGGTAAAAGGGGAAAATGTGGAATATACGATTCACTTTACCAATGAAACGAAGCTCCCCTTTCCCCATGTAAATATGAGCTTTAAAACAATTACCCCCCTTATGGATATGCATCTTCCCGAATACTCGGTGTTTATAAAGCCGGGAGGTGAGTTTAAAAAGCTCTTTACTATTAACTGCCCGTACAGGGGAATCTATACTGTAGGACTGGAAAAAGTAGTCATAGAGGATCTGCTTCATTTTATCCGGTTCAAGTTAAAGGTCTGGCACAATACCTTCTATGTATACCCGAGAATCCTTGAATTGACCAATTTCTCACCGGGAATGGAAGATATTGCCGGTGGGGACAAGGGACTACCGTTTGGCGGGGAACCGGATTATGCGATGTTCGACCAGTTAAAAGAGTACAGGGAAGGGGAGGCAATTAAACATATATACTGGAAGAAATTCGCTATTACCGGCAGACCATATATGAAGCAGTTTGATACATCACCCCGGCCCGCGGTAAGGATCTATTTTGACCTGACCAAATCGCAGGAAAAGTATGTAAGTGAACTGGAAATCGAAGATACCTCTGTCGAAATACTTACTGCACTGGTAAAATACTTTCTGGATCATGAGATAAAAACCTCTGTCAAAGCCCCTGGAAGAGAGTTTTTCAATTTTTACGGTAAAGACGCCGGTGATTTCAAGGAATTTTATGATTCTACGACAAATCTCATTTTTCAGGACACCATCCCGCTTTCCAGACTTTATAAAATAGAAGAAAAGGGAGAAAAAATAGATTCAAACTCCATCTTCTTTATCACGCATAACCTGGATATTGATCTTTTTAACCTCATTCAGGCAGCTTTGGGCACGGATATTATCTTTACTGTTGTGTTTAATCAATCCGGATTTTCCCCGGATAAAAAAGAGAGAAACCTTCAATTTTTTTATTCCCTTAAAAACCGCGGTGCAAGAATTATTGTGATAAACCATTCAGATACGATAGTAGAAGAGCTTGAAAAGGAATTCCATGAGTGAAAAAAAAGGATTAAAACCGGATTCAAAACGAAAATTATCAGGAGAAATTCTATTCAGATATGTACTTGCATATATTTTTGCCTTTGTAATTCCTTTCCTTGTAAAAATAGCTTTTAAATCTCATCTTTCCATTGTACTTGTTCTTATACTTGTCTTTATAAAACCATCGATCGCAATTCTTTCCGAGTATACATCAAAGAAAATAAAGCGTGTCTGTATCACAATATCAAGTGTCTATTCATTTCTGTTTGTATTTCTTATTATTATCGGGATACTCATTACCCCTGCAAACGCATACAGGGTTCTTTTTAAGGAGATGCAGGCAAATTTACGCAACCCGGGCCGGTTATCGAATCTCTTTATTCTTTTCCTGGCATTCTTTTCAACTACCTTTTCCTGTACCATTATTAAAGGAGATTATGCAGGTCCTTTCATCGGGATCGCTTTTATTATCTCTCTTCTTTCCGGTTTAATTTTTCAATTTATCCCAATCTATTTTATTTCTCTTGTCCTTATTGTACTCTATCTTGTTTATATCGCTTTCCGGTACCTGGATAAGGGGAATAGAGTGGGGAACATTCTCATCTCCTCGGTCATTATCGGTTTGTGCCTGGGTACTGGATGGGGATTCCATTCGATGGTGCAGATAGAGAGAAGCAAAGTTATTGATACACTTTCCACATCACTCAGGAATGTTATTTCGAAGCTTTTTCCGCAGATTCCCTTGATGTATGAACTTCCTGAGTATGGCTTTGCTTTTGACGATGAATTTAGAAGAAATTTGGGCTCCACACCGGTGCTTTCCTCCATTCCCCTTTTCGAAGTTCAGGCGAATCCCGGCGACAGGACGATCTATTTAAGGACAAGAATTTACGAATACTTTGAAAATAATACATGGGAAACCCCTGCGTATGATCTTTTTATAGCAGAACAGGAGGAAAAGAAAAATCTGACCGGGGGCGAACCGGTAGCATCTGAACCGGTTAGTATTCCTGCGTTTGAAGGAACAGGAAACAAAGCAGATAATGAAATCGCTTTAAAGGTGCTGGGGGAGTATTATCACCTTCTGCCCCATACCCTGGATACCGTGTCTTTTCGATTTATGAGAACCCCGCCAAAGGTGATATTTGGTGATTTTGATAAAGGATTCTATCTGGATAATACCGATATGCTTCTTTCCGGTGATGTTTTTTATTTAAAGGAAGAAAAAAAAGAGCCTGTGCAGCCGGAAACATTTACTCCATATATAGAGGTGCCGGTAATGATTTCTCCCCAAATTAAACAACTGGCCGGAACATATACCTCTATTCCAGATCCGCGCAAAAAGATAGCAAAAATAAAGCAGGATCTTGCCTTGAATTATTCTTATAATATTGATACGGGCGGGATACGGGAAAATGAAAGCTTTCTTGAGAATTTCCTTTTTAATACACGAGAGGGCTATAGTGTCCACTTTGCAACCGCGTTAATCATCCTTGCTCGTTTCAATAATATTCCGGCCAGGTATGCGACCGGTTTTCTTGCCGTAATCCCACATCCCCGTGAAGAGCAGACTACATTCAGCGGATTCAAGATAACAATCACCGGTTTATCTGCCCATGTCTGGCCGGAGGTCTGGTATGATGATACGGGATGGACCATAGAAGAAGCGACCCCTGCCGTAAATCCGGAATTCTATACGGTTACCGGGACCGGTATTTTGTATAATAAGAACATTACTCTTAATTCAATGACACAACAGCAGATTTCTGCTTTAATGGGTGATCCTGTGGTCACTGCAAAGGAATCAAAGGATTTTTCATTCTGGATCAACATCAATCCGCTTTATTTCCTTTATGGATTTCTTGTATTAGCCCTGGTTTTTTTCTTTTTCCGTTCTGCATATGTTATAAAGTATGTTTTCAAAAAAAACCGGCATACTGTTATTATGCTTTTAAGAAAAATAATAAAAAAGCATAAAAGAAAGGGATTTCATCTTCCGGAAGAAATTGGCTGGATCGAATGGGGAAAGCAGATAGAGCAGAATTCCCTGCAACCGGATTATCCTGTCGGGCAGTTTATTCAGGTTGTTATTCAGATGATGTATGGCGGTTCTAAGGTAAGAAAGCATGATGTAAAGGCAGTCTTCGCTTTTTACATAAAAGTAAAAACCAGGAAAAGGAAGCTGGTATAAAATCAGGACAGGATATACACTCCTACATCTTTCTCTTCAGATCTTTAAGTCTGAAATCTTCGATCATACTATTGATATAATCGATAATGTTCTTTAAATTGTCCTTAAGATCAGGAGATAGCCCTGGGGTTTCTTCAAGTATATTCATAAGGGTGTTGTGCAGATCATGAAGAAGAAAGGATGATTCTAAAATATACTGCTTTTCTTCCCAGTCGATTGCTCTGTAATCCCGGGGAAATTTGTTCAGGTATGCATAAAACCGGGTAAGTTGAGCTGGAACAAGTCCCTTTCCCACATCTGCAAGTATACGCAGTCGGGATTCATATACTTCCATATATTTGAAATTCGGATTTGAATCGAGTTTTCTAAAAAGACTGTGAAGTTCAGGAATATGGATATCATATATTTTCTTAAGCCCCCCGACAAGTCTTCTTATCTCTTCCGAAGAATCCTTATGAATGTGAACAGTGGGATATTTCTCTATCTTTTTAAGGTTTTCTAAAATAATTCTATCTGCAAAATCCTCTTTCGGCTTTTCCTGGACAGGTTTGCTTTGCGCAATCTTATCCTCTTCTTTTTTAACAAGTTCTTCTATAACACTTATTTCTGCAAGAAGAAAATTGGAAACATCAAATCCCTGTTTTAAGGCATCCCGGTAGCGGTTTTCAAACTCCTGTTTTAACCGGCTTGGTTTGTAAAAGGTTTTGCAGTAAAAATCATATTTGGATCTTATTTTTGCAATAACCTCTGATATTTCCTGGGCACTTAATTTCTTGAAAGCCATTGGTATTCCTCTTTACCACCTCTATAAAACTACAATTGGGGCTCAACGAATGTTGAGCACCACCTCTATAATTATATTGTAACTGCTTTTTTTTATTTTGTCATTTTTTTTATACTTTTTTCACCTTTTATCTGCTCCCAACGCAACAGGTTCAGGATTCTTGTTAGTATTATAACAGATTTTATGAGGTTTAAAAGATATTCCTGCAGAAAACTTTAAAAAAAAGAGAAAAACGGCAGGAAATGGCTGTATGCTGGAATATTATAAAATAAGATTTTTTCCCGGTTTTATTCTCTTTACAGGTTTAAAAATAAAAAGTAACATGATCTGTAAAAACGTGATAATACAAAGCAAGCATTTTTATTGAATAAGGATGATGAATGAAGGTAATGATAAGTATATGTGGTGAAGATGAGCAAATTCCCTTCCTGCCGGAAATAAAAAAGCTTAATGCCGAAGTCGAATTAGGAAGTTACGGATTGGTTGGTGTACAATCAAAACAGGCATGGATACATCGAATTTCCGTACACCGGACTGTTCGATCCAGTTTCAGCGGCCAGATAGTATTGCACGGACCGTTTGTTGGTATTGAATATGCTCATTTTGACCACTTAATTCGCCGTGCTGTTGAAAAGCGGATAGATATGATATTCGATGCCGCTGTTCATTTGAATGCATTCCGCGTTGTCCTGCACAGCGGATTTACCGCCGAGGTTGATATGTTTGCAAGACAGGATATCTGATTTAAACAAACCTCTGCATACTGGAAAAAGGAAATTCAACGATGGGCAAAAGCCGGTATTGGTATTGTAATCGAGAATACGATTGAAAAAACGCCGGATCTTCTTATACGGCTTATTGATGAGGTGAATAACCCATTTTTCGGTTTATGTCTTGATATCGGGCACTTGAATCTTTTCGCGGATGATAGTGCCCCTGTATGGGTAAAAGCTATGGGGGCCCGGCTCCAACATGTACATCTCCATGATAATGACGGGAAAGCAGATCATCACTGGCCGATCGGAAAAGGCGTAATAGACTTCGATACCTTTTTTTATGCACTTGAACAGTATACGCCGGAAGCAGTTATTTCTCTTGAGGTTGATGGTACGATGAGAGTAAGAATGCGTGATTTGAGAAAGCTGGCAGGAAAATTCACTGCTAAAATAAATAACAAAGAAAAAGATCCCTGATTTTTACTTCTTCCTGCTTGACACTTTTTTTCGTATATGTTATTTTCTTTAAAATGAAACAATGTAATGGGCTATTGAATACATTCATTTTTATTTCCCCAATCCGGATAATAATAACCATAATCGCTATTATTATTGGCATTACCCATAAAGAAGCCCCGGCTTGAGGGAAACGACAAAAGATAATTGCTAAGCCGTGGGCAGAATCCCACGGCTTTTTTATTTTATGGAGGTGGAACATGATAGAAGTAATGGATACAACATTAAGGGACGGTGAACAGATGAAAGATGTGAGTTATACATCCGCGGAAAAACTCACTATTACGAAAATGCTTTTGGAAGAAGTGAAAGTGGACAGAATCGAAATTGCCAGTGCGCGGGTGAGTGCAGGGGAACAGAAGACAGTGGCCAAAACCATGGAATGGGCCCTGTCACATGGGTATGGTGACAGGATTGAGATACTGGGATTTACTGACAATATAAAGTCCGTGGACTGGATGGAGGAAACCGGCTGCAAGGTAATGAATTTACTGGCCAAGGGATCTCTTAATCATGTGAAAAAACAACTGAATAAAACCCCGGAAGAACATATCCGGGATATTATTGCAACGGTTGACTATGCAGAAAAAAAATCGTTCAGATGTAATATTTATCTTGAAATCTGGTCCGGCGGTATGCTTGAATGCCCGGAATATATCTATACACTGATTGATTCATTAAAGGATACACCGATTAAACGGTTCATGCTCCCGGATACTCTCGGCATCCTCTGTCCCACACAGGTGACTTCCTTTATTACCGAACATATCCGGCGTTATCCGGACCTTCATTTTGATTTTCACGCTCATAATGATTACGGGCTCGGGACAGCCAATACCATTGCTGCCGTGAGTGCAGGGATTCACGGCATTCATTGCACGGTTAACGGGATGGGTGAACGGGCAGGGAATACTCCCCTGGATGAAGCAGTGGTGTGCATCCATGATTTTCTTAAGATGAAAACCAATATAGACGAAAAGAAACTCTGTGCGATGAGTGAAACGGTTGAGGTATTTTCAGGTAAACGGCTGCCGTTCCATAAACCGATTAGTGGGATAAATGTATTTACCCAGACTGCGGGAATTCATGCAGATGGTGATAAAAAGGGCAATCTTTATGCAAATCCCCTCCTGCCGGAGCGGTTTGACAGGAAACGGCATTATGCATTGGGAAAACTAAGCGGGAAGTCGAATCTTGAGTACAACCTCAAGGAACTTGGCATCGAATTAACAAAAGACCAGCAGAATAAAATTCTTGAACGTATTGTCGAACTGGGGGATAAAAAGGCCATTATTACAAAGGAAGATCTGCCGTATATTATTTCCGATGTTCTTGAACGGCCCGAACAGAGAAAATTTTCTATAGATGCCTGTATTATTGTTTCAGGTAAAGGCCTTAAATCCATTGCCACAATCAAAATAAATTACAAAATGCAGGCTGATACCAGGGAAACAGTATATGAGGAAACAGGCCAGGGAGATGGTGGTTATGATGCGTTTATGGATGCAATAAAAAAGATTGCGAGTAAACTCAGGTTCAATCTTCCTGAACTGGTGGATTACCAGGTTAATATTCCGCCCGGGGGGAAAACCGATGCCCTGGTGCAATGTTCCATAACATGGAGAAATCATACGACATTTGTCACAAAAGGGGTCCATTCAGACCAGGTTCTTGCCGCGGCAGAAGCAACGGAAAAGATGCTTAATCTCCTGGAATAGGAATGACGTCTTTACTCTTTTTGCGGAAACATCGGGTGTCCCGTCTTATCGGTGTCGAATGAAACCTGTCAATAATCTCCTCTTCTGTATCCGGCAGGAAAGGACTGAGCCGGCACCCGAATTCAATGAGTTTTCACACCAAGGCTTTCAATCTATCCTGTAAAAGAGTGGATGAATCCTGTTTCAGCAAATCCCATGGTCTTGTATTATTGATGCTGTTATTAAGCCCGTCAATCGTCTGCCAGAGCCATTCCTGTACTGCCAGGACATATACTGTTTACTCTTTTTCGTTATTATAAAAATAACAGCTATTTCCCCTGTTGTCAATAAAAATGGAAAATTGAGAAGATTGAAAGGTTATTCAGGAATAAACGTACTCTTCCACCCAATTAGCCCTGTTCAGTTTTCTTCTAAAATTCGTACTGCTATCTGAAATAATCCGCTTAATGTAATTAATATGTCTTTCTATGGTCTCCCCGTAAAGATCATGATGAATATCATATCTCTTGTTAAAATGATACAGTACATATGTATTCATTTTCATAAGGGGTTTTTTGAATTTTTCCTTTGTCATTTCATAAAAATCAATTGTCTTTTTTATAACATCAAATTCCGTTTCATATCCCTCGATTTCTGCTTCTTTAAACTCATAATAAAGAAAAAGGAGTTTTTCCAGGTAGGTCCGGTCTGACATCTGCCCCATAAGATCTGCTGTTCCAAGGATTGCTCCTGTTATTCTTTCCTGTTCTGAAAGAAACTTAATTAAAAGCATTTCCGAGGCAAATCCTGTGCACCTGATAAACCGGTTAATCATTTCGATATTATCCTTGTCAATTCTCAGTTTATCCTGGTGTTTCAGGAGAAACTCAACACTCCGCTGGATATGATATTTTGTAAATTTCGCACCCGTCCCTTCATTATCCCACTCTTCCTGAATATAACCGACATCATGAAAAAGAGCAGCAGCAAGAAGATTCGTGGCCATATTTACCGGGATTGGTTTTTCTTTCAGATTGTAGCCATCCAGGATTCTTGCAGAGGCAAGCAGGGTATCGAGTGTATGTTTAAAATCATGGTAATAGGTATTACATCTTTTATATCCTTTAAATTTCCCCTCGAAAATCCTTTTTACCTGGACAAAATAAGATTTCACCGGATTAAATCGGTTTGCCGGGTAATGATGGCAAAATATTTTTTTTATTTCATTTAATACCTTGCCCGGATTACTCATATCGATAAGCCTGGAGAGCTGGATTGCATTTAATACTTCCATTTTTAATTCCTTATTTATTGAAATATAATCTTCAACAGTTTAATAGTACCAGACTTTCAAAAAAAAATCAATGTTTTTTTACTATGATTGATGCGATGCTACAATCAGGTATTCAGGAAAAGTATAAAGTTTTCACCGTCAATGAAAATTGGGGAATATGCACTATTTTAAAAACCGACTAATCAATAAAATCAATTGAAAATTTTAAATTAATCCTCCCTTATTTTTTCAATTGGTTTTTTATTTTTCTATCATTTAAGGAAAACCCGGGCACGGAAACCCCCTTTTCTTTCTTACTTCCAGCCCTCTTCCCTGGTTTCTTCTTCCCCTGCCCTATCCCTGTATGACATTAAAAATCCGTAAAAGAAGAAGTGTTACGCCTGCAATCTCCGCGACAATTCCGCCGATAAGCATTGCTGTCATGGAACCCTGAATATCCCGTTTCAACTCTTCCTCGCTCTTTACACTGATGATAAATTTATTCTTCTTTTCGGATGGCTTTTGAATTTGAACCTCGCCACTGCTGTCCGCAGCTTCCCCGAGAATATAGATATCCCTGTCAAGAGGGATTATTGATTCCTCATATTCATATCCTATTGTCCGGCGGCCGGATACGGAAGCAACAGAAGGAAGTGTTATGGAAAAACTTCCAATTGAAATCTTACTCCCGCCAAGTTCCCCTGTTTTAAAATCCGAATAGACCTTTTCTCTTATCATTTCCGCACCTTCAGGATTTATTTTTATTTTTCCTGCCGAATCCTCAATATAAAAAGGAACAGATCTCTCGTTATGGGCTACGGTGTCGGAACCCTGCCGTGTTTTCTGAACACGCCTGCCCTGTGAATCCTTGTCCCAGTATGTTTCTTCCCATTTCCTTGTAATACTCATGGAATAATGGATACATTTTTTTCTGGCCAGTTCAGAAGTCAGGGGATTATCACAGACAACTTTTCCCTTTACCTCTGCAAGCTTATTAAAAGAACCCTTTTCTCCAAGACCTTCTTCCACATCTTTTGCTTCCTGTTTAAGGTCCGAAGACAGATATGTTTGTACTGCTTTAATCTGGAACAGCTTTTCCCCCTGGGATCTATAACCAAAATAGAGTCCTATTCCTGCTCCCATAAGGATAATCGCGATAATATACCACATCATTTGTTTTCTCCTTTCACAAATTCCCTAAAAAATAATGGCATAGGAAATGACCTTCCATAAAAACCTGTTCAAGGCTATGCCATATAGCCATGGGACACCATTTCTTTTTAAGAATAATTCACACGGATTAAATTTTCAAGGAATAAATAAAGAAAGTGAAAAAAGTAAATGGAGAAAGAAATAAAAAATTAATCTAAAAAACCTTGTAAGGGATAACTTCCTTTATATTTACTTTTATCTTTGCTGTTGTTATATATTCACCCGCACGGATGATTGTGCCTGGCATTTCCAGAAGAAGAACCTCACCTTTAATTTCCTTTGGCTTGTTAAAAGTTCTCTTCCGCATATAATCCCGGATTGCTTCTTTAAGAGCATTTTTAAAGGAAGTTGTCATTTCTGTATATCCTTTAAAATAATCCCCGGTGCCCTGTCCGCTGGCCGCAGGCACAGCCAGGCTTTTCCATGCTTCACGCCTCGATGCCTGGAAATCCATACACCGGTAGCTGATTGTCACATATAATCTTTTCTCTATAATCCGGGAAGCAATAATTTTAAGATGGGGATCCCCCCATTTTATTTCAGAGAAAGGTTCAAGTTGAAAATATTCGGAAATACCGCGTTGTTTATCATATGGGGTATAGGCAAACCCGTAACCGTAAATCATGGCAGAAAAGATTACCCGGGCATGTTCCAGTACCCGGCGTATTACTTCATTTTCTGAAAGTGGATATTCCTCTCCTTCAAGGGTAATTAAGGGTTCGAGTTCACCCCAGAGTGTAATGGTAAGCTTTTCCGAATCCGGATAAAGGGGAAAAATAAAGAACAGAAGGATAATGATAAAGAGAATCTGCTGGACACGTCCTTTCATCAGTCTCATTATCGGAAAAAAAACAGTGATTGGCAAGACCCTTCTATTTTCGGAACAATACTCTTACCGGATTTATACCCAGGCGTACGATAAAATAAACAGAACTGAAAAATAATCCTGCAAGATGTCCCAGGTGTCCTATATTGGAAGAGCGGTCGATAAAATGAAGAATAACAGAAAGAACTACAAACAGGATTACGGCAATTCTTGCTTTAATCGGGATAAAAAAGCCAAGAAGGAGTGTAGAATCCGGGTAAAATGTTGCATATCCCAGGACAAGCCCAAAGATTGCACCGGATGCACCCACGACGTTCAGTCCGAATAGAAGCATAATAATTCCCGTTGCGGTACCGGTAAAAAGGTAAAGCAGGAGGAATTCCACACTACCCAGTCTCTTTTCCAGCGGGAAGCCAAAGACAAAAAGCCCGAACATATTAAAGAGGATATGGGTAATGCTTAACTTGCTGTGGATAAACATATAAGTAAAAGGCTGCCAGAAATATCCCTTTAAAAATACATCACTTGAATAAAGTGCTAATAGTCTGTATAAAGAAATATTTATAAAAGTAAGAAAATACAGAAAAATATTAATCCCGATAAGCCAGAATGTCGCATAAAAAAAGGAGTAACGAATTGGTTTTCTTAATGCTTCTAATATTCTCATTATAAGAATTTAGTCATTACAGGCTTATATGTCAACTGCTTCGAAAAGAATGGGTATGGTTCTGGCTATGAGACTCTTTACCTTGTTTTTATTATTTGAGTATAATAGACATGGAAACCCAGTCAGGAGAGTAACTATGACCTTTTATGCTTTCGTTAATCAACTCGTAAAATGGACAGAAAGATATTTAACCTGGCGCAGGAGAAAAAAGAAAAGAAAAGAAGAAAAACTTAAAAAAAAGAATATCGTAAGGGAATGGATAGAAGCAATTCTCTGGGCAATAGTGATTGTGATTTTACTTCAGCAATTTCTTTTTGAACTCTATGTTATCCCAACAGGTTCAATGATCCCGACAATTGAAGAAGGAACCCGTGCCCTGGTATTAAAAACCGTTTTTGGCCCGGAGATTCTGCCGGGAACAGTGAAATACCGCTATTTCCGGGTGCCTTACCGGGGAGAGGTGATAGTATTTGAAAACCCGGACCCCCGGCTTGAGCCCATGGGACCTTTCAAAAAAATAATACACAAGATCGTGTTTCTTCTTACCCTTACCCAGGTGGATATTGATGCAGATAAGTTCGGAAGACCAAAGGTACGTCTTCTTTTAAAACGGGTAATCGGTGTGCCGGGGGAAAGAATCAGGATGCGGCAGGGAAATGTCCAGATTCTCCCGGAAGGAGAAGTTTCCTGGGTAACAGAAGAAGAGATAAAAAATCGGTGTCATCTGTCCTATCCTGTGCAGAGGATACTTTTACAACATGAGATACAGGGTGAAAATCCCTTACGCCACATACCGGAATATACCGGTATTTATGCTGAAAATCCCCATAAACGGCATACTGTTGTTTCGTGGCGAAAGGATTTTCTCGGATGGTATATCCCGGATAACCGGTTTTTCCCCATGGGGGATAACCGTGATCTTTCAAAAGATGCCAGGTTTTATGGCCCGGTACTTTACTATAAGCTTATTGGGAAAGCGTTCTTCTCTTTCTGGCCAGTTCACAAGATCGGGCCCATTAGATGAAATGGAAATTCTAAAAGAAATGTTCTTAGTATTGCAACAACCTGGTGAACATCGGAAATAAAAACACCTTCATCTTTTGTATGATACGGATAGATGGCAGGTTCTAAAGCAATACTCGGCACCGTATACTCTCTCCCCGTATTAAAATGCCTCCCATAGGTAATATAGTCGTTTGTATTATTCTGATGTTTTATTTCAGGAAACCGTGATAGAAAATAATCCTCCAATTTTTCGGTAAATGCTACTATCCTGTCAGATGGATCGAATGCGCATTTCTCCCAGAACCTGGAATACAGGGAAATCCCATTTGTCCCCTGGTAAAACGGGGTAGTATCGATGGTGAGGAGTAAGGCAGGAATCCTTCCCGTAATGAGAAGGTGCCGTGATATCCTTACTGCACCAAGTCCGGAAACAACTCCCTGAAAGGGATTTATATAAAGGCCGTGTTCCTCCATTTCCGAAAACAATAGCAGGAGTGGTGGGAATTTTTCTTTCTGGCTCATAAATGCAATATACAGGCATATCCCGACCCCTGTCGCATCATCCAGTTGTCCGGTAATTCTGGTTCCGTCTGCGGACACCGGGAGTTCTCCTGGTATTGTATCCCCAAAATGATTTATTTTATCAAGATGTGCAGTAAGGGCAACCATGGGCAGATTCCTGTCGGTCTGTATATTTTTCCCGGACGGTACAGAGACAATAACGTTGTTTTTGTGGATGAGTTCTATCTTCCCCGGGGTATTCTTTTTTATAAAATCGATTATAAAAGGATGAAGATGGTGTTCTTCCGTACTGAATGATGGAATTTTTGCACACTCTGCAATAAGATTGATAACATCCATGGCAATTTTTATTATATGTGCAAAGAATAGATATGTCAAATATACAATATACAATAATTCCGGTAATCCCGGCAGCTATTAAAATATCGTGCTGATTGCATAAAGAATATTTTTTTTACTGTAAGTTGCGCTATTTTGACTTAAGCCTTCGTTATGGAATGCGGGAGTACAATTATAATTCCCGGTACATTGTCATTGCCATAAATAAGTAAATAAGGGAAGTCCCTTGACATTCCAGGTGCAGGGAAATATATTCACTCCATGGCGGCAAATGAAGTAAAGGGGATTTCACAGAAACTTTAATAGAGGAGTGCATTATGAACAGGGTGATTCCTATTATCATTATTAGCATAATCATTGCAACCGCGCTTGGGACTGGTGTTTATTTTCTATTTTTCCACAACAAGGGTGCGGGAACATCTGTATCAACCCCGGAACCTACCTATTTACCCGAAGAAGATATCCACCATGTTCCATTAAAGGATAACCCAATGTTTATTGTTGTCTCAACTGATTTGATAAGGGAGATTCTTTACCAGTTTGCCCGGGCACGAAGTGATAAGCCTTATGTCTGCATAAAACCGGGAGTAAATCCCCTTTTATATAAACCGACAGAAGACGACAAAGAAAAAATGCTTCAAGCAGATCTTGTCCTTTACATGGGACTCGGATTGGAACCAGGGATTGAAACACTTGTAAAACAGGTAAGCAGTAAAGTCCGGTGTGAAGCCATTTCCTCTGTTCTTCTTGAAAAGGAGAATAAGGATCAACTTATTCCTTCCCGTGATTATAAAGGAGGATATGATCCCCATTTCTGGTGGAACCCGATGCTCTGGGAAAAGGTTATCCTCCATGTGGTGCATATTCTTTCGGATGTTGACCCGGAATTTGAGTTCAGTTACGGAAGTACCTTTATACGGTACGGTGAATCCCTCCATATGATGGATCTTCGTTATATACAACCCTGGTCCGGCCGTTTGTCCGAACAAAGAAGGGTGCTTATCACGCTTCATCCAGCTTTTACCTATTTCGGGAAAAAATTCGGGTATGAAGTGATGAGTCTTTATACACCGGATTCACCGGATACTGTCTCGGAAAAAAGACGGGAGAGTATTGCTGATTTTATCATAAAAAATAAAATCCCCGCTCTTTTTCCTGAATATGGATTTCCTGCAACAGAAATGGAAGCATTACAGGCCGGGATAAAAAACAGGGGATATGAAGTTAAAATTGCTAAACCACTCTACTCATATTGCCTGGATGAAGCAGGATCTAAAAATTACCTCTACCTGAATGCAGGACGGACCCAGATGGACAGGATCTATTACGCATTAAAATACCCGGAAGACCCGGGAATGCCCGGTCATTAAGGGGAAATGGGCAACTCCCTTTCATTGTCAGTACTTCAATTATTCATTCAAATCCTTTCGTAATTCTTGCATAACTATTGAAAATTTTGTTATCATTCAACATGCAGGCAACCAGGATACAACAAAAGATTCAACGATTAAGCAAGCCCTTGCCGGAGCTATGCTATTTTGACTTAAAATCTTGTTAAAATAACAAGATTTTAAGCAAAATAGATAAACGTTGGCCGGCAGGTTAAATAGACCAGTATCATTAAAAGAAACCTGGATAACTCATTATTTGGGTCGTGGGCTTAAGCCTTCGTTATGGTGTGGATTACATTAATATAAGGTATAGCAATGAGAGATAACAGAAAATTAATCGAGAAAAAACTTTCACAATTATGGGAAAATACAGAGATCGATGTACTGGAGACAGCGGGGGAAAAATATGTCATCATGAGCGATTTACATATAGGAGACGGGGGTGGGGCGGATAATTTATGTGACAATAAAGAGGCTATTCTCCGTGCATTGGAGTATTATAAGAATAACGGATTCAAATTGATATTGCTTGGTGATATAGAAGAATTCTGGCAATTTACTATTAAACAGATCAAAAAATGTTATGGTAAATCCATTTATCCCCTCCTGATGAATTTTGGAGAAGACCGTGTTTACCGTGTGTATGGTAATCATGATCTTGATTGGAGTATCAAAGATTCCCTGAAAACGGATGAAGTACGAATCAGTGAACCTGTGGAAGCGTTGAAGATGATTGTTAAGGAAGGTGAATCCGGGATACTCCTTGTTCATGGGCACCAGGGTACTTTTGTGGGTGACACAAACAGCTGGTTAAGCCGTTTTTTTATTAAATATATATGGACTCCGCTTGAGCCGGTATTGAGAATCCTGAAAATTGAAAGCCATCCTTCTGCGGCAAGATCACAGGTAACCGAACGATATGAACAAATTCTTTATTCCTGGGCAAAAACAAAGACTCTCATGTTGATATGCGGCCACTCCCACAGGGCGATCTTCGCGGCTAAATCTTATTATCATAAATTAAAAGAAGAAATTCGTGTATTAAATACAGGATTACAAACACCCGGTCTGAGTAAAGAACGAATCCAGGAAATAAAAAAAAGAAGAAAACACTTAAATAAAATAATGAAAGAAGAAAAGAAAAAGGGGAGAAGAATTAACCCGGCAGAAAAGGATAAAACACCCGTGCCATGTTATTTTAACTGCGGGTGTGCTCTCTATACAAATGGAATTACTGTCCTGGAAATTGAAAACAGTATGATACGGCTGGTAAAATGGCATAGAACTCCTCTTGATGGCAGGTTTTTTGAGGTTTACGATGATGGGAAAGGACAAACACTCAGTGATTATATACAAAAAATAAAAACCTGAACAGTATCGATAGTCATGAGGTTCAGTTATTCTTTTGGTTTCCATAAAAAGACTTCAAGATCTATCACATCATCCTTTTTAAAGACAATCCCTTCTTTTAAAAGCTGTTCTTTTTGTATTTCATATCCATTACCCCTGGGCAGGGATACCCGGCCTTTGCTGTTTATTACCCGGTGCCAGGGCAGGTGATACTTCTCTGATGATGAATGCAGGATACGTACTACATGGCGTGATGCCCGGGGGTTTCCTGCACATGCAGCAATGAGCCCATAAGTAACAACTTTGCCGGATGGAATGGCTTTAATAAGATTTTTTACCCGTTCGGTAAATGACTCGTTCATCTATCTTCCTCTTTCATTAAGCTTGCTTTTGTAATCCTTACCCCTTCCAATTCTGATTTTATCTTAAACACTGCTTCCTCTGCCCTCTTCTTTTTGTCCGTTGTATCTTCAAAAAGTTCTGCCTGGGAATGATAACCGTTCTTTACGACATTGGAAAGACCGATCCCGATGAGCCGTATGGGTGAATAGCCGTCCCACCGGGATTCAAAAAGGGATTTTGCAATTCTAAAGAATTCTTCCGTGGATGAAACCCAGTGTTTAACCGTGTGTTGTGCAGAAATGGTATGGAAATTAAAATACCGCAGTTTAATGCTGACTGTTTTGGATTTACCTTTTTCCTTTAAAAGCCGGTGCATTGCGCAATGACAGAGCTCCAGGATTACCTTCTGCAATCCTTCGGTATCTTTTCTGTCAAATTCAAAGGTGACTTCGTTGCTTATCGTATGGCTTTTCGGTTCCGTGTTATGTATCTCCGGACTTGTTCCCCGTACTGCATTAAAAAGAAACTCGCCCATTGCATCACCGAGCATGGAAGTAAGGATATGCAGGGGATACAGTCTGAGTTCTTTTACTGTTCTTATATTCAATTCAGAAAGGCGTTCCAGGGTTTTCTTCCCCACGCCCCAGAGGTCTTTAAGATTCAGGGAATCGAGAAATTCTTCCTCCTGTCCCGGGATAATCCGGAAAAGGCCATCCGGCTTTTTGTATTCGGATGCGAGTTTTGCAAGGTACTTATTCGGCGCTATGCCGATGGAAAGGGTAAGTCCGGTTTCTTTCTTTATCCGTTCCTTGATTTTCTTTGCAGCAACCGCCGGGGCACCGTACAGGCGTTCGGTTCCTGTCATATCAAGGAATGCCTCATCCACGGAAATCTGCTGAAAATCCGGACTGTATTCCTTAATAATAGTCATGACCTTCCCCGATACTTCCATGTAACGTTTCATCCGTACCTGGAGGTAAATACCACCCGGGCATTTCCTGTATGCCTGGGAAATCGGCATTGCAGAACGTATCCCGTATTTCCTGGCTTCATATGAACAGGCAGATACAACTCCCCGTGTCCCGGGCAGGGCGCCGACAATAACGGGTTTTCCTTTTAGCAGGGGGTTATCGTATTGTTCCACCGATGCATAAAATGCATCCAGATCAATGTGGAAGATGGTACTTATCATATGTTAAGATATATTATAGTATACCGGACGTCGTTTGTCAAATCTATTTTTTACTCCCCGAGGCTTACCTGTTTCTTAAGGGTAAGAATTGTTTTTATCTGTTTATTTTTCCCGGATGCTTTTAAAAGAAATGGAATGTTCACATAATCGACTTGTATGGAAAAAACGCAGGAGAGATCCTGGGGAATGGTAAGAGTAATTTTAAGTGGGGATGGGGGAAATGCTCCTATCAAAATTTCATAATCTTCCCCGTTTCCTGTTTTCTTAAAGGGAAAATTGGAATCATAAAGGGTGAATTCCTTATCTGCGTGGACTTTTAAAAATATTTTATTTGGTGTGCCCTCGGGTCGAATCGTAATAATCACATTATTTCTATCGAAGAAAGAGGTGTGTACCATATCAATTGCAAGAAGATCCGGTATATATTTTTTCTGGAGAATGTATTTCCTGGAAGTGGTCTCAAAATTAAAAACCACCTGTTCATTCCACAGGGTTACATCACCAAGGGGGGAGGAACTATCTATTACGATCTGGTTGGTAAGGTCTTCAAAATCTATTACATTCCGCACTGTCACTTCCTGCGGCCGGTTTTCTGAAAAATGAGGGATGAACAGCAGGGTCAGGATCAGGACAAGGTTTACGACAATAAAAAAGAGGGTTGTTGCATTATACTGTACTCTTGATCGTTTATGCCGGGCAGGAAAGAAAGAAAGGAAAACAGTTATGGCCAGGGTAATGAACGGGAGGAGAAGCAGGCTGATGAGGATATTTCCTTTAAGAAGTGAGAACAGTACAATACGGCAAAAAATTGGTTCAGGAATAAAGATAAAAAAATCCAGTACCAGTTTTATAATCCAGTATGGACCAGGTAATATCAAAATCAACCGGATAATTCTATTCTTAAAGAGAAATGCAAGAAAAATAAAGCAGAAAGCCCATAAATAATAATAAACAAAAGAGATATTTATTAAAGCGATAAAGAAAATATTGATAAGAAGCAGGATTATAGTGAGTGTCGCGTAAAAGTTTCTTTTCATGGGAAGGCGGATAAAACGGAAAAGCTTAAGGCAAAAAATAAAAAGAAGAAGCGCAATCGCCCCTTTTAATATGAGGAAAAGAAACGGATAGGCTTCCCAGAAGGAGAAATCCTGGCGAAGCTGTAAAATACCCTGGATTATCAAGGTAGAAAAGAATAAAAGGAGAAATGCTACTGCAAAGATGAGCGGAGCCACCCAGGTATATCTGATAACATTAATGATATTCGATTTTATTTTGCTGTAATAAATAAGAGTAAAGATAATGGCAATCCCGGAGATAACAATAAAAACAATCAATATAATATTTTCCTGAATAATAAGGTAAAAATCATAGAGTTGAAAAAAAAGATAGTGCTGGTCCCAGTATTCAGGAATTCCCTGGCTGCTTTTGTTGATGAGAATATCGATAAATGAACAGAAAGAAAATATCCAGTTCTTTTTTTCAGAAAGTGAAAGCCGGCTGGCCATCCCGCTTAAGGAAAGTGATGGATACCTGGCTTTTAGAAAAGGTTCGATGGATGTTTTCCCTTCTGCCAGACCCAGTCTGAATATCTGATTTTTATTCCCGCTTATTAAAAACGGTACATCAGCTTTTTTCAGTGCTTCCGAGCAGCGTATGGTAAACCAGTAGGGAGCGATCCTTCCCTGTCCTGCTCCCCCGACAATAATACGTTTCGGGATGTTCTGGAATGAAAAATAAAGAAGCATAACAGGATAATCAGGACAAAAGTCATCAAGATAAAGAGTACTTCCCAGGGGATACAGGGAACTATCGCCATATTCCGCACCCAGGAAGACAAATTGAAGAGTAACAGGCGGTTTTCTTGAAGAATAATGGGTAATAAGGGTAAGACCAAGGGCTATATTGATGAGCCCGTCTGTCTCCTTTTCCGCATCCAGGGGATGATTCAAGGGAATAAGAAAGATGATTGAATCTTTCTCTTTGCCATGGATTGTGACACGGATACTTTCGGAAAATGAATGGAATGAATTTGAACTGGAAAAATCATCTTTTGAATAAGGAAGATTCAGATACGAAAGTGTATTTTCAATATATCTGATTACCTGCTTTTCAGCGCCGGAGCCTTCATAGCGGGGAAAATAAATATCCAGATCAGAAAGCATTGTAAGAGTCAGATCAGGCCGCGGGGGAAGAGAGGTCTGGGCAGATAAAAAGGCAGTAAGGAGGAGCATGAGGAGTATGAGTATATCTTTTTTCATCGCTCTTTTTTTGCCATTAATAAGGTTTTCCAGCCAACTGCAAAAATCCAATAATAGTTGTAGATTTTTTGCAATTGGCTTTGGAGTATTTTTATTTTATTATATTAAAAGGAATTAAAAATACTCCACTTTCGTATAGGTTGGTTCTTGCAGTAAATATGGTATTTTTGCAAGAACCTCTTTTCACTATAAAGATATGTTAAGTATAATAAATGAGTCAATATAAGAATAATTGTTTTTAGTCAAAATTTTCTACTTGATATGAATTTAAAAATAGTGTTTAATTGATAATGGAATTATGAGTATGGATGTAATGAGGGAAATTGTACAAAGAAAAAGCATAAGGAAATTTAAACCGGATAAAATAGATGATGATAAGGTAGATAGAATTTTGGAAGCAGGGAGACTTGCCCCTTCGGCAAAAAACAGACAACAGTGGCGGTTTATTGTTATACAGGATAAAGCAATTCGTGAAAAGATTAAGAATGCCGCATATGGCCAGGAGTATATTGAGCAGGCACCTGTTCTTATTGCTGCATGTACAACGAATATCGAATACAGGATGCCGAATGGGCAGCTTTCTTATCCTGTCGATTTATCCTTTGCCGCTGCATTTATAACACTGCAGGCAGTTCACGAAGGGCTTGGGACATGTTGTATTACAACATATGATGAACAGGCTGTAAAAGAAATACTTACTGTTCCGCATGCCATGAGGGTGGTAATGCTCATCGGTATTGGTGTTTCTGATGAAGAACCTGAAAAAACTCCCCGGAAATCTATAAAAAAGATAGTTTCTTATAATCACTGGTAAGCGGGATTTTTTAAACCTTTAAAGGAGTTTTCATGTTGACCAGTACCTTATACATTACAATCGTGCAATTGTTGTTTAAATAAGGTGGCTAAAAAAGTAATGGATTTGTATGAATTTGTTTAAAAGAGGAAATAGGTTGCTTTTTGTGAAAACTCATAATAAAATTTAATAATGAGGATTTCCCCTGTAAACAAATTAAGGATGAAATCGCCGGTTGTGAGTGCAGCCAACATTACGGTTTTAGTTTTGAGTATTTTCCTTGTTTACATCGGGAGCATAAAATTCTATAAAGAGTAGTTGTAGAAGATGATTGAACAAAGAAACGGAATGATCAGAAACCTTCCCCTTCATATAATACTTACAGAAAACGGAATTAATTTTTTTATAAAGCATAATAAAAAACTCAATCGGTTTAAAATGGCGGATGATCAGGAAGAATATGGTATACGATTGGATAATTTTTCACCAGCATCAATTCAACATATGCTTTTAATAGATTATATCTCGAAAATAGAATTGGCCCGGGTTGAGTTTGTCTCGAAGCGTCAGGATATTATGGATCTTACAAAACTCATTACCTATGGTATTCTTTACAAACAACTCGATACCATTCTTTTTAAAAAAATTCTGGATTCCAATCTCATAAAGAATTGGAACAGGAACAATCCGAGTAATATCATAGATGATAGAACGAAAATAAACGAAACCTTCCTGGATACAATTAATAAAAAGAATGAATTACAGATAAAAGCAGTGAAAAAAGGTCTTATTGCCCCGATTCTAGCGAGAATAAATAATGACAATAACCTGCTTCATGAAGAAAAAAAGATGCGATTCTTTATTTGTGAGAAGTTTTTAAAAAATTTAAGACCATCTACCTGGTTTATCCTTTCCAGGTTTCAAGCCTCCAGGGATTATCTGCTTCTCCTGACAGATATACGGGAAGGCGTAATGGAATACCTGGATAAAACAAAAATCGCTGAATATCTTTCGCTTATGGTTATGGAGCTTGTTATTAATGCAGAAAATACAAATATGCAGAAGTTTACTAAAAAGATGTACAAAGATACGATTAATTCAGAAAGCCTTGTTTATGACCAGCATATGAGGAATAAGGTGTTAAGAGATATGGAAAGCCGTGGCGAACTCCTTTATTTATCCTGGAAGATCGGGGGGAAGAGTTCCTCTATACATACAAGGCATCTGCTTCAGGTTACACTTTACAACAGGGAATCAGAATACAGGAAGGTAAAGCAGACTATTGACGATAAAAAAGGTATTAATTTAAAAAAGAAGAGTCTTACCGATTTTTATAAAGAATCGCCGGATAAGCTGGTAAATACGGAACTTGGTCTTTATTATCTCTCCTATTTAAGTGAAGCTTGCGAGAAAGTGAATATACGTTTTGATTCAATCGTCAACCAGATTCAAAAAAGTGATCTTACCGTTATTACATTGAATCTTTATTTTTAATACAAATGGTATTTATACCACTGTTCTATTGGTATTTCAGTTATAAACACATACATTTATAATAAAAAAAGGGCTGTTTTTTTAAAATAAACCCATTGACAGATTCTCCTTCTTCAGATATTTTTTTTAAAAGGTGGAATTTGTTCTTTTGGAGGAGTTATTTAAGGTGAATATACCGATGTTATCGGTAAATCATAAAAAAGAGAGAGGAGGTCTTTATGAAAAGACTATGCCTGGTACTTATAATAGCGTTCCTTGCAGGAACACTATTTGCGTCCGGCCCGCAGGATGTTTCTAAGCAGGAAATTACCCTCACTATGGGTGTTTTTGGAGACCTTGAATCAGCTTATACAGCAGTAAAGGATTCGGATGGTTTCAAACAAAAATTCCCCAAGCTGACACTTCAATTCCAGTCTTCGGACTTTGGTGGACATCATGACAGACTTGTTACTCAAATTGCTGCAGGTGTTGGTGCAAATGACGTCGAAGCTTTAGAGATCGGCTACATAGCCCGTTTTGTAAGAGAAGGAGGATTTACCAACCTTTCAGCAGATCTTTTTAAAGGAAAACAGGTGGGGAAAGATCTGGTAAAATTTGGTATGTCGAATGCAACAACGACAGATGGAAAACTTGTGGCGCTCCCGGTGGATATTGCACCCGCGGTATTTTTCTACAGAAAGAGTGTGTCAGACGACCTTGGTGTGGAACTTACCGGCATTGCTTCCTGGGATGAATACATCGAAAAGGGAAAACAGCTTACAATTGACAAAGACGGTGATGGCGTTATTGACCAGTACGCACTTACCAACCCGAATGACGTATCCATGATCCCGCTAAATGGAGGAAAAGGCGGGTGGTTCCAGAACAATGAACCTCTTGAACCGGCAAAAAGATTTAAAGGGGTGCTTGAACTCTGCAAAAAAATCAGGGAAGCAGGTATTGATGCCAACTTCCCCGGATGGTCGGGTGAATGGATTAATTCTTTTAAAGAAGGGATTGTTGTAACGATGTTCTCCGGTGCATGGCTTGGCGGTCATTTCAAGAACTGGATGTGTCCGGATCTCGCCGGTGACTGGAGAGTCGATTATTGCCCGGGGAAAGTTTTTGCTTCATACGGTGGTTCTTATATTGGAATTCCTGAACAAACATCAGCAGAAAAGAAACCCATGGCCTGGGAAGTGACAAAATATCTCTGCACAAACCCGGATGCCCAGCTTATCACCTTTAAGACGACCGATGCTTTTCCTGCATTAGTGACGGTGTTTGACGATCCTATAATGTCAGAACCTGTAGAATACTACGGTGGGCAGAAAGTCCGTCTTATTTTCCAGGATATTGGCAAGAATATTCCGGTGCAGAACGTATCCGAATACGATGCAATTGCTGTTGATATTTTCAACAATGCAATTAAAGCGGTTGTTGATGATGGTGTTCCGGTAGATGAAGCTTACAAAACAGCAAAAACAGAAATTAAGAACCAGATGTAATATTTTAAATAAATAAAGAGGGTCTGAAATAGAGACCCTCTTGTTTTTTTTACTTTTTAACAAAACGCATCCTGTTTGAATAAAACACGACCGATTAACCAGTTGCAAGGAGGGATTTGTGTCAACACTTCAATTACAGCCGGCTTTTAATAAGCAATCCATATTATTAAAAAAAATCGGGAGGGTATTCGGCAGAGTAATACTTTATTTTATTCTTATCACTTTTTTCTTTATTTTTGCATATCCCTTTTATCATGTTTTTATTCTTGCAACCAGGGATTACCAGACAATCTATACAAATCCCCCTCCCACCTGGATAGGAAACAGTTTTTGCGAAAACTGGGATACCCTGTTTCAGAAGATTCCCTATCATTTGAATATGTTCAACAGCCTGGGAATCGCAATTCTTGCCACTGCTACCCAGGTCTTTTTCTGTACCATGGCAGGATTTGCTTTTGCGAAATACAATTTTAAATATAAAGGAATATTGTTTCCCTTTATTCTTATCACCATTATGCTTCCCCGTTTTCTCTGGCTTATCCCGACCTTACAGATGATGGTCTGGTTAAAAGTAACAAACACCTGGTTTCCCATGATTGTACCCCAGATAGGAAATGCATTCGGGGTGTTCCTTATGACCCAATTCATAGAAGGTTCTGTCCCTCTTGACCTGATTGATGCAGCCCGAATTGACGGATTAAGCGAATTTCAAATCCTCCTCCGGGTTGGATTTCCTCTCTCCAGGGCAGGAATTGCTGTGTTGGGAACTATTTCCTTTGTTTTTTCATGGAATGACTTTATTTATGCAATGGTGATGCTTACGAAAGAAGAAGCAAGGACTATCCCGGTCGCCCTGTCGGAGATGAATCTCCGCAGCGAAGGGATTATCGGGCCTGTCATGCTGGGGAATGCTCTTGGGCTTATTCCCATTTTAATCGCATTTATATTTTTCTCCAGGCAAATTATTTCAAATATGCTTGCCGGGAGTGTTAAAGGATAGATAAGTAAGGAAAGGATGAAAATGAGACTGAACAGGCAAAAAATAGCTCCATATGTATTTATTAGTCCGTTTTTTATTGTATTTGCTGCATTTATGGTTTTTCCACTGGGATTTTCTATTTTTCTTTCTTTCCATAAATGGTCAGGTATGGGTGGAATAAAAACCGCTCAATTCGCCGGTCTTCAACACTTTTCCTTTCTTCTTTTTAAAGATGTCTATTTCTGGAAGACCATTGGGATAACGATATGGCTTCTTATTTTTGGATCATTTACCCAGCATCTTTTTGCAATACCGCTTGCAATAGTTCTGAACAGCAAGCTTATACGGGGCAGGGATATATTCCGTACAGCATATTTCCTGCCTGTTATTACCAGTGCTGTTTCCGTTGCTATTATTTTTCAAAACGTTTTTAACATGAAATACGGTCTTCTTAACTATATAACAGGAATCTTCGGAGTTGCACCGGTAGATTGGATTAACTGGTCCTGGTCAATCCCTATAGCAATTGCAATTGTCATTAACTGGCGGTGGATCGGCTGGAACACTCTTATCTATCTTGCCGGTTTACAAGCTATTCCCAATGAATTATATGAATCCGCAGATATCGATGGTGCTTCTTTAATTACCAAGCATGTTAATATTACGATACCCATGCTTCTCCCGATCATTTTCTTTGCAGTCACCATGAGTATCATTGGCGGAATGCAGATATTTGACGAACCTTTTGTCCTTACCCAGGGATATCTCTGGATGGGTGGGGCAAATAATGCAGGGTTTACCGCTGCTTTCTATATTCTGTGGTCACTCCAGCGTGCCGGCAAATACGGCCGGGGAAGTGCAATTGCATGGTTGTTGTTTCTTTTAGTACTCATTATGACCTTCATCAACAGGGCGATTACCAATTACTACAAGGGAGACAACAGGGGGATAAAACGGGTGACCGCAAAAAAAGATAAAGCAATAGATATTGGCCCCCAGATGAATTTGCATTAAGATATTTATTATTTACATGATTAAAAAATAGAAAAACCTCAATTTTACTCCAGGAAATAATGAATTTTTTTTTGACCAATACTCAAATACTCATCTAATATATATGAATATAATTCATACTGTATTTTCTATTTTTGAGGAAAATATAGCAGATTATTTCAGAAATATGTTTTCCCTGGATATTATCAATCAGGAATTCATAAAAATATCTTCTATTACCGAACAGGGCAGTAATACGTTACTTCTTCCAGAAGACTATAAATGTTACATTCTCTCTATCGGTACCTATCCGGATTTCTCTTATTGCCTTGCCCCGTACCGGACCGGCCGTTTTTCTCATATTAATTCCAGGCTTTTTTTTAAAAAACAGCACGGGAACAGGCTCCCGCCCATACTCATGTAAAAATTTGCTGGGTGGATGAGGTCCATTTAAGCTATTTTGAATACTTTTACCGCCCTGGATTTATTTCAACAGGTAATAACCGTATCACCGGACCACACCAAAGCTTCCTACTATAGGGGGGTGGCATTGCATCAACCGGGAGAAATTGACCAGACACAAACAATCTTTCACACCATCGCAAACCAGGATTACCATACATATGCGCAGGATGCAGAGCGTTTTCTAAAACAGGCAGGGAAGAAATAAAGGAAAATATTGGCATATGTTGATATCACCTGGAATTTAAATGAGACTGAAATCACGATCCTCTTTGATCATTGCAAACAATCCGAATGGGCAGAGCAGGCAGATTTTGACAAGAGTGATGTAAATTATATTCAATTCAGAAATGCAGATTATCCGGGTAAGAATTTTGGTTTTGCATTAGAAATATCAGATCTGCAATTTATACCGGAATAAAGAGCTTATGTGAATTATTTATTAAAACTTCATCTCCTTAAGTAGCCTGCGGGCTACTTCTGTTTCATCCCATTCAACGGGTCCATCCGGATAAATAATACTGCTTTCATGTCCCTTCCCAAGCAGGAGAATGGTATCATCATTGTCTGCTGCTAAGGAATATGCCAGTGAAATCGCTTTTACCCTGTCCGGTTCAAGAAAAAGAGTTTTCCCCTTTTCAAGCATATGGCATCCTGCTGCAATTTCTGAAAGAATTTTATAACGGTCTTCAAGCCTTGGATCTTCATCCGTAAGGACCACCATGTCACAATAAGTTGATGCAATTCGTCCCTGCATCGGTCTTTTTCCCACATCGCGCTCGCCGGCAGAACCGAAGACCGCGATAAGCTTCCCCTTTGTAAGTTGCCTCATCATGGGCATAATCTTTTCAAAGGATCCCGGTGTATGTGCATAATCCACAATAACATGAAATGGCTGCCCTTCATGAATAGGAATCAACCTTCCCGGTACTCCTGTAAGGTGTGGGAAAAACGGGACGAGACGGGATATATGGATATTAAGAAGGCTGCATACGGCAAGACATGCTGCAAGCAGGTTTTCTATATTGAAAAGACCAGGAATATTCAATAATGCCTCATGATGATAGTCTCCTGCGGATATGACAAAGCCAGTCCCGCCGGAATCCGGGGTAAAGGAGTGAGCAAAAAGATCCGCATCTTTTTCCACTACACTGTATGTGCAGACTCTTTTTTTTGTTACTGATCTAAAAAAGCTGCCTGACGGGTCATCATTATTAATAATACCGCAGCTGGTAATGGATTTACCGTGTTTTAATTTCTTATTCCCCTGTTTATCGAGCATACGGAAAAGATTTGCCTTGTCTGATCTGTATTGTTCAAAAGAACCGTGAAACTCGAGATGTTCGTGGGTAACATTTGTCAAAACAGCACAGTCAAAATCAACATGGGAAAGCCTTTTTGTCTGTTCGGAAAGGCCATGAGATGTCGCTTCTATAATAGCGATGTCCTTTCCTGCCTTCCGGATTTTATGCAGCACCTCGTGTATTTCCGGCGCCTCGGGGGTAGACTGTCTTAATGGATTTTTCATGACCTGGTCCTCTATTTTTATCTGGACCGTGGAAAGAAACCCGGATTTTTCCCCAAGTGCTTCCAGGAGTTGATGGATAAACCATACGGTAGTACTTTTCCCGTCTGTCCCTGTTACCCCGATCATGGCAAGATGCCGGGAAGGATGATCAAAATATGCAGCAGAAAGTGCGGAAAGGGCTGCACGTACATTCTCTACCCTGATATAGGTAATCCCTGTAGTATGGTTTTCACGTTCCTTTTCATGAATAATAACCCCGGCACCATTCTGTATGGCATTATCAATATACCTGTGACCATCGATATGAAACCCGGGAAGTGCAGTAAAGATGAATCCCGGTTTCACCCTTCGTGAATCATAGGTAATACCATTTACGAGGACATCTGCGTTTCCCTGTATTTTTTGTATGGAAATTTCATTTAGAAGTGATGCCAGCCTTTTTTGATTCATGCATGCAAGTGTATCATGAACACGGGTAATCTTCAATATAGTTGAAACCCCATATAAGGTGCTCTTTTAGTAATCTGACTTCTTCCCGATAGGATTAACATGATTTACAGGATTGAATTTACTTTAATTCTTTCCTTGTAAACCTGATAAAATTGATTTCAGGCGGGAAAAATATTCCTGTCGGGAAAAAGTGGGAAAAATATTCCCATTTTTTTAAGTAAAAAACTGCGGAAATGGTGCTACTGATACAGACAATCCTCTTCTGTTGATAACATTTGTCTTTTACCGGGAAAAAAATAGAGCCGGTTGCCATTAAAAAACAGGTTATTTATCCTTTTTCCCCTCATTATAAAAATAACTCATTAACCTGGTACAGTTTTTGCATATCTATTAATAACACTATATGAAGGAGGCAGAAAATGACAGGGAAAAGAACTTTATTTGTCCTGTTGATTCTTGGATTAACCATATCACTATTTGGATATGGTCAGTGGGATGGAAGCGGGACAGGAAACCAGGAATTCAAAAATTTCATTGAATCCAGGGAAAAGATTACGTTGACCGGCCGGATTATCATTTCCAACCGCGTTTTTCCTGAACTTAACGCAGGGGATGACACCTATAAATTGATGGTTCCACGGTATTGCCTTGCAGATACTGATATTACGGACAACATGGAAGTGACAGTGGAAGGTGTCAAGCTTAAGGTAAAACAGGGTGTTCAGACAAGATTTCTGAACGAAGGTGATGAAGTCCTCTTTGTAACAAAAGCGGTGATTAACGGAAAAGAGTATAATCCGGAACAGGGATTCAAACAGTGTCAGGAACCCAACCAGGGGAAATGGGGGAGAATGAACCATCATTATAAAGGTAATCGTGGAACTGGCCCCGGATTCAAGGGTTCTTTTTTCGACATGTTTGAATAAAAAAACAGAAGAAGCTGGCCGGGATAAAAACCCGGCTGGCCTTTTTTTTCAAAAAAAGATAGTATTAATAAGGATATGAAACGATCCGGGAAAAGAATATATGTAGTTTATCTTCTCTTCATTTTGCTTTATACCGGGATTACTGCCCTTGTTCTGTGGATTTTAAGTGGTGAATCTCTTCGTCACAGGATTTTAATTGAATATGAAGCAGAACGGTCCGCTGCTATGTTTATGGAAACCCTTATGCGTAATTCCTTATCCGGGAGTTTTGAATTACCGGAGAATGTACTGGGATTCGGGATATATAAGTCAAGTGGAGAAAAGATCAGTGCATGGGGGGATGCGCCTGAATATCTGGATTCAATTCCTGTCCGTAAAAAGGATTACTATTTTATCATCAACAGAAAGAAACAGAGTCTTATCCTTATCCGGAGAACGGGGTTTCATCACAGACAACCGGGACCAATGCCTTTTATGATGCGAAGGCAGCCCGGTAATAATGCCAATCTCCTATATTTTGAGCTTGATGCTTCCGCTTATTTGCACCAGGTATATCGTATTCGCTTTCTGGGGATATTTATTGCTTTTTTTCTCCTGGCAGCAATGATCGGTCTTTTATTCCTGTACACAAAGAACCGGGGATACCGCAGAAAGCTTGAATCCAGGGAACAACTCGCCAGGTTGGGTGAAATCGCCCGTGTACTTGCCCACGAAATAAAGAATCCGCTGGGTGCAATGAGAATTCAAACCGGTTATTTAAAAAAGGTCCTCCCGGAAAAGCATATATCCGATCTTTCTGTTATAGAAGAAGAGATAGACCGGCTTTCACACTTAACAAACAGAATCTCCGATTTTGTACGGGATCCATCAGGTTCGCCGGAGAAAATTGCCCTGGAATCTTTCCTTCAAAATCTTTTAAAAAGATTTAATTCACCGGTAACATTTATACCTTCTCTCCCGGATGATACCATCCTTTTTGACAGGGAAAGGTTAAGGAGTGTTTTGGAGAATGTCATTAACAATGCACTGGAAAGCCAGCAGACCGGGGATGGAAACAACCATGAACCTGTGAAACTGGAATTAATGGCAGATAAGAAGTATATCGTTCTTTCGGTGATTGACCGGGGAACCGGTATACCCCCGGAAAAAAGAGATAAAATTTTTGATCCTTTTTATACCACCAGGGCAAAAGGTTCAGGAATCGGTCTCTCAATAACAAAACGTTTTCTGGAGGCAAATGGGGGGAAAATTTCCCTTCAATCAAGGGAAGGCGGCGGAACAGAGGTCAAAATCTTTTTCCAGAGAACTATATGAAAATAATAATTGGGGCTCAACTATGTTGAATAAAGCACAAGAAGAAACCGGGAAAAGTCCATGAAAAAGCCGAGAATTCTTGTAGTTGATGATGAAAAGAACATACGTGATTCGGTTGTCCGTTATCTGGAACTCGACCGGATAGAAGGTATAGCTGCAGAAAATGGTCTTTCTGCAAAACGTCTATTGGAAGATGAGGTCTTTAATGCAGCAGTGGTGGATCTTAAAATGCCGGGAATGGATGGTCTTGAATTACTCCAGTGGATTCAGAAAGAAGGTCCTCATATTCCTGTTATTATGATCAGTGCATTCGGAGAAATTCGGGATGCGGTCCAGGCTATGAAATCCGGCGCAAAAGACTATATTGTAAAACCCTTTGATCCGGAAGAACTTGTCTTCCGTCTAAAACGGCTCCTGGAAGAACAGGCAAATAAAGATCATATAGCAATTGGGAAACGGCTTTATCATGAAGAAAAAATCTGGATAAGCAGAAGTGAAAAAAACAAAGAAATTGAACGAATTATCGGCAAAGTGGCAAAAACCGGTTCAACAATTCTTATTACCGGGGAAAGTGGAACAGGAAAAGAAATAACCGCAAAGAGAATCCATCTTATGTCAGACAGGGCAGCGAATGCTTTTATCCCGATCAATATCGGGGGGATGCCGGAAAGCTTGCTGGAAAGTGAATTATTCGGGTATGAAAAAGGCGCATTTACCGGTGCGGCATCAAGAAAACAGGGAATAATTGAACTCGCATCTTCCGGTACACTCTTTCTTGATGAAATCGGTGATATGGCTCCCGGACTCCAGGTGAAATTACTCAGGTTTCTCCAGGATAAAAAAATTCAACGGCTTGGCAGTTTAAAACCCATCCCTGTAGATGTACGTATCATTGCAGCAACAAACAGGGATTTAAAAAAACTCATCGCATCGGGCAGATTCAGGGAAGATCTTTATTTCCGGCTCAATATCATCAATATCCACCTTCCTCCATTAAAAGAGATGATTAATGATCTTCCGCAGCTTATTGGTTTCTTTATAGAACAATTCAATAAAATCATGAAAAAACATGACAGAAAAATAAAGGGAATAACCCCGGAAGCATTGCAATTGCTTCATAATTATTCTTTCCCCGGCAATATCCGTGAACTTGAAAATCTTATAGAACGTGCATTTATTCTTGCTGAAACGGACATACTCACCACTTCCGATTTTGATATTGAACAACAGGACGAAAAGCACAACCCTGTATTAAAAAAGGGAACAATCAGGGAAATGGAAAAAGAAACAATACTCTTTGCCCTCACACGCTGGGAAGGAAACAGGACAAAAGCGGCAGAGGAATTGGGTATTACACGGAGAACACTTTTTAATAAAATGAAGGAATATGGCATTGAATGATGGCTTCTGGTTCACTGCTTTTAAAAAAAACAATTTTTATATATTTTCATCTTTACAGAATCGATTTTTAATGATATACGTTTAACATATTTGTTTACATAACAGGGCAATTTCGGGTTATTCCCTTAAGGTCTGATCTATATCACCTTAATTTATACAAAAACCCTGATGTTATCGGGTTTTTATATACATTCTATTAGGAGGTAAATATGTATAAAAGTTTTATTGCTGCTGTCATCATATGTATGCTTTTCCTTTTCTCCTGTGTATCTACACCCAAAGGGAAACCAGCTAAAATCACGTTGAGTGCAGTAGACGCACAACTGAAAACGACTGGTAATCTGGTTTACGAAGAAGGTCCGGACAGAGACAACATCGGCTGGTGGGAAAAGGAAGATGATGAAATTATCTGGACATTTGATGTTGCAGATGCCGGGGAATACAAGGTTACGGTAAAAATCGCATGCGATCCACAGTTTGCAGGTTCAACAGTCGGTGTGACTGTAGCCGGTGAAACATTACCATTTAAAGTGCCGGATACCGGTGATTGGTCTGCATTTATTGATGTAGAGGTTGGTTCAGTGAAACTGGATGTCGGCTCACAGACTCTTGTAGTAAAAGGGATCACACTTGCAAACAGGTTCTTCGGAAACCTTCAGGCAGTCGTATTACAAAAATAGGATAAAATAGAAAAAGCTTATCTCTTCAATGCAATTACCTTAATATCTTGCGCCATGTGCGCAAGATATTTGGTAATTGCCGGAATGCACGGGCTTACTTTGCTATATATAATGACAGTATAAAAATTCCCCAGTGAAAAAATAGTGATATGCAAATGAGTAAGATACCGGCACGACTGGTTTTCAATTTTTGTTCTATTGGTACTGAATCACCGGTATCCGGGGGAGGGGTAATAGAGAGTAAAATCAGATCGATACGCTTTATTATATCTTTTGTTTTATATTTCCCCTGTACCTCTTTGAGCTCTCCAAAATAATAAAAAACCTTACTGACCATTTTCCCAGCAGGCCCGGGAAGAGAAAGGTTTTTTGCAATGGTGATTTTCGAGAGTGCCAGAAGGCCGGTAAATACTGTTGCTTTGAATATACCGGTATTGATTGCACCAAGGGTGACAGGAAAATTGAATAAGGTAAAAAGGACTTCCCCATGGGGTGTAAGCATATTGAATACAAGGATAAAAAGAAAAGAAAAGAAAGAGAAAACAAGCTGTTTCCTTTTATCAACAGATGAAGATGCATGGAATAATGAAAGGAAAATAAAAAGGATTGTCTGGAAAACACGAAATAAAAGAACCTTCTGGAATATGAATGCAGGAAGAATACAAAAACCATGAATAAATAACATAACCGGGGAAAAATGTATTTCCGGCAGTTTATGAGTTATCTGCATACAATAGTTCCCTGCATTGTGTAAGCCACATGGATTTCCCGGTAAAGGTATTGGTAAAAACGCCAAGAAGCAGGCCGGCTATTCCCCCGATAATATAAAATGGCGGGCTGATAAGCCAGACAGATGGTCCGAAGAACAGAAGTCCGGCAAGATATAACTGCACTGTATTACTCAATAATGCACCGGTTACACTTATCCCTATAAAAGAGATATATTTTTTACAAAACTTATATAAAAAAAACATGGCAATACTGCTTGAAAATGTTCCCCCGGCAGAAAGGATGATAATATGGGAAAAGAATGTACCGTAGATAAGTCCCTGGAAACAAACTTTCATACAGATAAGCAGGAGAAACGCCGGAAAGGGCAGTAATGTAATACCGATTAAGATCGGGAGGTTGGCAAGCCCTATTCTTAAAAAGGGTATTGGTTTAGGGATGATATATTCAAAAGCAGACAGAAAAATACAACATGCTGCAAGGAGTGCGACAATGTTACTCTGAAAGGATATCGATTTCTGCTTTTTCACTCTTTTTCCCTTTTATAATGATAAGTATTTTATTGGGCAGACAGGCAATCCAGCTCCCCACCTCTGATATTTCACCCCTTTTTATGCAGGTTTTTAACGAGCAGGGGGATGATAACATGTGAACATGGTTGTTTTTGATCTCTATATGGGAAATGCCGAGGCTTCCCTTTATTTCAATGGATTGATCTATATGTAATGGATATATATATTCTTTTTCCGGGGTAATGATGTGGCAATTTTTATTGTTCACCTGGTTGCTGAAAAGAGAGAAAGTAAGGAAAGTAATCGCACCCATAGCGATAATAATTATGATAATATCACCCGGTTTCAGTTTCATATCCCAGTTATTTCGTCATTAAAAAGATCACGTAAGAAATCATTCATTTTCATTAGTAGCATTATTAAGAAAAATTTACAACTGTGGCTTTAAGAGAGAATATTGATTTTTCCCGTAGATTTTGTCTATCAATCATTATATTCTCATATTCTCATCCCGGGTATTGACATTCAGCTTACGAAATATAAGAATACATGGAGGAAATTGTTATGGAGAAACAGCCCCATCCGTCAAAAGACATTATCAGTTCAGACGGCGACACCCTGTCCGGCAGGATAATTGTATTGGGTATCACCGGGAGTGTTGCCGCAGTACGGTCACCGGATATTGCACGGCTTTTAATGCGGCATGGTGCGGAAGTGTTTTCTGTTATGAGTAAGGCCGCAATACAGATTATCAATCCGGAACTTCTTTTCTGGGCAACAGGGAACAAACCGGTTACGAAACTTACCGGTGCCATCGAACATGTTGCACTGTGCGGTAATGTGGAAAACAAAGCGGATCTCCTGCTCATCGCGCCTTCCACTGCAAATACCATAGGCAAAATCACCTGTGGTATCGACGATACACCGGTAACTACCTGTGCAACGACTGCAATCGGAGAGGGGATCCCGGTTTTAATTGTCCCTGCAATGCACGAAAGCATGTACAAACACCCGGTTGTCTTAAAAAATATAGAACGATGTAAGTCATATGGTATTCATATCATGCTGCCGAGGATGGAAGAGGGAAAGGCAAAGATCCCGGAAACCGGGGAGATTTATGATTGTATCGTACAAATCCTTTTAAAAAAACGGATATTTAAAGAGAAAAAAATTCTTATCAACGCAGGAAGAACAGTGGAATATATTGATCCTGTCCGTGTTTTAACCAATAACAGCACAGGAAAGATGGGTATGGCTGTTGCAGAAAAGGCAGTACAGATGGGTGGTGATGTCACTGTTGTATATGGGAAAGGTACTGCCCGGAGGCCTTCCGGGTGCAGGATTATCGATGTTGAAACCGCGGTCCAGATGAATGAAGCAATTATGAAGGAATTAAAAAAGAAAAAATACGATCTGGTGATATTATCTGCTGCAATTGCAGATTTCAGGCCAAAAGAAAAATCAAACGAAAAGATTTCCACCCATACCCATTCAGAATTGACATTAACCCTTGTACCGAATCCCAAAATACTCGATACGGTGAAAAAGGTTTCTCCCGGTTCTTTTATCGTTGCATTTCGTGCCCTTTACCATCTTGCACAGGTTGAATTAATTGATAATGCATATACCCGCATGCTCAAAGCAGATGCAGACCTTATTGCAGTGAATGATGTAAGCAAAGCGGATACAGGATTCGAGTCCGATACAAATGAACTGTTTGTGGTGAACAGGAAAAAAGAAGTAAAACAAATACCCCTTGCCTCCAAACAAGAAGTGGCAGCAAGGCTCCTTGAAATCGTGGCAGAAGAGATGGGGATTATTAAGGACCCTTCATGAATGTATCCAGCTTCACTACCTTCCCATACATATACGACCAATCTACAAGAAGGTATTCCTGGTATTCCTGCTTGCCAGGGTAATCAAATGTTTCCACACAATCACGAATAATGGTGAGTTTATATCCATGGTGAAACGCCTCGCAGACCGTTGCATTCACGCACCCGGTTGAATAAATCCCTGTCATTATCAGGTGTTTTATCTGTTTTTCCTGCAGATATTTATGTAATAATCCGCCGGTCCCGGAAAAGGCACTGTACAAATTCTTTTTAAAAACCTGTTCATCGTTTTCGGGAGTAAGCATATAAAAGCCGTTACCTTCCAGGGTATTGCTGTAAAACCTGGCTTCCGGATTTTCCTCATAAAACAGTTCAATAGTGGGATGCACATACCCTTTTACCCATGGACAGCACGTTACCCAGATCACTTCCCCAAGGTGCTTTGTCCGGTAAAAGGTGACCAGTTTCTCAAGTGATGGGGCGATTTCCCTTACCTTTGAAAGTCCGAGATTCAACTGGGGGTCCCTGTATGTTTCAATACAGCAGCATTCAATATAATCAATAACAAGTAAAGCCTGTTTCATTGTATTCTTTGTTCAATCAATAACCGGCGTAGCCAGCGCTGTGTTACTATTTTTTATCTCTCTTAAGAAACTCAACACCGTTTCTGAATAGTGCAAGTCCCGCACCGGTTTCAATCTTTTCCCTTTGCCACCTGGGATGGTTTTCCGGGAAAATGAATGCCTCGGGATGGGGCATAAGACCAAAGACACGGCCTGTCCGGTCACAAATCCCTGCAATATTATGAACCGATCCATTGGGATTATCCGGGTAGTGTACTTCGCCACCGTTTTTCGACGTATAAGTGACAGCATCCAGGTGATTATCCAGAATGTGTTTTTCGACCTCATCATCTGCAATGACAAGCTTCCCCTCCCCATGCCTGACCGGAACTTCCAGTTCGGAAATACCTTTTGTCCAGATACAGGGGGATTCAGGGTTTATTTTCAGCTTCACCCATCTGTCTTCAAATTTACCGGAGTCATTGTGGATAAGAGAAACTTCCTGAGTCCAGTTACCGGAGAGGTTTGGAAGAATGCCCATTTTAACAAGAACCTGGAATCCATTACAGATTCCAATAACCAGCTTTCCCGCTTCAATAAATTTATCAAGGGTCTGTTTCAGTTTCTTTTTAAAGAGACTTGCAAAAACTTTGCCTGATCCGATATGATCCCCAAAGGAAAATCCCCCGGGAAAACCCAGAATATGGTAGAAGCCAAGGAGTGTGGGGATCCTGATCAAATCGTTTATATGGATTTTCTGGACATCCGCTCCGGTGAGTTCAAAGGCTTTTTTCAATTCATCATCTGCGTTGATTCCATAACCGGTAACGATGCATGTTTTTACCATGGGTTTTGTCCTCCCACTCTTTTTTTCATATCCTGCTTATTTTAGAAAAATACAATGCATAGATAAACCCATGACGGACTTTTTGCATATATAACGCCGTATCATTTGATTGAATTCTTACCTGTTCTGCCCCATCTGGTTTTTGCACTATTCTATCTTGCCATAATCCGTTTTTTGCCTTGCTGTCATTTTCTGTGTAAAAATGTATATGATATATGAAATAATGTCAAGTTTTTATTATTCTATTTGGCTTTTTATAGCAGGTTTTGTTTTTAATCCGGCTAAAATTTGACTACGTTTTAAAACGATTTTCTATGACGTGTGTATTGAAAAAGGAGTAACTACAAGGTAATTTTATTTTTATAATACGGGAACAGATAAATTTTTACATATTTTTTTTACAAGCTTATCTGGTATTTCTTTATGTCCTGGAATTACTTCAACAATACCCTATATACCATTCCCCGTCCTTTTCTATTATGGCTGTAAATTCATTGCGCATAATTATATCACCCTGTAATCCTTTGTATTTTACAATATATTAGAGAAAATGAATTATGTCAATGTTGTGTTTTCCTCACTTCCTGGTAGTCTAAAGCAGGCTTTCAACAATATACCTGATACCCGCCACCCTGAAAAAATTGAATATTCTATGTCTGATATTTATTCTTGTGGGTTTGCACTTTTTTTTCTTCAAGACAAATCTGTTTTAGAGTTTCAGCGGCGGTTTCAAAAAGAAACGAGCCGCAACAACCTCTCAACGGTGTTCAATATAAAAAGCCTTCCTTCTGATACACAACTTCGAGATATCATTGATATTCATTCATATAATCCAATCAAGGGAGTTTTTAAGGAATATTTCCACCGGATGCAGCGAGGGAAATATTTATCTCAATACCTTTTCTCGATTCATATTATCTTATTACAATTGACGGATCCCGGTACTTTACTTCAGAATCAATAAACTGTAAGAAATGTCTTCATAAAAAAGTGAAAGATAATTCTTTCAGATATTATCAC
>JAFGQK010000070.1 GCA_016935735.1 Spirochaetales bacterium | reverse complement strand
CTGATAGATTTCTTAAATCCGCTTATACGGGGATGGTGTAATTATCATAACCATGTGGTATCAAACGAAATATTTAAGAATCTGGATGCATATTCCGATTCATCCTGCCACCCATTCCGGTTTTATCTTTACCACTCAATTTCTGTAAACATTCATTAAAAACATTATACCCTTATGTGGCATCTGCTCTTTACTGGTTTGTTAAACTTCATAAAAAGGTTTACCTCAAAATGCTTTCTATTGAAAGTGGTAGGATGTCTCCGGAATGGACGGCAGGATCAGGCCGGAATACTTATAATAAGCCAGAAGCTACTTCCAATAACCACCTTAGTATTATACTTTGTAATTAACGTGAGGCGATTTCGGCTTTCTCAATACACATTCGTTCTTCTTTGGTCAAATACCAGCCAACCGCACCAGTATTTTCTTTTACCTGTCGAACATTTTTTGCTCCGGGAATTGGTATAATATTTCCATCTTCAGGCATCAGCCAATTCAATGCTATCTGGGCAATTGATTTTCCTCTGTTTTTAGCTATTTCTTCCAGAGTTAAAAACAAGGGTTCTAATTTTTTCAGATTTAAAGCGCGAGGCTTAGAAAATAAACGTTTCAGAATAGATACGGATTCTCCTCTCTCTTTTAATAAATCCAGTTGTTCAAGATAAAAAAGAACACGGTAAATTCCCGGTATCTTTGTACCTCCGGAACGATATTTACCAGTCAGTACACCTTCGGCAAAAGGAGCAAATGCAATAAGAGTCACATCTAATTCGCGACATGCATCCAGAATACCATTTGTTTCAGGATAGCGTCTTAAAAGATTGTAACCTACCATTATAGAAGCCAATGGAATGCCATGCTCTGTCAGACGAGAATGTGCCCACTTCATTGAAGTAGCAGTGAAATTACATAATCCTACGGCTCGTACCTTCCCAACTCGAACCGCTTCTGCCATTACATCCATATATTCATCCAACATGTTTTCAGCAGGCGGGACATGAAAATTATACAGGTCAATACATTCGATTCGTAGCCGCTTCAGACTGCCATCCAAAGCTTTCATTAAAGATTGTGGAGATTTTCGTTCTTTTGAAGGTGTAACCAAAGAATGCGGTGCGAATTTTGTAGAAATAATGATAGGGCGTCCATCTTTACGCTGACATTCAGATAGTATGCGTTCAGATTCGCCTTTAGCATACATTTCAGCGGTATCAAAGAAATTGAGTCCTGCATCCAAGCAGGTCCGATAGGCTTGCCAAATATCGTCATTGGAATATGATTTACCATAACCCATATGTTTTGATCCCCAACTAATAATGCCTATTCCCATAGGTGGGACAAAAACATCTGATTTTCCCAATCTTATTTTTTCAGAACAATTAGCCATAAACTTACCTCCTTGGTCTTTCATTTACGATAGAAAACATCTATTGTTTAATCATATCCCATATTGCACTTGTTGAAGCAATTAATAAGTTTTCGTCAAGTTCATAGTCGCCTGACAAATGAAACTTTATCAAGGAAGTAACTGATCCAATAAAAAGTGCATATAATATTTCAGGCGGTAATTTTTTTAGCATGTTTTGTTCTTTTGCCTGAATAAATAATTCTTCAATGGGTTTTACTATTCTTAATTCTTCTTCCCTTGTTGATGTTGTTATCATTGGGGAATTTTCATATTGTTCTAAAAAAAATAATTCAAGGGGATTTTGCACAAAATAATGAAAAACATTGTTTAGCAGTTGCAGATAACTTTCATAAATAGAGTTTTTATCGGGATAATCTTTCAAGATATATTCTGTAAGATTGGTTTTGATATCAATATACAATGCATTTATTATATCTTCTTTATTTTTGAAATAATGATATATGGAACCCATGCTGATATTTGAAATTCTAGATATTTGTGACATTGGTGTCTGATAAACTCCTTGTTTAACAAAAAGTTCCAAACTAATTTTCAAGAGTAGTTGGCGTTTTTCAATAATTTTATCTCTCATAAAATTCTCCAAAACTATTAGAATGAGCATTCGTTCTAATTTTATTACAATTATCTTTTAGAGTCAATATATTTATCAAGATTATTTAAAATAATTTCAGACCTCGTGCAACAGCGCATATATGCTTTGCTCCCGTTGGTCGCTTCGGGCTTCGCCATATTTTCACCTCCGCTGTCGTTACGGTGAAAACATCATATATGTGCGGAACGCTGTTATGGCCAACTGCCACACGGATTTTAGAGTTTTAAATTTTTATTGATTTTATTTTACTTTCGTTACTACTCAGCCATAAAATAAATTTGAACCACAGAGGGCTTCTGGAAGCCCGGGACACAGAGAACGCCTGGCTGTAAATAGCCTGGCGTTCGGGACACAGAGTTATTCACTGGAAGCGTAATAAGGTTTAGAATAATTATTATAACCTACAGAAGTATTTATTTTTATGTTTTTTTATCTTTCCCTTTATTACTATAGACAAAAAAAATAAAAAGAAAAGCGGCGGCCAACCGGGACATCAAGGAACAAATTGAAAGCTATCTGATAATCCGGATATACATGCAGATGCTTGATAGTGGTCAGTTAAATTCCCTATACTGAAGATGATAATTGTCCGATTCTCAAACAACGTAATATGATCTACTATAATTTAACTATAGAAAAAAGTAATAAGGAGAGAAAGAAAATGAAAAAACGTTATCTGCTTATTATCCTGCTTATACTCTGTTTTGCCGGAAGTCTATCTGCACAGGAACTCGGGGATGTGAATAATGATGAATCGGTAGATATTATCGATGCTCTTCTTGTTGCACAATACTATGTCGGACTCGATCCAGACCCGTTTTATCTGGTCGCTGCGGATACGAATTGCGATGATATGATTGATATTATCGACGCTCTTTTGATTGCCCAGTATTACGTCGGTCTTATAGATGAATTGGTATGCGAGGGGACACCGAGTCCTACCCCGACAGAAACAAAAACGGAAACACCGACACCGGAAATCTCCAATCCCCCGACTCCGACTTCTACCCCGGCCCATGACGAAAATCTCCATCCGAATCCGGGATTTGAAGACGGGACAACTGCGGGATGGTATCCCTTTTGCGAAGGGTGTACCCTGGAAGCGACGACGGACATGCCCCGGACGGGGAATTACAGCGGATACATTTCCAACAGGAATGAGGAATGGAACGGACCCGGTGTGGATTTATTGCCTTTGTGCGAGGATGGCGAGACCTATAAAGTTTCCATGTGGGTAAAACTTGCCAATGCATCATCGGAGAATTTAAAAGCGACGGTAAAGAAGGTCGATGGTGATGGTGAAAATTATGAGATTATCGCGACCACGGATGTGACCAATTCCGGGTGGACGGAGATGTCGGGTTATTTTACGCTGGAGGTCGTCGGCACCCTCGAAGAACTGGTATACTATGTCGAGGATGCGCCGGTGGAACTCACCTATTATGTTGATGATGCACAGGTAATCCATCAATCCGGGGACTGGCTTGCCGATGCAAATAACCGGATTGAAGAAATACGGAAACGCGATGTCGTACTCCACGTAAAGGATTCAACCGGGACAACACTGAACAGCGGAAGCATCCAGGTACGGCAACTAAAGCACCACTTTGCATTCGGGTCTGCCCTTGCATCGGAGGCAAATTCCAATGCAACGTACGCTGATTTTTTCAAAAACCACTTTGAGTGGGCCACGTTTGAAAACGAAACAAAATGGTATTCAAATGAATCGAGCCAGGGCAATGTTTCCTACAGCACGGCAGACCAGATGTACGATTTCTGTGAACTGAACGGGATTAAGGTCCGCGGGCACTGTATTTTCTGGGAAGTGGAAGACTATATCCAGGATTGGGTAAAGAACCTCTCTGCCCAGCAACTCCGTGCTGCCCTGGAAAGCAGGCTGGAAAGTGTCGTTACCCATTATAAAGGGAAATTCCCCCACTGGGATGTGAACAATGAGATGCTGCACGGCACTTTTTTTATAGACAAACTGGGTGAATCCATACGGCCGTGGATGTACCAGGAAACCAATAGGCTGGATCCCGATTGTATGCTTTTTGTCAATGACTATAATGTAGTGAGCTTTGGTGAAACAGACCTCTATATTGCCCAGATCCGGGATTTACTGGACCAGGGGGCACCGATTCACGGGATAGGGGTTCAATGCCATTTCTCTGATGAAATACAACCGTATACGGTGTATGATAGGCTGGACAAGTTGTATCATGCATTCAACCTGCCGGTCTGGTGCACGGAATTCGATGTGGAAAACTCAAATGAAACTGTCCGGGCCGATCTTTTCGAGACGTTTTACCGGATAGCTTTCAGTCACCCGGGTGTGGAAGGAATCATTATGTGGGGTTTCTGGGCAGGCAGGCACTGGAAAGGGGAAGATGCTGCAATCGTGAACCAGGACTGGACGCTCAATGCCGCGGGCAGGAGGTATTTTGACTTGATCGATGAATGGACAACCACGACAAGCGGAAGTATATCCGGAGGACAATTCACTTTCCGGGGATTTCATGGCGAGTATGAGGTACTGGCCGGCGGTGAGGTAGGCACATTCTCTCTTAAACCCGGAAGCGGGGCTGCAACGATCACTGTTAATCTGAGTGCGGATGCAACACCTGTCCCTACTGCCGGACCAACACCTGAACCGGGAGCGACAACAGTACCTACCCTGCCCCCCGGTTTTATCGATGGAGAAATCGCTGTCCAGTATCTCTGCCATGAAAAATCAACCAGCGCGACCCAGATAAAACCGCAAATCAATATCATAAACGGGACAGATTCAGGCTTTTCCTTAAGTGATCTTACGGTACGGTATTACTATACAAAAGAAGGATCGGCCGGTGAAGAGTTTACTATCGATTATGCTGTGGTCGGCAGTGGAAATGTAACTGGTACCTTCCATGACGGATACGTGGAAATAGGATTTACAAGTGGTGCAGGATTACTGGATGCAAAAACGCAGACAGGCCAGATACAGATACGGGTGAACAAGACAGACTGGACGACCTATGACCAGTCAAACGATTATTCGTTTGATTCATCATACACTGCATTTGATGTTTACGACAGGATAACGATCTATCATAATGGAACACTGGTATGGGGAACCGTGCCTTGATACAACCAAACCGTAAAAAGGATATGAACGGCAGTACCGGGATTTCCTTACTCACCCGGTACTGCTTTTATATCTCAAAAGGAACGCACCTCATACACAACAATCATGTCTGAAACATTCATTGAGTACGGATTGTTGGCAAAAATAAAATGGTTTACAAATAAAAACCTTTTTTAAAAGGAGTCATTTATGAAAACAATAAAAAACATCCCGATAGTTTTATTTTTTTACATTCTTTTTTTTACTTCGTATCATTCCGGTTATGGGCTGGAAACAAACGAATTCCCTTATTCCTCATTCACCTCCGTGTATCCGGTAGGTGACGTGGACGGGAATTCCATTATAGATATTGTTGATGCATTACTGATTGCCCGGTACTATGTGGGACTTACCGAAATTAATCCGGGAGCATCGGCGGATACGGACATGGATGGAAGTGTGACGATCGTCGATGCACTGAAGACAGCACAATTCTATGTGGGAATCATACAAAAAACGGCAATGCCGGAGATTGATCCTGCCGGCGGGTGGTATACATCCGGCCGCACTATGACGATTTCTTCCCCTGCAGCAGATGCACACATCTATTACACCACAGACGGATCTGTTCCTTTTACAGGGTCATCCCGATACAGTTCTCCTTTACTTATAAATCAGACGACCACTGTAAAAACAGGTGCCATGAAACAGGGTGACATGGCCAGTGATATATGTATTGTACATTATTCACTATCCGATACTATCGTAAAAAGGGGAGTATGGGAGTGTCCGTATTTTACGGATACCGAAAGCAGGCATACCTTTTATGCGATAAAAGATAATTATCTTTATGTGTACTCTCATTATATCTTTACCGATATGCCGCCGGATTATTTGATTATTTTTGACCTTACCGATCCTGTGAAAATAAGAAAAGCCGGGTTTATTGAACTGGACTTTTCCGTTACGGGAAGTATTTTTATTAAAGATGATTATTTATATGTAACATCGGTAGATAATTTCCGTATTTTCGATGTATCCGATGTTATACCACGGTATGTTTCTACCATAGAACAGGGTGGTTCCATGATAAAAATCAGCGGAAAGTATGGGTATATCAACTATGCCAGTAACAGTATCACTATTGTGGATTTGCACAACCCTGCCCTGCCCCGGATAATTAATACGTTTACTATTTCCGGGACTTTTAATGATTATGAGATATACGGGGACAATATCTATTTTGTAAAAGGAAGCGACGGGATCCTTGTTATGAATATAGAAGACAAGCAAAATCCCGTTATTGTTACCGAATACCCTTTGTCCGGGTATATTTCCCATGTCGAAGTGGCAGAGAATCATCTTTTTCTTGCAGCATCAGGTCAGGTTATTGTTATTGACATTACCGACCCGGCCCAGCCGGTCACAATCGGCCAGGCGGCCATTCCTGTTAAACCAAATGGATCTATCCATGGGTTTGTATTACAGAATAATATGATAGCCATCGGCAGCGGTTATGAATATTGTTTTGTTATGTTTGATGTCTCTGATCCTGCTTCCCCACAGATGATGTACCACTATCTTCCCACCGATATTATCAATCACCTTTATTTTTCGGGAAATACAATATACGTACAGGAGGGACATTACTTTTTTAGAAAAATAGATATCACTGATGTACAGCATCCGTACGTAAAAACCTGTATTGATACAAAATTAACCATGAATGATGTATTTGTTGCAGGAAATTATGCCTATGCATATGATTATGATGAAGGAATCAAAATTTTTGATGTATCGGATCCTTCGTCGCCGCTTTTCATTTCACCGTTATATAACGAAGGAATTGTTGCAGATATCCTTGTCCGGGGAACCTTGCTTTATTATGTGGGTTCGGGAGGTCTTACTATTGTCGATGTTGCAGATCCATTGCACCCCGGAAAAATCTCGCATGTAGAGACCACAGAGAATGTTAACTCCATGTTTATGAGAGGACACTATGTTTATATGACACAATATGATGACGGACTTTATATTGTCGATGTAACAAACCCGGACAGGCCGGAGCTTTTAAGCCAGACAAAGACCAACCATCATGCCAATGCCGTGTATGTTCCCGATGAGCAAAATGCATATATTTCAGATACCGAAGCACGCCTCCTGCGGATGGATATATCGGATCCTGCTTACCCGGAAAAGATGAATTTCTTCGGATACCAGACCAAAACCGGGTTGTTCGGGTACGGCTACAATCTTTTTTCCATTTATAACTGCGGACTTGAAATTACTGCTATTAATGACCCGGCAAATCCTGTTTCGTTGAGCACTATCCAATTCCCGTCAAAATTGATCGATATCTTTGCGGCAGGAGACTATGCACTTGTTACCTGCCTGGATGAGCAGGCTGAATTAATCGATATTTCCGATCCTGGTAACCCCGTCCGGCTGGGTATGCTGGACGATTCCGGAAACGCCCGCGGCGTCTTTGTTTCGGGCAACTATATTTATGCCACCAGGGAAATAACCAGTGAACAGTCCCCGGAAGGGTTGATTATTTATGAGATACGATGATGGTCTTCCTGGTTTTAATCACAGGGGAAAGACGAAATCAAGCCGACATAATACCGGGCAATAACCAGGGCGTCCACAATATCGATGGTTTCGTCACATCCGGTAACATCGGCAGCAGCCGGGTTAAAAGGTGACGGATTTAGTCCCACGTAGTATTGCGCAATAAGAAGGGCATCCACAATATCGATGGAACCGCTTTCGTTGACATCACCCAAAAGGACTCCCGTGCCGGGTGTGGGGGTTGGATTGTTACCGGCCCAGTACCAGCCGCGTACAGTCGTTTCCAGGGAATACACTTTACCCCTGCAGGTAAGGTACAATGTTTTTCCTTCACTCCCGCCGAATGTCACATTTGAGCAGAACTCGGGGATCGAAACAAAATCAAGCTGCGTCCCTTCCGGCGAGACAACCCAGAGTCCTCCCTTGCCTGCAAAATAGAGGTTGCCGTACTCATCCATGGTCATCCCGTCCGGCTCATTTGTATTGCCCGTGGATGGGTTAAAAAAGATACTTCCCGTTCCCACGGAACCATCTGCATTAACAGGAAACACTCGCCAGTATCTGTTATCACTGTCACTGATATAGAGTTTTGTCCCGTCGAGTGAGGCAATAATCCCGTTCGGTTTTGCCATACTGGTAATAATGGTAGTTACCGTTCCCTGTGGATTCAAATGATACACAGCCTGGTATGAACCTCCCCAGTTAGGGCCGGTAAAGTAAATATGACCGTTCGGGGTCTGGCAGATATCATTCGGCTGGTTCCAGGACGAATTCTGTGCAAGAACCTGCGGGTCCTCCGGGCCGGAAGACCCGATTCGGTAACTCCCGATCTTTCGGTCCTGTTGTTCTGCTGTTAAAAGCCTTCCCTCGTGTGAAAGAAATGTCCCGTTTACCGCAGCAGCATTATCCATCCATACAGTGACCTGGTTTGTACCATCAAGACGGTAAATCCTGTAGGGGGCATCATTCGGTGTAGTAAAATACAATTTCTGTGTAACAGGGTCCCATGTCGGGCCTTCATACAAGACATTTACCGATCCCGAATATACGGTGACCAGTTGGGCACCGGGTGCAATAGTTGTCTGGCAACCCGGTGAAAAAAGAGGCAGGGTACACAACAAAAGAATTGCTATACATTTTTTTTCACAAAAAACAGTCATTTATTTTCTCCTTTACATGTATAATAACGATTTTATAATGAGTGAATTCCTTAATAAAACCGGAAATTCAAGTGGCCGGAAATAGTATAGCATAAAGAAGTTATAGTTGTAAAGTAAAAAGTAAATAAAGCTTTTTCCAGGCTTGTTATAACTTTTTCATCCGGCAGGTATCCAGGTATCAGATTAAGCCGTTCCAAATCTCCTAAATTTTCTACATTTTTCCAGCTAAAAAGTTGTTTTTGTGCTATACCCTCCATGAGTACCGCCTTTGGATGATCCGTGTCCCTTCCGTGTCTCTTCCGTGGTAAAATTTCTATTATACCAGGAGTTAAACTATCGTTGCGGTGGTGTTTGTATGATTGTTATTGCTCTGGTGTATTATTCCGGTTAATAATCCGAAGAGTGTTTCTAAATCATTGCCCCAATTAGAATCATAAACAGCACAAAAAGCTCAAATATGGCCGGGAAATCGGGGGG
>JAFGQK010000069.1 GCA_016935735.1 Spirochaetales bacterium | reverse complement strand
GATTTATTAGTGCCGATTAGTGAAGATGAGTGGTTACTATCGGGGGAGCAGTTACGGTTTTTTGTTAAAAAAACCTGATTGGGAAATTGCACCCACATTTGATAGTGCTTTGACCACTTGATTATTAGTTATTATAATAATAACCATGCCTGACATTCCAGTATAATGGTCAAAGCTTAAGTGTTTTGACGACAAGAGTTATGTTATTATTCTTATAGTTATCTTTACCCTCTTAATTATCCAATAAAGTTAAAATATCCTGGTCAAAACACCAGACCAACAACCCAATTAATAAACTATCCGGGTGCTTCGTAATTATCCTGGTTTATTTTACCTGGCGGCCAATGTTCAGCTATGTTAACATAAAATTTTGTTAACATAACAAGATTTTATGTTAAAATAGCATAGTACTTACCTGTTCAATTCTTCATTTAGTTTGTTTAAAAATTCCAGTCTGTTATTTACTCCCATTTTTTTATAAACCCCGGAAACACTCCGCTTCACTGTTGCTTCAGAAACATGTAATGCTGTCCCGATTTCTTTATTGCTTAATCCCCTGGCAAGACAGGGAAAAACCTCCTGTTCCCGTGGTGTAAATACATATTTTTTTAAAATAATTTTGTAATCCACCTGCTGCCCGCCCTGGTCCTTTTCATAAAGTGCATTCACGATTCTTTTTTTAAGTCTGTCTTTCTGGGCTGTCTGAAACTGCATAATATTTTTTATCTTTAACTTCAATTCATCAATGGTAAATGGTTTATAAATATAATCAATAGCCCCGGTGGAAAGACCTTTTAATTTTTCCTCTGTCCCTGACTTTGCTGTGAGAATCAGAACGGGAATATCAAGATAATCATGATCACGCTGGATTTCCCTGACAAACTCATACCCATCCATTTCCGGCATCATAATATCAGTAATGACTAAATCCGGTTTTTCTCTTTTTAGCAAGGAAATTCCCTCTCTTCCATTATTTGCAGTGAAAACAGTGTAGTCAGAGGTAAGTACTTCACTTAAAAATCCAAGCAAATCAGGCTCATCATCAATAATAAGAATTGCTTGTGTATAACCCTGGTGTGAATCCTGGATATTCCGGGCAGGATATGGTGCATCTGCCAATCCCGATAACAATTCCTTTCGTATAGAAAAGGACAGATCATTCAATTCGATTGAATCATGATTTTCCACACAGGGAAGAATAATAGTAAAAATCGAGCCGGCCCCAGCCTTACTTTCCGCACTAATATATCCCCCGTGCAATTCGATTATCTTCCTGGTCACGGCAAGCCCGATACCAATCCCTTCTTTCTTTTTATTAAGATTATCATCAATCATACTATACCATGAAAAAATAGCATTCATAGAGGTCTCCGGTATGCCTGTACCGGTATCAGAAATGGAAAGCTCCACTGCCTGTTCATCATTTTTTGTTTTAAGTTTTATTTCAATCTCTCCTCCTTCAGGTGTATACTTGAATGAATTGGAAATTATATTAAAAAATGCTGTTTCAAAAAGACGGAAATCAAGAGATACTACCGCCTTTCCCTTTATTGCATTCTTAAAAATGAGTTTAAGATTTCTGTTTTGCGCCATGGATGTGATTTCGGCTACAAAAAAAGTGATTAAGGATTTTATTTCAAAATTCTGCTCCCGGACTTTTTTTATATTCAATTCGAGCGAAGAAAAATCCAGAATATTATGGACATATCGCAAGAGCTTATCACATTGCCTTTGAATGCGTGAAAACACCGGATGATCTATGGGAATTGCCTGGCCGGAAGACATTGTTAAAATCTCGTCTATAGATAACCGGATTACCGTTAATGGTGTGCGTAATTCATGGGAAGCCTTTACAAAAAAACCGGTTTTCCCCGTATCCTGTTCTTTGAGTTTTTTATATGCTATCATTAATTCCTTTGCACGGCCTTTTCCTTTTTCATCCATTTTCAGATCCAGATCTGAATCCTCTTTTTCCCCGGAGGGCCGATAACCCTGAGCGGAAAGATAATAAGTATTGATTATCAAAAATATTAAAAACCCCGCGTACGATACCTGTAAAGACATGATATGTAAATTCAGGGAAAATAAGCTTATTACCATATCGGTGAGTACAAAAAGATAAAAAACAGTAAAACCAACAGGGAATCCCCATAATGAATAATTCCTTTGCAGGTAGAAAATTTTAAAACTTTTAATTACTAAATATCCCCCGATAAGTATGATAAGCAGCGTTTTTACCATGACAAGACCGGGAAATGGCGGGAGTAAGAGGATGAATCCGGCAAGTAAAAAGCAAATGAAAGTGAACCCGAAAATCATTCTACCGGATATATCATGATTATATAAATACCGGAAATACTGAATAATCAAAACTAACACAATATATTCTAGTAAAAATAATAACTTTTCAAAATCATAATATGCTTTACTGAATAAATTCATTATCTGAAAAGCAACAAAATCAACACTGAAAAAGGCTATCATGCATCCGACAACCAGGCACATAAAAGATAAAAACAAATTTGCTTTTTTTCTTCTATCTTTAAGAGCAATAAAAAGGTGATAGAAAAACATAATAAAACAAGCACCGGCTCCTATACCGGCCTGCACAGCATGGTTATAGGTATCCTCTGCCAGTGCACTTTTCGTACCTATTAATATATCCTGATATATCCCCCCGCTTATCGGTGTCCCGGTTTTTTCCGGGTTCTGCACCTGGATGGTAAGGAAGAAAGTGTTTTGATCTGTATTAAGATGGTAATAATCAAAATACCTCCGGGTTAGATTCAATTTTTCTGTTGATGACAGTATGCCGGAATCCTGAACAATTTCAGTATCATTTAAAAAAATTCGGAAAGACAATAAAATGTGCGGGGTAAAAAGCACCAGATCTTCCGGTAGGTCTTTCATAACCAATTTCAAGCGATACGTGGCACTCCCATGCGCATGAAACTGAATCCCGTTAAAAAGACAATAATAACGCCAATTGGAAGGGACATTGATATATTTTATTTCTTTTCTATTATTTATAAACTCCGACTCACCGGGCTGTAATAATTCATTCCAGTAAAATTCCCATTCCCCGGCAAGACTGATTTTATTATTCACATTAAAATCCATTGACGAGAGATCAATAACCCCCTTTACCGCTTCAGGCCGGGTTTCAAATGAACAGGAAAATAATATAATCGATAGTGAGAAAAGTAAGAAGATGAATCTGTTCACCGTAGTATTATACATCCAGATAGTCAAAACGTCTATAAATTTCTTAAATTTCTTTGCCGTTCTGAATCTTTCAGGATAATATAAAATAAGACCGCAGAAATCACTCTTTGATCCTGCGGTCTTATCCATTGTAATAATGATGGAGGAAAGTAACGTATTATAAACTGATAAAGCTAACAGAGGTCACCGCTATAATTATACCCCGCTTTATTCTTTTAAAAACCGGTCAGGGGTACTGTGACGAAGATTGGAATATCTGTCTCCAGCACCACTGACCTTCTTGCAGATCTTTCATTAACAGGGAAGTGAAGTTGACCTGCTTATGAAACTCCAGCGTAAAATAAAGACTCTATCATTTTTCATGATATACCCTTCTTCCCAAAAAGCAATACTTAAAAGAACAACTTCCGGCTCATTTTTTACAACTTTTGGCTCATTTATGAATTTTTTCATCAATGATTTGGGTGGAAGCTTCTTGGATTTCTATTTTCCCTTGATATGTGAAGCTATTTAAAACACCAGCGCTTCACTTCGCCTTTTTAGACAGCCCCAATTGTAGTTTATTTAAAGGTGGTTACGATAAAATGAAGCGGTTTTGCGGGATTATCTAAAATAGTTAACATTGTCATATCTTTCAGTTCATTTTCTAAATAATATTCTTAAATATACCGCTCTATTATTAATCCGGCAACAAATAAAGGAGCGGACGGAGTAGTTGCCCGCTCCTTTATTTAAAAGATTAAAGCAAATCTTAGCAGAAATTATTTATTAATCCCACATAGTACTGTGCAACCAACAGAGCATCAATTACATCGACACTACCGTCGCAGTTTGTGTCGGCTACACCGATGTTGAAGTTTGCAGGGTCCAACCCGACGTAGTACTGCGCAATCTGCAGGGCGTCAATAATATCAACGGATCCATCACCATTTGTATCACCTGTATCAACTGTTCCGGTCGGAGTAGCAGTCCCCGGAGGAGGAGTCGGAGTGGCTGTTCCCGGAGGTGCGGTACCCACGGTGCTGCAATTATCCCAGAGTCTGTTCAGTAATTGGAGTTTCCTTGAATCCTGGCCTTCCCATGTACCCCAGCCGCCTGTATTGTTGTAGGGGTCGTAGGCATGGATGAACAAACCACCGGTATCACCGGATTCCGGGTTGATTGACCAGTAGCAGCTGTCACAAATCCCTTTCGAGATCATATAGTCTACAAGGGCTTCCTGCCACTGCCAATCGACCGTTTTGTCGGGGAGCCAACCCCAGCGGTCCTGCATACGTTCCTCGGCACCGTCTGGCCAATCGGGATTCCCGCCCCATTCATTGATGGAGATGGCATATCCAAGGTCTTTCAGGTATCCAAAGTGCTCTTCCCATCCCTGGGAGATGTACGCCGGGTCGATCACGATGTTGCACTGCATATCACCGGCCTCGTCGCCTTCCTTGCCTTCACACTCGGGCTGGGACGGGTCCATGAACTGCATCTGCACGAACACCGACGGACCATAAGTATGCGGACAGTATACCAGCCGTTCCTTTGGCATGGACGGCGGATTGTCGCCCGCTTCATACAGGTTCTCACCCCAGTTGGGATTCAAAGCCGGATCCCCATTCGGCGTCTCCGCATTTGTGGTATGTTTGTTGTTAAAAGCACCGATTCCGCCCGCAAAAACCAGAATGTCGGAATTCACCGAGTTGATCGCCTGATAGGCTGTATCGATTAACGACCTCCACTCGGACCAGGAGTAGTCATATGGCTCGTTAAAGATTTCAATACCTATAACATTGTCACAACCGATTGACTGCCCCAGACCGGCCAGCTCACGCAGGTCGGCGGTCCACTGCGATTGACCATAGTCTGAGCAATCGTAGTCCTCCCGGGTGAAGTCATAATTGTCCCGTTCCGCGTCGGTCCACGGTGGATAGTCGTCTATACGGCCAGCTCTCCAGCCAACGTAGTTGTTGCAGGAGTGGATGTCCAGGATGACGTACATGCCTGCATCATCACAAGCCTGGATAACCGTCTCGAGCGCCGACCGGGCGCCATTGATGCGCACCGACTCGGTGTTTTTCAAAAACGGTTCCCGGCCCTGCGGATCGTTGTCATCGAGGGTCTGGTGGACAAGCGGGATCCTGACTGTATTTATGCCCATTTGAGCGAACTCCTGTGCATCCCCCTCGTAGGTCCGGTTGCTCGAAGCCCACCACACGTTGCCTATGTACATCTCCATCGGGGCACCGCTCGGGTTGTTCGGGTCGTCGGAAGGCTCATGCCGTCCTTCGAGCCCGAACCAGGCTCCACCCTTAATACGGAAGACCTGGCCATCAAGGGTAATATCTCCCTGATCATTGACCCGCCACGTTTGGGCAAAAGCCGGGCTTACCAGGAGTACGATAGCTCCAAGTAAGATTAAAATTCTTTTCTTTTTAATTTTCACTTTTAAAACCTCCATTTGATTTATTAATAAAACTTATAAATTGATAGTAAAACTTATAATTAGTCTTCCCTGCAAATACCAGAATTTCCATTTTACTACCATTTATGACCACATAAAGCAAACTTATTGGTAAAGCTTTTTTAACACTGATACATTGTGCTGAATCTGATCCTTCTTTTTTCTCATATTCTTTTCTCCCTTTAAGAAATTTTTAAACTTTTATCATTCAATCTTATTTACAAAACAGTCCAACTGTTTTATTTACCTGCATCCTTTTCAAACTGTTACCTTATTATAGCATACAGGGCTTTGCAGGAAAATCATTGTTTTAACTATAAATTTATAGGCTAAATCACCCTGATGAGCCTAAGGTTTTTCACCTACGCTCTTCTGGAATAAATACTGAATTGGGGAATATTAAATAATACTACCGGCAAATACCAGTATTACCAGGCCGGAAATCCTGGAATAATACCTATGATTCTTACCTGGAATCCGGGAGAACCGGTGAAAGAAAAAACCTACCTCATAAAATTGTTATTTCCGGCTGGATTTATCTTAAAAGAAAAGGATATTAACGCACACCTGTTGTATTAATCATGTTTTTAATTTTACTTGTAGAGATTTCACAGTAGGAAAAGGAACAGCAGAAGTTACCTATCAATACAAGGGCAGCCTGTAAAAGGCTGCCCCATATTTTTCAACCAGCATTATTACTGATTATTCCTTATTAACAAAAACCTGGAACAAGGCCAACATAGTACTGGGCCACGAGGAGAGCATCGATAATATCTACAGAACCGTCACAGTTAGTATCAGCTGCACCAGGATTGAAATTAGCCGGATCCAGTCCTACGTAAAACTGAGCTATAAGGAGAGCATCAATAATATCTATAGAACCGTCGCCATTTGTATCACCCAGCGAAACGTTTGAAACCTCGACGCTGCCGTCATTACCGCATGCACTACCAACCGTATTTGTATCTGAATCGACAAGCTGATCAACTCCAAGAGTGAGAGTTGATATATCTTCGGCTATTGCTTCAAAGGTAATAGTTAATATCTCGAGGTTTGAACCCGGGCCAACACCTGACGCTTCAAATCCGGTTGCCTTTATTTGTCCGGGAGTGGAAGTGTTTGCAGCTGCGAGGAATCCGTCTGCACCTTCGTTAACATCAACAACACTTAAAACATTGGAATTATAATTAATAGTAAAACCATATGCAGCGAGATTCTGGCTTCCTGAGTTCACAACAATATTAATGTCGAATGTAGAATTGATACCCTGTGTTGAATTGGCCGGATCAAAAGAAACATTACATGTCCCGCCAACCGGGGTCGGGGTTGCTGTTCCCGTTACCGGGGTCGGGGTTGCTGTTCCTGTTACCGGGGTCGGGGTTGCTGTTCCTGTTACCGGGGTTGGGGTTGCTGTTCCCGTTACCGGGGTCGGGGTTGCTGTTCCCGTTACCGGGGTCGCAGTAGATCCGCTGCCACAATTACTCCAGAGTCTGTTCAGCAATTGGAGTTTTCTTGAATCCTGACCTTCCCATGTACCCCAGCCACCTGTATTGTTGTAGGGGTCATATGCATGGATGAATAAACCACCGGTATCGCCGGATTCCGGGTTGATCGACCAGTAGCAGCTGTCACAAATCCCTCTCGAGATCATATAGTCTACAAGGGCTTCCTGCCACTGCCAATCGATGGTATGGTCGGGGAGCCAGCCCCAGCGGTCCTGCATACGTTCTTCGGCTTTATCTGGCCAATCGGGATTGCCGCCCCACTCATTGATGGAGATAGCATATCCAAGGTCCTTCAGGTACCCGAAGTGCTCTTCCCATCCCTGGGAGATGTATGCCGGGTCGATCACGATATTACAATGCATATCACCGGCTTCGTCGCCTTCCTTGCCCTCGCACTCCGTCTGGGAGGGATCCATGAACTGCATCTGTACATACACCGACGGACCATAGGTGTGCGGACAGTATACCAGCCGTTCCTTTGGCATGGACGGCGGATTGTCGCCCGCTTCAAACAGGTTTTCACCCCAGTTGGGGTTCAGAGCCGGGTCGCCATTCGGTGTCTCTGCATTTGAGCTATGTTTGTTGTTAAAAGCACCGATTCCACCGGCAAAGACCAGGATGTTTGAATTCACCCCGTTGATTGCCTGGTAGGCTGTATCGATTAACGATCTCCACTCGGACCAGGAGTAGTCATATGGTTCGTTGAAGATTTCAATACCCAGGACATTGTCACAACCGATTGATTGGCCCAGGCCTGCCAGCTCGCGCAGGTCAGCCGTCCACTGCGATTGGCCATAGTCTGAGCAGTCGTAGTCCTCCCGGGTAAAGTCATAATTGTCCCGCTCTGCGTCGGTCCATGGCGGCCTATCGTCTAAACGGCCAGCTCTCCAGCCAACGTAGTTGTTGCATGAGTGGATGTCCAGGATGACGTACAAACCGGCATCATCACAAACCTGGATAACTTCCTCGAGTGCCGACCGGGCGCCATTGATGCGTACCGACTCGGTATTTTTCAGGAACGGTTCCCGGCCCTGTGGATCGTTGTCATCGAGGGTCTGGTGTACAAGCGGGATCCTGACTGTATTTAAGCCCATTTGCGCAAACTCCTGTGCATCCCCCGAATATGTCCGGTTGCTCGAAGCCCACCACACGTTGCCTATGTACATCTCCATCGGGGCACCGCTCGGGTTGTTCGG
>JAFGQK010000068.1 GCA_016935735.1 Spirochaetales bacterium | reverse complement strand
TTGAACACGATGCGCGAGACAGGATTTGCAGGGTCATAGTACATCGATTTAAGTCTTTCTATTTCTATTGATGTGAAATAGCCCATGAAAACAGTTATCCCTCTTAAAACAAGGATAAAGAGTAATACTGGGAGCGGTCAAAAATATAGTTATTTTTTTCATATACTTTTATATAATAATCATATCCTTTTTTGGCTGAATATGTCATTGTCTCATTCTTTCCATAACCACCTGTATCAACTGATTTAATGGGAGTTGTCTCATCCAATCCTGTATAAAGCTCCAGGACAAGATCAAGAAAAGAATTACTATGAAGATCCAGCAGAATCTGGACATTTCTATTTGCTGTTACATTAAAATGATAAAAATCTGCATCGGGTGGTGCGTCCTGGGTACTGTAAAATTGAATATACCCCCTTACTGTTGTATTCAATTGAATTGTCTTTGCAGTAAGAAAATTATCATTCGGTTCATGAATATCGTTTCCCCGCCAGAACTGGTATATATATTCATCCCACCTTGAATTGTCTAAAAATACGAGATCCGCTTCCCTGTATTCCTTTTCCGAAGGTGCCAGTGCAATATTATACATAGGAAAATAAATTGAAATCCCATGGGCATCCGCCATTTCTTCGCCCGATGTGTAATGGTAAAGGATCATTTCATCAAGAATAGTGATGCATTCCTGGGCCCCGGTTATACTGATTAAACGCCCGGCAAAATCCCATAAATCCATATGAGACATCATATATCGTTCGTAGGTACTGTTATAATCACTGTAGAATCTCTGAAGACCGGATCCTTTTGCCACTTTTGCATATATATTCGAAAAACTGCTTCCTTCCAGGTTTATAATAAACGTATCCAGTGCGCTGATAAGACTATCCATTTGGGTTAAATCGATGACGGAAAGGGTTGCATTTTCCCATGAATAATGATAGGAATATGAAGATAATGCAGCGGCTCCTAAAGAACGTGCCGTCCTTTCCGCTGCCTCTTTAAAGGAATTAAGGAAAACATGATATTCCCACCCATCACCTGATTCCAATTCTTCGGATGCAGTCATTATTTCACAACAACCACGGAGTTCATATGCAACTTCAACCATATTCATTAAACATGCATCAAACCCTATAAATGAAATATCCCTGCCCCTGAGGGCATCCCCTACTTCTTTAGTGGCAAGTTTATCATTATTTGATGTAGAATCAAAAATGATAGACCGGGCGGGAGCTTTCCCGGGTTCAGGAAATGACGGCCATCCGTCTCCATGATCCCACAAAACGATTCCATAATTGTCTGCTGTAAAGGTATTTTTGGTATAGGTGATAAAATTGATAAGGGTATTCGTATCTGCCATATTCAATTCTGTTGAACCACTTTCCGTAATACCCAGTTCATCTGAATGTAACCTTTTTGATACTATACCAGTATTAAGATATTCACCCCTCCAGTCATACATCACTTCATATAAGCGTGTATCAGGAAAATGACCTGGCCCAGTGTAAAATCCATCAATCCCGTCAATCAGGGTAATCACTTTTATCCCTGTACCCCTCAAATCGGCTGCTTCCATTTCATTCAGATCGATAAATGCATAGGTCTCGAGGTTATTATCACCATCAACATACACCATAATTGTCCATTCAAGATTTTCAACTTCCATAGTAAAGGTTTCAACATCATAATTAGCAGAATTGTCAACATCTTCACATTTTATCGTAATACCGGAGGAACCCGGACGCGAAGGGTACCCGTAAAGAATTCCTTCCTGTTCCATAATGTCAATATCAGGGTGATACGGATTGTCGGCAATCGACCACCGGTAAACCCCGCTCCCCCCCTGGGAAGAGAGGATTTCGGAAAAATATTTATTTGCCTTAAGGGAAGGGAACGTATGCGGGAGTATTTCGATTTTCTCATACACCGGCAATGTAAAAATATGTGAATGGTAATTATCAGGGTTATTTGCATCTTTTACTTCTATGGTAAAATTATAATTACCGGTTACTGTTGGGGTTCCATCAATAGCACCTGGTTGAATATTAAAATTACATCCCGGTGGAATTTGTCCCTGTATCATTTCCCAATTATATACTCCACTGCCTCCTGTCACGGTAAATTGGAAAAAATAAGACTCATCTTTTATACCTGATTTACAGGAATCAGTCGTAATATCTACTTGATTATAAATAATAATGAAAAATTCGATCGCATGATAATTCAGCGGATTTTCCCTGTCTTTAGCTTGAAGAATAAATGGAAATATCCCTCCTTCCAGGGGCATACCACTAATAAGACTATCCGAAGAATTGAACACAAGTCCCTCTGGAAGTATCCCATTTATAAACTCCCAAATATATTCCCCGGAACCACCCGTTACAGAAGGAATCCAGAAATATGGATGGGAGACAACACCTGCGGGACATTCACTCCTGGTGATTATAACCGGGTCATTATCGATCACATTCAAACTATACTCTTTTATGCCATTTGATCCCTGATTGTCTGTTACTTTAATAATAAAAGGATATATGCCTGTTATATTACCAGTAATCCCGGTTATCTCACCATTTCCGTCATTCAGAATAAGATTTGCCGGTAAGCTTCCTGATATTAATGAAAAGGTATACGGCTCTTCACCCCCAGAAATTTCCAATTTTTCATAATATAATTCATTTTTTTTTGCAGGAATAAGGGTATATGGAGAGACTTTTATGCTTGAAATATGAAGAGAAAATGTACTATAACCCGCCTGATTTTCATCATCAGTGACATTTACTTTAAATTGGTAATCCCCTTTTGCTCCCGGGATTCCTATAAGCCTGCCGGTACTTATAAGCGTAATACCGGGAGGTAAATGACCGGAAACTAATGACCATCTATATGCTTTTTCATTCCCGCCGGTTGCTGTAAATTCTGTGTCATAAAGAGTATTTATAAGACCATCAGGGATCTGTTCTGTTTTGATTCTTATTATATCTTTTTCGCCATTCTTATCTATCGGATCAGGGCAAGAAATACATAAAAGGAGGATTAATATAATTACATACCACTTTAACTGCATGCTAACTAGCCCGGAATTGTTATGAATTTAAGTATATCATAACCTTAAAAATAAATCAACAAAAAATACCCACAAAAAACAAGAAATTAAAATTTATATACTAAAAGCATTGAAAAAAAACAGCGGATAAAAAAAGATATACAAAATCGTAAACTTTCTCTTGTCCTTTTTATCAGGTTGGTATATAATTATACGAAGTATAGGTACAGAATAATTATAATTTATAAGATGAAATCTCGATATGATATTATTAAAAAGGCTATTTACCTTATTCTTATTTTTCTCTTATTAATTATTAATTGTACGCCTCCACATGATATTAAAGATATTCCGCCAGAAGAAGATGATATAGGAGAATTATGGGTTTCCTTAATACCCCCCTCATTCGATCTTTACGGACTCACTGAAAACAACTATAATTCAATACAGAGTTACACAATTATCTTACAAAAACCGGGTAAAACTTCAATAAAAAAGGAAAACATCAACCATTTTCCGGTTATTTTTGAAATGATCGATGTGGGTTCGTGGGCAGTAACTGGTAATGCTATCAATAATGAAGGAAAGCAGATCGGAAACGGTAAAACGGAAATAATTGTAAAGAAATATACCCGTACAACAATAGAACTATCTTTATCCATTCTTTTTACGGGAGATGGGTTGTTTTCAGCTTCTTTTTCATGGCCCGAAGATGTCGTGACGGGAATAAATGCACAATTGAAGAACCAGGAAGATGAAATACAGGACATTGCTTTTATTCTTTCAAACAAAGAAGCTGTTTATAATAATGATTGCATTCCTGCCGGGAAGTATACACTTACAACGGAATTGATGAATGATTCCTTTTCTCTTCTTACAATTATTGAAGATTTTTCCATATACGGAAATTTAAAAACAATGGTTAATACCGAATTTTCCATTGATGACTTTTCAACTTGCCCGGAAGCACCTTCAAATTTATGTACGGAAAAGGGGTATTCATGTATAAAGCTTTCATGGCAGGATAATAGTCATAAGGAAATGCGTTATGTTATAGAAAGAAGCACAGAACAATCAAGCGGTTTTACGCAACTCGGGGAACTGCTCCCGCCTAATACGACTCAATTTTCAGATAAAAGTGTTATTCCGAATATTCTCTATTATTACCGGGTATATGCAGTGAACAGGTACGGGGATTCAGATCGATCAAAGGTTGCTTCCGGTATACTGGGCATCCCCCTTCCGCCATGTGAACTGGATCTTATTGATGAGGATGATACAGGACTTGAAAACACCGATAATATTACAATGAAGCAAAATGTAACCATTACAGGAAAAGCGGAAAATGGCACAACCGTGGATATCTTTACCGGTTCCCCGATAAAAAGAATAGCTTCAGGCATTATCGTAGAAAATGGGAAATGGAGTATGACTATCACCCCTGGTGAAGGGCAGCATACGATAAAGGCAACGACATCGGATTTCTATGGAAATATGTCGGATTATTCTGAAAGTCTTTTGTTGACTATCGATACAATCACACCTGAAACACCCGATATATCCGGTCCATTTGCCACATACGAAAAGCGTCCGGTATGGACTTTTTCCCTTCCGGATGATGGGGTATTGGCAGAGTATCGGCTGGACGATAATGAATGGAATACGCTGGATTATATCCTTGAGGGTACTTACCAGCCTGCTATTGATCTTCAAAGCGGGGCACACACATTAGACATAAAGGTCCAGGACAGGGCAGGAAACTGGTCGGGAAACGGGGCTCATACCATCTTTATTCTTGGAGATGCTTTTAATGGCCTGGAATTATCCGGATCCTGGAATAGGCCTTATGGGAAACCCTCGGATGGAATAATGGACTTCGCTGTAAAAGACAACCATATTTATATTGCAGCAGGCCAGGATATTAAGATTTTTAATATTTCGAATCCGTCATCACCCTCTTTTGCGGGATCTATTATCTCCTCGATACCGGAAGTGCAGTATCATAACCTGTTTATTTATCACAATTACCTTTATATAATTAATAGTATCGGGTCATTATTGGTATACGACGTAACAGCACCTTCAAATCCGATCTTTAAAAGAACTATTACTGTTATAAGTGAACAAGCTGATTTTGATATCGATGTTGATAATGATTTTCTTTATATTTTGAGTTCTCTGGAGGGTTTATTTATATTCAGCCTTGATGATCCCTCATTTCCTGCTCTCCAGGGGGGAACAGGAAATCTTGGTTTAGCGGGTAATTTAAGCAGTTTCTGCATAACCGGGACAACAGGATATATTGCTGCAAAAGAACAGGGGATATGTATCCTTGATCTTACGGAAAAAAACAAGCCAGTAAGCAGTGGTATCCTCGCCACGGAAAGAGCTGCAAAAAATTTATGTATTACCGGGGATACTTTATATGTTGCCGAAGAACAAGGAATAGCTGTTTTCGATATATCCACTCCATCTGCACCTGTTGCAAAAACCACCGTTACTTCAGAGAATATAATAAGTCTGACAGCAGAGGGAGATACACTTTATACGGCAAATGGTGTAATGGGTATAAAGGTTTATGATATCACAAACAGATTATTGCCTGAATGGTGCATCGATATTTCCGTAAAAAAGACCTCGCAAGCGATGGACATTATCGACAATTATTTGTTTGCCAATTCATTCGATGGAGGAGTGGAAATATATTCCATTTCCGCACCCACCTCCCCGGACTATTGTTCCCGGGTATCCGTATGTGAACAGGCGATGTCTGTTTATACAACAAATGAGCTTGCTTTTATTTCCGATGGGCCATTCGGTGTAAAAATCGTTGATATTACAACACCTTCAAATCCGGTACTTGCCAGTGCATTTGAAACAAAAGGAAGTGTGCAAAGGCTTTACAGTGACGGACCATATCTTTATATAGGTGATGATAAGGATGGATTACTTATTTATACGATATCCGATCCCTTGAATCCTGTTTTTAAAGGGAAATATACGTTAGAAGAAATCTGTGCTTTTCATATTGAAAACAATATTGCATATGCAATTACCGATAATGGGTATTTACATATCATCAATATAACAGACCCGGGAAACCCCGGGAAACTCCATTCTACTTACATAGGCGGCCAGCTAAAAGATATTATTGTAACAGGATCATATGCATTCATTACGAATTATTCAAGTTATATTATGATGATTAATGTCACGGATCCATCAAATCCGGTTTTTGAAAAGAATATTAATACACTTAATGGTGCTTCCGAACTTCATGCAGCCGGGGGATTTCTATTTATCGGACATAATGGGGGAGCACTGACAAAACTGGACATTTCAAATATGCCGGAGACATATATAATCCAGACAAATACTTCGTTTTCTTCTGTGTCAGGGATAGACGGGGATGAAGTATTTCTTTTTGTTAATGACAGCACAGCAAAAACAATAAAAACTCTCCACATTTTTGATATAACAGTAGTGGTTCCGAATGGAGAATATTCATATGATTATTCGGGAAATGACCTGTTTGCCCATAATGAATATATATATATGACAATAAAACAAAATGAACAGGCGCTTTTAATTTTCAATAGATAGAAGTATAGCTATGTATAATTATTTTTTATTGCAAATAGCTTTTCTAAAGTTTCATTAGATTGTATTCTGGAAAAGAATACTGACATAAAAAGGAGTACTTTAAATGAAAACTTTTTCGTGTGTCTTATTATTAAGTTTATTACTATTCACCTCCCTTTATCCTGAAAATAACGATAAACCCAAACTGGTATTATTTTCTTTACCATATGAGGGCATGGAAACCACCGAGGCGAATAAAATTTATAATAAAATTGAAGAAAATTTCAGTGAATCGGGCCGGTTTGAACTATTACCACCAAACAAAAAGAGAACTGCACTGCAAGAATTTGGCATAGAAGAAAAGAATATTACCAGGGACGATGCTTTAAAAATAAGCCGTCAATTAGATACTCATTTTATTGGACTATATCAATTAACAAAAAAAGATTACTATATTTTAAATGTGGAAATAATTGGAATCGGTTATTTTACAGGACAAAATGTCCAGTTTGTAAAATACATGGACGATATGGAAGCTGTTGCGTATTACGCAAATGAAGCGGTGGATTTTATTATTGAAAGAATTTTTTTGGTTGAAGTGTTTTTCGAAAAGAATAATATCTTTTTAATCGGAGGTAAAACAAAAAGACAATTAAAGCAGAAAGAACGGCCATTAATTACCACCGATAACTTCTTCATATCAAGAAAATTTTTCCTCTCGTTAAATATTGCTTATAATATCCCACTTGCACAATACGATATCCTGGATCCTTTTCTCTATCTTGATTTATTTTTTGATTACTCCTTATTCAATATCTATTTTTTAGTTTTCTCGCCATATATAGAAATAAATTATTTTCAGCATACTGCATATATTTCTGCAACTACACAAAATGTATTGGGATGTATCGGCTTTAGCGGCGGTTTATGTGTTTCTGCAACCTTTTCTGCTTACCGGCCATTAAGTCTTCATTTAAATATTGGCTGTGGTCTTGAAGCTTCCAGTATAAATTGGGAGCAGCCTGTATCTATTGATTTTATGGCCACAAGTACCCTGGAAGCACGATATACTTTTTTTGAGGAGTTATCCACATCGATTTTTCTTTCATACCTGTTTATAAACTACATGGAACCCGCATTACATGAAATAAAAGTAGGTACAAGCATTGGTTATCGTTTTTAATATTTCATGGGGAATTCCTGTTTTTTTAAAAATAAACTTGACGTAGTCTTCTTTTTATGATAACATTTTTCTATTTCAGATGGATGAAGTAAAACAGAAGAGGGGAAATAGTATCTTAAAAAATAGTGGATATTCATTTATAAAGAATTATACTTTTCCAGATGTACATACATCTATGATATTAATGAATGGAAAGGTGAATAAATATGTGTAAACTAAAACAAATGGGGGGTATTATTATCATAATACTTCTGCAACTTACTACTCTTATTTCCTATTGTGAAGATACGGATAAAGTGAAAGTACTCAATAACCTGATTATTGATACGGAAAAAAAAGAAATTCGAATTCGCTGTAAACTGGCAATTACCGAAGGTATTTTAGAATTTTTTCTCGTTGATGTAATAGGAAATACCTATGAAAGTGTTTTTAAAGCAAAAGACAATAAACCATCGGAATTGCATTTCGGATTGCTTCTTCTTGGATTTGAGCCGGTTCCCTTTAAAACCTATCATGATTTACTGAGTATAAAGGATGCATTAACCACGCTGAAAAATAAGAAATGTCTTTTGCAATGTACGGTACAAAAGGATAATAAAGAGGTGCCTCTCTCCTCCCTTATCCGGAGCAGGGAAGCAGATAAGGATGTAAAACTTATCTGGGTATTTACCGGGGCATCTTTTACAAAGGATAATAAATATACTGCCGATTATACAGCAAATTATATGAGTATATGGCCCATGCCGGAATCTGTTATCAATCTTCTTTCATCTGCCGGGAATCCCTACAGGGGAGAATATGGTTATGAAATGGCAGGAGATATTCAATTCACGGTTGAAGATGATTTTACCCTTATTATAAAGGAGTGGGACGATGAAAAGTAAACTCATATTATTCTTCATATGTGCTGTTTTGCTTATGTCATCCTGCACAAAAAATACACAGGATACCACACAGGGTCCCGGGGCATACAGATTCCCATTAAGCCTTACAAAAGAAGGAACTCATACCCTGGAGTTGTCTTATAAATGGCTTGTCGCCCACCAGTTTAAAGACGGATCATGGAAATCGCATCCTGCCATTACCTCCCTGGTTCTTTATTCCCTTGTGGAAAAGCCTGGACCTGTTCAGGTCGACAACCTGGAAAAAACGATAGAAAAAGGGTATTCATACCTTAAAGGATTTGTAAAGGAAGATGGCGGTATTTATCAAAATGAATATAGAACTTACACAACCGCTGTAGCACTCCTGGCATTTTCTGCACATGGAAAAGAAGAGTATAAGGATATAATAAGCAGGGCAAAAGATTTCCTTATCCGTTTCCAGTGTGATGAAAGCGAAGAATATACAGAAGAAGATCCCTATTATGGAGGGATCGGCTATGGGGGAGACGAACGCCCGGATTTGTCCAATACACATCTTGCCCTGGAAGCAATCAAATCCGCAGAAGACTACGAAGTAAAATATGGGAAGATTATCCCGGAAGATGCTGAAAGTATTGAAATCGAAAGCAAAGTAACCGGACTTCACTGGCAAAAAGCACTGGTATTCCTGGCAAGGTGCCAGAACTTGAGTGATGTAAATAAAATGCCATACCGGAAGGACGATGACGGTGGCTTTATGTATGAAACCGGAACATATAATGATGACAGGAGTCATTCCTATGGTTCGATGACATATGCCGGTGTGAAAAGTCTTCTTTATGCGAATGTATCAAGGGATGATATAAGGATAACCAGGGCTTTAGAGTGGATAAAGGAGCATTACACCCTGGATGAAAATCCCGGTTTTGGCACAACATCACTTTATTATTATTATATGACGTTTTCAAAGTGTTTAAGTACCCTTGGGGATCATGTTATTATTGATAAAACCGGAAAAATGCATTATTGGCGGGAAGATATTATAAAGAAAATGATTTCTATTCAAAATGAGGAAGGATACTGGGTAAACAGTGATGGCAGGTACTGGGAGAATATAAAAGATCTTGCAACAGCTTATTCTATTATTGCTATTAAATTTGCAATTAATGGTTTAAAAGCAGAAGAAATAAGATAGACAAGAAGTGGGCAGAGGTAGCCGGAATTTTTCAGACCCGGGAAATTCCGGCAGAAAAGAAGAATAAGAAACCGGGAATAAAATAAAGAATTGTTTATGAAAGAAAATAATTTTTTAGGGGCAGGATGGTCATTTCCGTTTTGTATTGATGAAACAGGAAATGTCGGTATGTCTTATTTTGAAAAGAGTATTGTAGAATCTGTTCGTATCATTCTTTCAACTTCCAAAGGAGAAAGAGTGATGCGCCCGGATTTCGGATGTGAAATAAATGATTTTGTTTTTGCACCCAATAATACCACAACACACAGTGCACTCTGCCATTATATAGAAGAAGCATTAATCAAATGGGAACCAAGAATAATCGTAGAGAAGGTAGTCGCAGAGCCCGATGAATCAGACGAAACAAGGGTGAATATTTCCATTGAATACAAAATCAGATCGGTAAATACTTATTTTAATATGGTATATCCATTTTATTTAGAGAGAGGTGAAAGTGATACCCAGTCCCAATTTGGATGATCGTACATACCAGGATATTGTAAAAGAAGCAATAAGGCTTATACCGCATTATTGTCCGGGATGGACAAATCATAATCCGTCTGACCCGGGAATAACATTGATTGAATTATTTGCCTGGATGTCGGAGATGATTATCTATCGTCTCAATAAGGTGCCGGAAAAAACATACCTTACACTTCTTAATCTTGTCGGGATAGGATTTCTTCCTCCCCAATCCGCAAGAGCCCTCCTTACCTTTTCCCCGGTAAAAGGATATGATGGGGAAGTGACTATCCGGCGTGGAACCCAGGTATCGACAAAAAAATCCGAGCGTTCGGAACTTCTCATATTTGAAACAGAAAAAGAACTTATTGTAAAAAACTTAGGTCTTGAAGCCTGCTATAGTACTGTTGGGGGGAAAATAACGGATAACCTCGCAACCCGGTCCCTGGATAATGGCAGGAAAGGATTCCTGCTTTTTTCCGGGCAGGATCAGATCGAGAGAGCTATTTATATTTCCGATCCGAGAATCGGATTCCTGGCAGACAAAAATATTGTGAACATAACGTTTAATGCGGCAAATGAAATAAAATCTGTACAGGATGAAGTAGCGAACTTTTTCCAATGGTCATGCTGGAATGGGAAAAAATGGACTGCCCTGGAAAGCGTCCGGTCCGTCGAAGGTATAAAGAAAAAGGATAATGAAATTTATCTACAGGGACCTATCAATATAGAAGAAAATGAAGTGGATGGAACTTCCGGATTTATTTTACGTGCTGCTCTTGTCGAACAACCGGAACGGCTTCAATGCTTTGAAATGAACGAAATACTCATGAATGTTATCTTTGCCGGTGAAGGACTAAATCCGGATATCTGTCTTTCAAATACGGCAAATATGATCTTTAACACATTAGACCTGGGAAAAGATTTTACCCCTTTTGCAGGTATCCCGAAATATAATGATGTTTTTTATATTGCGTGCGACGAGATCCTATCGAAAGAAGACTCGAGGATTACGATGAAAATATTCTTGAGCGACGAGCCCCGGATAGATAAACCGGAACCAAATGAACAATTGCTTTTAAAGTATGAATACTGGAACGGAAAATACTGGAGTGTTCTCGGAGAAAGTACCATAAAGGGGTTAAAAGGGGATACAACACTCCATGAGTTTATAGATTCAACAAATGCTCTTTCCAAAAGCGGGCAGGTCATGTTTCAACGCCCTTCTGATATGAGTTCAGTCGATGTAAATGGACAGGTGCATTATTGGATAAGAGTGAGAATTGCAGCCGGGGATTTCGGAACCGCAGGGCAGTACAGACAAAACGAAGAAGGAAAATGGGAGTGGGTATATAACCGGCCGGTGGAATCCCCTGTCCTTAACAGAATCCGTTTCTTTTATTCAGCAGAAAAAAAACCTGTTGAAATCGTGAAAGTGTATAATGAGTATTCCTACTATGATTTTTCAGAGATAAACACAAAAAATTTCTCACAAAATAAAGAAGAAAGCAAAAAGAAAGATCCTTATATCCTTTTTAGAATCAATAGAGAAAAAAATCCCATTACCTACTTTGGTTTTATGGGAGAATTTCCCCATGGTGATATGGGGATTTATTTTAAAATTAATGAACAAAAACGAGTGAATCCTCAAAGGGGAACACTCATATCATTCAAGGATGTCGGGATCAGGCTGCCCAGGAGAAAAAGACAGATAATACTCCGGTGGGAGTACTGGAATGGTTCTGATTGGAAAAAATTGAGTATTAATGACTATACTGACAGCTTTCACGAATCCGGCTTTATCGAGTTTAGAGCCCCGGAGGATTTAAAAGAGAAACTCGAGTTCGGTAAAAATCTTCGCTGGTTACGGTTGATTTTTGAATCAGGTAGTTTTGAAATACAACCGCGTATGCTCAGTATAATTCTAAATTCCGTTTATGCAAAGAATCACCATACCTATTTTAATGAGATTCTTGGTTCAAGCAATGGAATGCCATCCCAGGTATTCGATATCTTTCATGGTCCTGTTTTACCCGGCATAGAGCTTTATGTAAAAGAAGAATGTATCCCCCCTGCAAATGAGAAAAACCTCATTATAGAGGAAGAAGGTGAGGATGCAATTCAGAAAAAAGAGGCACAGAACGGGAATAAAGAAGAAATCTGGATACGGTATCATGAAGTGGAGAATTTTTATGCTTCGAAATCCATTTCAAGGCATTATTGTGTGGATTATATAAACAATAAAGTACTTTTTGGCGACGGGAAACGGGGAGTAATCCCGCCAAGGCTAAAAAATAATATTAAAATAGCAAGGTATACAACCGGCGGGGGTGTAATCGGAAATGTCGGAGCACATACCCTTACTGTTCTACGGGAAAATATCCCCTATATTAAAAGTGTTATCAATTATTTCCCGGGCGAAGGTGGTTCGGATCTGGAAGATATTGAAAACCTGAAAAGCAGGGCAACAAGTGTATTTAAAAACCTGAACAGGGCAGTAACAGCAGAAGATTATGAATGGCTGGCTATGGAATCTTCGACATCTGTGGGACGTGCTAAGTGCCTGTCAAAAGGGAGTAAAAACGGGGAAGTCGTGGTCATTATCGTTCCACGGCCGGAATCCAAACATTTCGACATTAAAGAGAAACTTATCCCGAGTTCTGAACTTTTAAGACGTGTCAAGGAATTTCTGGATATGCGAAGGCTTATCGGAACGAAACTGAAAGTTGAATCAGCAGCATATAAAACCATTACCATTAATATAAAGCTGGTATTCCAAAAGGATGTTTCCGAGGTTCAGATACTGAAACAACGGGTGGAAGGGTGTATTCGCAGATTTTTACATCCCACCATCGGGGGGCAGGATAGAAAAGGCTGGCAATTCGGATTTTCTTTAGTAAAAAATGATATCTACAATGCCCTGGAAACGGTCGAAGGTATTTATTATATCGAAGAAATAGAGATTGTTGATAATGATATTGGAATTCCTGTGGAAAAACTCGTTCTGGATGAGGATTGTCTTATTTATGTGGAAAATGTAAATATCTTTGATAGAAAATCGCAGTTTTAGAAGGAATTCATATTTATCGTAAAGGCTGAAATTCTTTTAAAGCTGTTATGCTACTGATGTAAATCAGTAGGTATAATATGATCGCAACATAATGCAGATTTCTTTAAGGTGGTTATAGAGAATATCAACATTATGAAAGATTAAAAATTTAACCAAGGAGGAAATATATGCCACAATATCTAACGCCCGGTGTTTATGTCGAGGAGGTTGAAAGTGGTTCTAAACCGGTAGAAGCCGGTGCAACCAATATTGTCGGATTTCTTGGTGTAGCAGAAAAGGGACCGGTAAACGAACCGACATTTGTTACCAACTGGTCTCATTATACCAGGATATTCGGAGGTCTGAATACACATGGATGGCTTGCACATGGTGTTTATCTCTTCTTCTTAAACGGGGGAACAAAATGTTATATCAACAATCTCGCAGCAGTGGAAGGTAGCGATAGCGGTCCAGCTAAAACAGATGCTGCAAAAGGTGAGGGAGCAAAGGATGCGAAGGATGTGAAAAAAGCTCAAAAGGGTCCGACAGTCATTAAAAATCCGGATAATATTACTACCCTTATTATTGGAAAAGATAATGGGCCGGGAAAACGGACCGGTCTTTTTGCATTCGATCCAATTACCGATATTTCTATTGTCTGTGCACCTGGCGTTACTGAACCCGCTGCCCAGGATGCCATCCTTACCCATTGTGAACGGAACAGATTCAGGGTTGCTGTACTGGACGGTCCGGAAACAATCGCAAAAGGAATCGATACTGTTCCCCTTCCACGTGATTCAACAATGGGAGCCTATTATTTCCCATGGGTAAAAATGTACGATCCTGAGCTGGAAGAAGAAGTATTTGCACCACCATGTGGCGGGATTGCAGGGATTTATGGCCGGGTCGATTCAACAAGAGGGGTTCATAAAGCACCGGCAAATGAAATCTATAATGGTGCTATTGGAGTAAAGTACCCATTAACCGATGCAGAGCAGGAAATTCTTAACCCGAAAGGAATTAACTGTATTCGTCAGTTTATGCGCAGAGGTATCCGTGTATGGGGAGCCAGGACATTCAGTTCCAATTCGGAATGGCGGTACATTAACGTACGCCGCCTTTTCTGTATGGTTGAACAGGCGATTCAGGAAGGAACAAACTGGGTTGTTTTTGAACCAAATACCCGGTCTTTATGGAAGAATATTGTCCGTAATATTACTGCATTCTTACTCAGATTGTGGAAAGATGGGGCCCTTTTTGGTGATTCACCGGAAGAAGCCTTTTTTGTCCGCTGTGATGATGAATTGAACCCGCCGGAATCAATCGATGCTGGCTATGTTATATGTCAGATAGGAATAGCGCCAGCAAAACCGGCAGAGTTTGTTATTTTTAAGATTTTCCAGAAGACATTAGGTGAATAAATAAAAGCGTACTAACAGGTAAGTACGTCTGAAAATGAGAGGTGATGAACAAAGAAAGGAATCTGGTGTCCGGGGTTGGAATGATGATAAGACTGGATTTTATATTGTGGATTCTGAACATTGAATAGTGCTCAACAAAGTTGCGCCCCAATTATAGTTTTATAGAGGTAGTGCATCTGATTACCAGATGGTTGACAAAAGAATAGAATGATGCTATGATACTCTATATAAATAGATGAAACTATTTTATTTACCTGTGTTTTAAAGAATAGTAGTCCCGGAGGCCCAAACAGGGCTTTCTTAATGCTTTTTGGGGTATAGGCGAATCTATTTTATTAGTTTATGGAGAACTAAAATTATAAGTATTTAAGGATATTAATATGTTTAAAAGAAGTGGATATTCTCATTTAATAAATATTATTTTTTTCCTCCTTATTATATGTAGCCCGGTATTATTATATGGGGAGGGCGAAGAAAACCTTAAAAAAGTCGCTTTTATTCCTTTTGAATCCTCTCTTGCAGCAGGAGAAGACCTTGCTGAACAATTCCGGTTACATCTCGCTTTAGCCATGAAGGAAAAAAAGCTCTACAGTCCTCATCGATTGGAAATCTGGCTCAATGATAAATATGGTGAAGTAAAAGCAAAAAATCTCGATGAGATTATAAAAACAATGGGAGAAGTGGGTTTTGATGTCCTTTTTGTCTGCCATGGAAATCTGTTTAAAGTGGGGAATATCTATGGGATAATTATCTCCCTTCACTCTCTTGATAATAAGATAAATGATTCATATTATATGCGGTATTTTGATCTTCCGCGTGGAAATGAAAAGCAGATTGAAGTAAAGCTTAAAGAAATAAGCAATCAGATAGTGGATGAAATCAGTGTCAGGTCAGTAACAACAGATAAAACTCATTTCAATAAAACACTCTTTATAGATAAATTCAAGATTAAATTAATACAAATAGATGAAATAAAAGCAACAGGAACAAAAATTCCAACAATAATACCAATCATAAATATAAATGGAACAGAATATAAAGATACAGATCATTTTTTTCATGAACTATTACTCTACAAACTCCACACTACAGGTTTATTCTCTTTAAAAAACTATAATATGCACAGATATATTCAGGATCCTGCTGAAATATCAGGCGATGCCGATTATATTGTTTCCGGATATCTTTTTATTGAAAGAAGCTTTAATATGCTTATGATCGATATAAAAAACCAGAAGACAAAGGAAATCGTACAGAGTTATATGTATCCTTTTACAGAAATGATTGTTGATAGTCTGGAAATCGCAATGAGAAAAAATTCATTATTGATCGGTCTGGCAGCACTGGAAACAAATGAACGGGAAAAGATTGGCACAGCAGAAATACTTACTAACGGAAAAAACAAGGAAATTTTTTGTAATAATTTTTTCATCGGAATAAATGACCAAACTCATCTACTCTTACCTGCTGGACAGAATAATGTACAAATAGGAAATATGATGTATAAAATGTTTGTTTATCCCTTTTCAAAGAATTATCAATTCTGGGATATAGAAGACTCCATTATCACCCAGATGATAAGCATCGTCGAAAAGGAAAAGAACCAATAAAGATCATTAATAAAGATTATTAAGGAGAAAGGTATGAGAAGTATTAAAAGATTCTCCATAATTATTGCTGTTATTATAATAATATGCTCCTGTGCCGGAATAGGAGCAAAAAAAGAACCGGAAGAGAAAAAGAATCCATACGATGATTTTCCTCCTATTTTCCCTGCCCTGGAAGCAAAATCCGATGAAGCAACACCGGAAGCGGAGGATAAAGGCCCAAAGCCCACACCCACTCCCAGGGAAACTATACGTATAAAGGGGAGAATCCTGGAATACAATAAAGCGACAAAAGTCGTTTATATAAATGTCGGTTCATCTACAAAAGGAATCAGAGTGGGTCTGGAAGGAAAAATTTATAATGATAATGCACTGACACAGGAAAACGGGATTGTAACATTGACCAAAGTGTATCCGGAATATTCAGAAGGAGCAGCGAAAAACCAGAATTATGAAATAAATCCCATGGCAGCTATAGCTGTTTTTGAGATTGATAAATAACAATGAAGTACCTTATAAATTACTATCGTGCCTCAACGAATGTTGAGGAGTGTTCAACACAGTTGAACCCCAATTGTCGTTTTAATATAGTGTTGAACAGTAATCGCTCTGAAAGAGAAAGGCGAGGTTGAACAAATGTCCCATTTTACAAAGGTAAAGACGGAAATTAAAAGCTTTATCCGGCTTAAAGAAATTCTGGAAGAGCTTGATTATTTGTATGAACAATCTACCGATGGGGTTGCTATTAATATACGCGGCTGGAATAAAGAAGAAACCGAAGTTCTGTTAAAAATTAAAACAGGCGGTTCTTATGATATCGGGGTTATAAAAAACGAGGATGGTTTTTATGAATTTGTTGCTGATTGGTGGGGGGTGGAAACGACAACCGGGCTTACACAGGAAGATTTTATAAATAAGATAACCCGGCAGTATGCCTATGCAACAGTAATGGAAAAAATACGAAAAAAAGGGTATGATCTGATAACAGAGGAAGTGGACGAGAAACAAAATATCAGAATTGTTGTAAGGAGATGGGAATAAAATAAACGATAGTATAGCAGGAAGGAGAAAAGTTGGCCAATATCACCAGTATTGAAAAAACTGGTAAACAAAATGAAGAAACGATCTCTAAAACGGTAATGCCTGATCTCCGGGGGATGCATATTATTGATGCAGAACGCACCCTGGAAAAGGTAGGTCTTGTTACCGGTTCCATTCTCTACGATGAATTTAACTGCCCTTCCCTGTCGGTTTTTGAACAAAATATTCCCCCATACGAATCAGTGGAAGTTGATACAGCCATAGACCTGAAGGTTGCCAGCAGTAATCCGGTCCATTATCTTCCGACAATCTATCATGGCAATAAAGAATTAAAAGGATTTCTCTGGATATTTCAACATATTCTGAATACTTTCCAGGGCAAACTCGACAGAATTCATACCTATTTTAATCCCATAGAAACAACCAGGGAATTCTATAAATGGCTTGCAACATGGTTTTCAATTAATGTAAAATATGCGATTACAGAAGAAAAGATGCGTGGTCTTATATGGAATGCCGTAAGCTTATATCAATGGAGAGGAACCGTATTAGGACTATCAAAATACCTGGAAATCATAACCGAAATTAAACCGGTAATTATTGAGGACTTTATCCCGGTTACTGAATATATTATCGAAACAGATCAGCTTATTGAAAAACCCATACTGGAAAAGTCGAATTTTTCACGATTTTTCACGGTGAAATTTCCTGTTCCTTCAGATTATTTTGATCTGGATACGGTGAAAAAAATCTATAATATCATCCAGACAGAGAAACCTGCACATACACATTTTTACCTTTTATTCACTTCTAAAAAGAAAGAAAAAGAAAAGAGTGAATTTATTATCGGAGATACTATGATAGATGAAAATAAACAAATATAATTATAATAGTAGGATGAATATATGAAGAATATTGAACAATTTAAAAGAGCAAACTTTTTTACCGGACTTATGGCTACTCCGCAATTCTGGAATGATATCCAGGATTATCATTTTAAAAAGGAAAACTTTTACAACCTTCTTTTTCTTGGTCCGGGGATAGTCCCCGGGATCAGGGATGAGCTTAAGGTATCACCTATTGCAAAGACAGGAGGAAGCCTTTCACTCTTTGTTGCACCCGGATTTGCTATTGACAGGCAGGGCCGGGGCATAAACCTTTATGAACCTGAAACTAAAATGGTGGATTATAAAAAGTATAAACTCCCTGTCACTATCTATATAGCAATAATGTATCATGAAATTCTCGATGAATACTATCAGAATGAACAAAACACGGAATACCAGGGGTATAAGAAGAAGATCGAGACAGCAAAAGTGGAAATTATTGCAGACAACCTTCCTGAAAATTGTCTTGAACTTGCACGAATCTATCTTGAAGAAGATGAAAATGGCGAGATAAAGAGAATTACCGAACCGGCAGACTATGCAAACCCAAAAGCGAATGAAATTGACACACGGTTTGTACTCTGGGCAAAAAAACCGCGAATCGGTTTATCTCCTTTTTTAAAGAAATATTTTGTCGATATCCTTGAGGAATCTTATAATTATGCATTCTCTGCATTCAATATTGTAAATCTTCCCTCCTTAAGGGAATTACAGGCTCTTACCCTTACCTCAAAAATGATCGTAAAGTGTGGAGATCTGGCGTATGAGGATATTATCCATATACTTGAACCTATCTGGAATGTGTATAATAGCATAGCCCAGGATCTGATTGAATACGAGAAAGGCTTGAAAAAGCAGACATTTACTGCAAAAGATGCATTTAAAGAATACAGGGATAAGCTTTATAAGCTTGGTGAACTTATCAAGTATTTTGATAACAAATATGAAACAATCGACATAATTTTTAAACAGGAAAAAGCTGTTATCGAGACGTTACGTCATATCTTTATGACCAAGAAAATTACTCTTTCCGATATAGAGCTCATGAGTTCCGATTTACCCCCGGATATCGTTATTAATGATGTCAGGTACCGGATGGTTGATTTCATCGATTTCAATGACAAGCAGGCGGAGCAAAGCCATAAGTTTGATAAAGTAAATGCAAATAACTATTCCACCGGGAACAAATCGGCAACATACCCGGATGGGGTAAATGTTCAGGATATAATTAACATCTATTTCGGAGGTACCGTAAGTTTTACCCTGAACAACTTAATAGCAGCAAGAAAAGCTATTTTAATACGGAGGACAGATATATTCCACGGTAATTATAAAATTGATGTTGCAATAAATGGAGAAAAAACAAAACCATTTGTTATTGATGGTGATGATACAAAGAATAACTGGCGGAATATTGCTTTACAGATTCCCGGGAAATATATCAAGGATAATTCAATCACTGTTTCGTTTATGATGGAAATGGGAACCAGGGATTGTTTCGGGAAAATATGGATGTATCAACAGATATAAATGAAAATGATGTGTATTCATACAACTTATTACAGGAAGGAGTGGTAAAATGTTTGGGTTATTCGGGTTAAATAAAAGGTGTCGTGAAGGACATAATATGGATCCCACATGGGATATATGTCCGATTTGCCTTGCCCCGGTTTGCGGATGGCTTGTTGGTCTGGATGAGCCGTTGAAATTCAAGGTTTATACGATTCATGAGGGGGTTAACAAAATAGGTCACGGAACCGATTGTGAGGTACTTATTCCAACAGACAAAATTATGCAATATCATGCAACCATCTCCTACAGTAACAAACGATATATATTAAGTGACAGAAAATCAACCTCCGGTACGTATGTAAACGATAAACAAATCACCGATCTGGATGTGACTGATTCAGATATTATTAAGTTTGGAAATATTTCTTTTAAACTGAAATGCTTGTGGTAGGAGGAGAGAAGTAGTACATGGATAAAAGAATACGAATAGGAACATTAGTCATCATCTTTTTTTTATTGCTTATTACCATTGTTACGGCAGAAGAAAATGGAGTAAAAATCGGAATAAACCAGATTATTCCGACCGAAGATGCAGAAAAGTATGGAGGGATTATCAGATATCCCAATATGAAGGCATATGTTTCTGTAAGAGATAAGGATAATATCCCATTACCGCTTTTAATTAAAGCGAATTTTACCCTGGCAGTAGACGGGAAACCTTTAATTGCAAACTTCGAGGTAGAGAATTTCTTTTATGCCAAAAGAGAGAAGGGGGTGGCTTTTTTTATCCTCATGAATGCAAGCGGTGTAATGATGGGAGCACCCATCGAAGCCCAGAAAAAAGCGGTGAAACTGTTTATTGACCAGATGAGGGACCAGGATACCGTGTCATTATATAGCTATGGTGAAAAGATAAACCCGGTATTTGAATTCCAGAAAAAAGGCCAGCAACTGTACGAACTTATCGATAAAATCGAAGTCGAAGTGGGAAGCGCCCCGAAATTCCTGGATCACCTTACCCATGTCGCACGCCAGGCACATAACGAGGAAAACAAGCTGGTCAGGAATGTTATTATAACCCTGTCGGAAGGCAGGGATGCAGACAGTATGTTTAACGAAGAGAAATTATTCGAATTTGTCGATATAAAAAGCATACCGATCTATTCCGTGGGAATACCTATTCCATTCAGACAACTGGACCGCCTGGACCGTATCTCAAAGCATACCGGTGGAGCATTCTTATTGGCAAATTCTTTCGGCGATATTGCCGAACAATTAAAACTCATTCAAAAACAGGTTCTTGAATGCTATGTGCTGGAATACAAAGTGAACATGAAAGGTGATGATGATTACCATAATTTACAGATAAATCTGAATTACAAGGGTGAAGAGGCACTGACAACGAAAATATTCTATGCAAAGAAAGCCTCCCCTACACCATGGTGGTTAATTATTCTTGTTATTGTGATCATCCTGGTAGCTGCTATTATTGGTGGGGTTTTCCTTGTTCTTATCGGGAGGAATGTGCAGAGGAAAAAAGCCGGGACTGCTCAAAAGAAAAAATGCAAGACCTGCGGACGGGTACAGAAGGATGACTGGAATGAGTGCCTGTTCTGTAAATATCTTCCCCCGAAAAAGAAGGCGGGGAAATGAGAAAGGCATTACATGAATGCTTTGCATTCATTTGCATGTTTCCTTTTTATAAGGAAACGAATGAATATCTAAAATACTAATTTTATATTTGGAGGTTATATGGCTGAATATTTACCAACAGTAAGAAACAATTTCAAGGTAGAGATCGATGGAACCGATTATGGTAACTTTCTTTCGGTCTCTGGTCTCGGATCAAGTGCGGATGTGGTTGAATTCATCGGGGGAATGGACAAGAATGCAAAAAAACGGACATCCAAGGTAAAATATGAAATTCTTGTGCTTAAAAGATGTGCTGATCCAAGAAACCCTGTTCTAAGAAAATGGTGGAAAACAGTAGAAAAAGGGCAGCCGGAAAAAAAGGCAGTATCTATCGTATTTATGGATGAAAGCGGTGACAATGAAATCGTTCGCAGAAACTGCTTTGAATGTCTTCCCGTAGGATGGTCCATGGATGAATTAAATGCCCAGGAAAGTGGTTCGATTATAGAAACCCTTCAAATTGCTTATGAGGATGCCAAGTGGGATCCTGAAGGGTAATCATTTTCTTCGAAATAGACCCCTTTTTAGATGATTTCTTAAACGCAGGTTATCATCCTTTTTTATTGAAAAAAAAGGTATGATAACTTGCAGAAAAGTGATATACTCAAGAGAGAGGAGTATCTAAAGAAAAGGAATAGTCTCTAAATGAAACGCTATAGCGTACCAGGTGTATATATTGAACCCGCTCCCAAGAAGATAGCACCGATTAAAATGACTATCAAATGTCTTACAGGTTTTATAGGGCTTGCTGAAAAGGGTCCGCTTCATAAATCTGTAAAAATTACTCATTTTAAGGAATTTTCAGATATTTTTGGAGGTTTTACCAATTATTCTTATCTTGCATATGCAGTATTCGGCTATTTTAACTGCGGCGGAAAAGAATGTATTGTTGTACGTACAGCGCATCTTGCAAAAAATCAACCTGATCTTAAAAGTCAGGGTGAAACAGAAGATCAAAAAAATGCTGCACAAAAGGCATTTTTAATCATAAAAGGCCCGGAAAACCAGGATGTTTTGAAAATAAGTGCTACTTCCGAAGGCATGTGGGGCGACAGAATCCAGGTAAAGTTATGGTATGCATCAGAAGTATCGACAAAAATCACCCGGCCCATAAAAACGGGGAGTAATGTTCTTTCCCTGGAATCCACAGCAGAAATGTACCCGGGTGATGTTGTCTGTATCTATAATACCCATAAGCGGGAATACAGGAAAATTACTTCAATCACCGAAGACACCATTACCATTACCTCCCCTTTAAAGCATGATTATACAAAAGAAAAAGAACCCCTCTTCTGCGAAAAGGTTCTTATCAATCTCATGGTACTGGATAAAAAACATGTAGAGGAATATCTTTACCTTTCATTAAATCACAATGATACCAATTATTACATTAAAGAGGTAAATACTCAATCACAGCTTATAGAATGTTCAGAATTGAATTACAATAACGATCAGGATATTCCCGGGGAAGTGTTCTTTAAAAACCTGAATCATGGGAAAAACGGGATTTTAGGCTTAACACCCGCAGATTTTATCGGGTACTTCAAAGGCCTTGAAATGTACAAAGGAATTGGTATTTTTGAATCCTTTGAAGATATGAGTCTTATCGTATGCCCTGACCTTCTGGTTTTTCAGGAACTTGTTTATTCAGAAAAGGATAAAAACCGGGCACTGGATGCCATTCATGCAGTACAGCTTGCCATGATTAATCAATGTGAACGTTTGGGAAACAGATTCGCGATCCTGGATTGCCCGATTCTGGATAACCCGATCCATCTCCTGAAATGGAGGGACAGATTTGATACAAAATATGCAGCCATTTATTATCCCCGTATCGAGATGATTAATCCGGGAGATATAAGGGGTTTAAGTTCCCTTTTTATTCCCCCATCCGGTCATTTAGCAGGAAGCTATGTAGATTGTGATGCAAACGAAGGAATCTACCGGGCGCCGGCAAATAAATTAATAAGCGGTATTGTCGGTTTAGAGCGAATAATCGAAAAAGAAGAATATGAGATACTTTATCCCAGGGGAATAAATTGTATGCGATATCTCCCCGGGAAAGGGGTAAAAGCATGGGGGGCGCGAACCCTCTCCAGTGATCCGATGTGGCGTTTTATAAATATCCGCCGTACCTTTAGTGCAATCCGGGATTCTCTTAGAGGAGGAGCCGGCTGGGCTGTCTTTGAACCTAATACACCCGGTTTACGGAAAAGGCTTATCCGGCATGTTTCAGCTTTTTTACTCGACCTCTGGAGGAAAGGGTATATGATGGGAAATACCCCGGAAGCCGGCTTTTATGTGAGATGTGATGATGAACTTAATCCACCGGAAAATATAGATAAAGGAATTATCCAGATGGAAGTCGGACTATCAATAGCCCGTCCAGCTGAATTTTTAATAGTAAAATTGACAGCCAATAAAGAAGACAGCATTGTTTTTATTGATGAATAAGTCATTAATGAGTTGGTCTTTATAAGATTTGAAGGAGGACCTGCAATGGCAGAGGAAAATGATAACAATGAAATTTTTATCCCTGTTTTTTTCGGTATAGAGATAGAAGGAATTCAATCTGCAAAATTTACCAAATGTGAAGGACTGGAAGCTGAAACATATATCTATGAAGTTGAAGAAGGCGGATTAAATACGAATACTCATAAGTTTATAGGCAGGACAAGATTTCCCAATATCATACTTGAAAATGGTGTTTCAAGTAATAACGACCTGTACGATTGGTATAAGAATACGGTTTTAACCGATGACAAGATCGAAAGAAAAGACGGTTCAATTATTATGTACAATGCGGCGGGAAAGGAACTTAAGCGATGGAATTTTTTCAGGGCAATTCCCTGCAGGTGGGTAGGACCGGAGCTTGGGGTGAATGTCCCTGGAGTTGCGATAGAACGTATCGAAATTGCTCATGAAGGCCTGGAAGTTGGTTAAGCACATGGATAGGTAAATGAGTGGAAGAAAAGATGAAATACAGATTTCACAAATTACACGGATTTTGATTTTACCGATAGATCCGAGAAATGTTATTTGTGGTTTCATTTGAAATAAATCTACAAAGAGAAAGGAATAGAGCATGGGTTTGGAGAAAGCTGTTATAAAAAATCTTGATAAAGATGAGGATGTCGAAGTTCTCTTTAATCCCAAAGAATATATTATAGAAAAGAAAACTCCGTGGAGGGAACAGGACATTCAGGGTCTCGATTCTCCTGCTGTTGAATTTACCCTGGGAGAACGAAAACGACTTTCGATGGAATTATTCTTTGACACATCCGAGGAAAAGACCGATGTAAGGGCATACACAGATAAAATAGAAAACCTTATGCTTGTCGACCCTGATGAACACAGGCCGCCGCTTCTTCTTTTTTCCTGGGGCAAACTGAAATTCAAGTGTGTACTGGAAGACCTGGTGCAGAGATTTACCATGTTTTTAAATGATGGAACACCGATCAGGGCTATCCTCAAAGTACTTTTTAAAGAATATTCGACTGCTGCAAGCCAGGTAAAGGAAAAACCCCGGCATTCTTCCGATCATACAAAGCGTATTATCCTGCGGGAAGGCGAGACACTCTCTTCGATTTCAGCCAGGGAATATAATAATCCGAGGATGTGGAGAGAGATTGCAGATGCCAATAGTATCGAGGATCCTTTGAATGTGAAGCCGGGAACTGTTTTAAAGCTTCCTCCCCTGTATTAGCTGGAAGGAGATAAAAAGTGGCTCAAGATTCTGAAATGAAAAGTTTAACACCATGTTTTATCGTCTATCTGGAAGGCTCACGCTTTACCGCAGAACAGGAGTATGCAGTAAAACAGATTATCGTGGACGAGAGGGTTGACCGTCCATCCCTTTTTTCTATCACGATGTCCGATACGTTAAGGCAATGGACAGACTCAAGTGATTTTTCAGAAGGTGCAGAAGTAAAGATCATGCTCGGATACAAGGACGATATAGAGGAAGTGTTCAGTGGAGAGGTTGTGGCAATTAATCCGCAGTTTCGGATGAAGAGTGATGACATCCTGGTCATAAAAGGCAGTAATGCCATTCACCGGCTTTTACGCGGAAAAAAGACAAGATCGTTCAGTGAAATGACCGATGCGGATATCATAAAAGAGATTGTATCGGAATGCGGCTTAAAGGACGATATCGATGACATCGGTGTGAACCATCTCTTTACCATGCAGCATAATCAAACAAACTATGATTATCTTATGAGTATGGCCAGGAAATACAACTGCAATATGCACGTAAAGGACAAGACCCTGATGTTCAAACAACCATCGGATGAATCAAACGAGGAAGTAATAATCGAATGGGGTAAGACACTTTTAGAGTTCAATGTCCAGGCGGACACAAGCGATCTTGTTTCCGAAGTTGAAGTAAAGGGATGGGACAATGAGAAAGGTGAAGCAATTACCGGTTCGGCAACAGTGGATGATATACAAAAATTGTTCGACAGGGATGTTTTTGGCGGTTCTATTGTAAAAGAGAATTTTGGTGACTCAAAAATGATTATACTTGATAACAGTATCCTGGACCAGGAAAGCGCGGATGCACTTGCCCTGGATATTATATCAAAGAATTCGATGAATTATATACATGGTTCCGGGAAGGTTCAAGGTAATTATAAAATTCATGCAGGAATGATGATCGAGTTAAAGGAACTGGGCGGCAGATTCTCCGGCAAGTATTATGTAGAAAGCGTAAAACACATCTTTGACGCAACAGCCGGATATACAACACATTTCACTGTTTTAAAAAATGCAACATAAATGTTGGATTCATTTCTTTGTTCCGGATTTCATTCTCTGGATTGATATAAAATACCCGAGGAGTAGATGATGATGTATTACCCTGTTACCGGTAAAAATGTTATTCTTCATCCACTGTATGAAGAACAATCACTTTTACAGCTTAAGGTATTATGCGGTAAAAAGGATTTCTTACAGAATTCCAGGATCTATACCTGTGAACTCAATCTCTCGGATTCGACTCACCGGCTTAAACAACAATTGTCTTTACCGGGATACCGGTATAATAACAGGCTGTTTCTTATTATCGATAAAAAGGAAAACAACCCTTGCGGGATCACCGGATTAAGGAATATCGACTGGATAGAACGGCGTGCAGAAATTGTTCTCTTTATGGATGATACATCAGTAAAAATGAAAGTATCACATGAACCGCTTAAAATACTTCTAAAAAAAGCGTTTAACGAGTGGCATCTTCGCCGTATCCGGATTAAAGTATGTGCAAAAGATACAGCTACCATTACCGTATTGAAAAGTTTCGGTTTTTCAAAAGAAGGGGCATTGCGGGAAGAACTCTGTGTTAATGGGGATTTTATAGATATCGAGATAATGGGATTACTGGACAGGGAATTCCATTATGTAGAAGAAAGATATGTTGAAAAAGGATAGGACAGACCGGGATGAAACAGTCAAAAGAGAAAGTAAATGTTCACAGCATCCTCCCTGAATCACGGGTGAATGGACCGGGAAAACGGTTTGTCATATGGGTGCAGGGATGTATCTTTTCATGTAAAGGATGTTTCAATAATGACCTTCTGCCTTTTGTACCGAAGAACCTCATGTCAATCGAAGAAATAATGAATGAAATACCTCTTTCCAGAGTAGAGGGTGTGACAATTTCCGGTGGTGAACCGTTCTGCCAGGCAGAGGTACTCTGTATGCTTGCACAAGCCATTACTGCTTCAGGATTATCTTTAATGGCGTATACAGGATATGAATACCGGTCCCTTTTAGAATCAGGAAATGATATCTTTCACCGGTTCCTTACGCATATCGATATCCTTGTCGATGGTCCTTATGATGAAAATATCAAACCGGATACAGTATGGGCCGGTTCGGGAAATCAGAATGTATTGTTTCTTACAGACAGGTATGCATATCTTAAGGATGATATTTTCATAAAAGGCCGTTATACCGAGTATCATATAGGAAACGACGGTCTATTAAAAGCAACAGGCTTTTAGTGAAATAGAAGGAATTGAGGGTAATAAAAAGAGTGATTACAAGAAAGAAACTATCAATACTGAAAAGGATCGAATATCTTATCCGGGCCCGCTATTCGATTATGTACATTGTTTCCAGTGAGGAATCCAGGGTCGAGGAAGCCATAAAAAAAATAGCCCTGGAAAGAGCGAAAAAGGAAAGAAAAAAGGAAATTTTTATATGGTCAATTACAAAAGGCCTGGAGAGTATTGAAGGCAAGTCTCTTTCCGAGTTAAGGGAACCGCTTAAAGTCCTGGATTACATTATAGAAGCGGAGGTGGAAGGATTCTTTGTTTTAAGGGATTTTCATCCGTATATGAAAGACCCTGTTGTTATGCGTAAATTACGGGATGCAAACAGGGAAATAAAGAATGATTACAAGAATATTTTCATTCTTTCACCGGTTATTACTATTCCAATCGAACTGGAAAAGGCGATCGCCCTTATCGACTTTGATCTTCCATCCAAAGAGGAGATCGATCAGATTATTGAAGTAATACTCCGTGTAATAGATAATCCGTCGCAGGCAAAAGCATATAATGACCCAATGCTTAGAAGCAGGGTGATTGATGCCGCCCTGGGACTTACTGCCGAGGAAGCGGAAAATGTGTTTGCAAAATCCCTTGTCCAGACCGGTGATTTTGATATCGATATCATTTTATCGGAAAAAGAACAGATTATCAGGAAATCCGGTGTGCTTGAATATTATAAAGCCTTGCAGGATTTCCAGGATATTGGCGGGCTGGAAAACCTGAAAGCATGGTTGAAAAGAAGAGGCCTGGCATTTACGGAAGAAGCCCGTAAGTTCGGCCTACCCCAGCCCAAAGGAATACTTCTTATCGGAATACCAGGTTGCGGAAAATCACTCACAGCAAAAGCAATAAGTTCCCTGTGGAAATTCCCGCTTTTACGGCTCGATGTGGGAAAGGTATTCTCGAGTCTCGTGGGAAGCAGCGAGGAAAATATAAGACGGGCCATACAGACAGCAGAATCAATCGCCCCTTCCATACTCTGGCTCGATGAACTTGAAAAGGGATTTTCCGGTATTGGTTCTTCGAATGTGTCAGATGCAGGCACCACAGCACGGGTGTTCGGGACATTTCTTACCTGGCTGCAGGAAAAGGAAAGCTCTGTATTTGTTTTCGCAACATCCAACAACATTTCACAGCTCCCGCCCGAACTCCTCAGAAAGGGAAGGTTCGATGAAATATTCTATATCGATCTGCCCACGAAGATCGAAAGAAAGGAAATTTTTTCCATTCACTTAAAGAAAAGGAACAGAAATCCGGAACTATTCAACCTGGACCATCTGGCAGAGGTGACAGCAGGGTATTCAGGTTCAGAGATAGAAGAGATCATTATTTCCGGGCTTTATGATGCATTTGAGTGCGGCGAGGATGTGAATGATGAAAGGCTTGTCAATTGTACAAAGGATATGATTCCTCTTTCCCAGACCATGAAGGAAACAATTACGACAATAAGGGAATGGGCCAAAACAAGGGCCAGAAAAGCGAGTCTGGCCGGTTATGAGGATGAAGAAGAGAATTACAGAAAGATTGAGATGAAATAACAGGAGGAAAAGAAATGGCAAAAAGACATGATCTTAATATTACCATTACTCCCAATGGAAAGGTCGAGATAGAGGTAAAAGGGGTGAATGGTCCAATGTGTGTGGATATTACAAAAGAGCTTGAAGAGGAATTGGGAGTGGTAATAAACAGGGAGAAAACCTCTGAATATTACAAGGAGGAAACAGAAGCTGACATAAAAATAACAAAACAGGAGTAAAATGATGGAGTATGGCGAAGTGACCTTTACATTGCCGCTCGGTTATATTGATAAGGAAGGGGTGATACACCGCAAGGGGAAAATGCGTCCTGCGACAGCATATGATGAATTGAGTATACAGGCAAGCCAGAAAGAAAATCTGAGATATGGGGACATTCTTATGCTCAGCAGGGTACTGGTAAACCTGGGAACATTAAAAGAAATCGGACCTGATGTCATCGAAGGGCTTTTTGAGGTGGACTTTCTTTACCTCCAGATACTGTACAGGGAAATCAACAGCTCCAGTGAACGAAAAATGGAGGCTCGATGTCCTGCATGCGGGAATATTGATGAAATCGGGATGGCAAATCTGTTTGAAAACATGCATTATTACTTTTCAAACCCGGGAAAAGAAGAAACAAAAAAGGATGAAGGAAAAGGGGTGTCATAATACGATGGCCTGCTATGAAAACTGTACAAAAGAGCTTGTACTTAATCACTATAAAGAAACAGGAATATTCTCCGGTGACACGATTATCAATAATGATTTATCTGATATCGAGTGCCCCGGTATCCGGTTTCATAATGTATCCATAAAACAATCGTATCTGGACAGGGCTCTTCTTAAGGAGATGATTTGTCAGAATGTTATCTTTGAACAGTCAAATTCCAATTCTATTCAGGCGATGAATTCACAAATCCAGGAAAGTAAATTTTTGTATTGTCATTCGATTAAAGCAGATTTTTCTCATGCAACAATACATAAAACACGTTTTGAAAACTGTATTGCACACAGTATACGATTAACAGGAACACGAATAACCGATTCTGTTTTTTATACATGTCAGATGTATAAAGCGAAATTCGATAAGAGTATTCTTATAAAAGTGGCATTCCAGGCTGGAGAAAAAGATGATCTGTCAACCCTCCAGAAGGCCACTTTTACGAATTCCATGCTGATTGATTGTTCATTTTCTTTTATTAATCTTATCGGTGCGGAATTCGGTCATTCTGTTTTCATAGGTTGTGATTTCACCGGGACAAACCTGGATGAAACAGACCTGCTTTACAGCAGTTTTATTAATTGTATCATTGATGAACAGGGGATCATTCCCGGAAAGTTGACAAACTCACAGGAGAGGAGTAATATTTTTAAGTAGAGTTCAATTATGACTATTATTGAAAATCTGGCAAAGGCCATTAATACAATGGAAACAGACATGTTACGGGAAACCTTGATCTATATTTTAAAGATATATGTCATCGATCGCGGTCTTTCATATGAAGGAATTCAGGATATGGGTGGAAATTCACCAAAAGCAGGGAAAGGAGTAATCTCATTTACAGAAATCATACGGGATTTAAAGAATCACTATTCAATGAAAGAACTGGATCATTTTTCCATAGAAGGGGAAAGTGTCTTTATCTCTATTGAAGGGAAAAAATATCAATTAACAGAAGAAATTATAAAGAATAACCAGGAAGTAAATGATACGGAATTATCCAGGGATAAGTTATCCAGGGATAAACAAAGTGAAAATGGTCAGCCTTCCTGTGGACGATTTGGAAAACTGGAGATGGATTAGATGATCGTGAGTCTTGATAAACAAACCGGTGATATTTTGATTAATCTTCCCCCTCAATATGAGAATTATGAAAAGGATTTGAAGAATGCACTCTATGATGAGTTTGCCTTTGAACCGGTGAATAAGAGTGTCCTTTCCCGGATGAACCGGTTTGTTGCAGAATGGTTTGAGGGAAAAGGGGTACAGTTGAATCCGGAGGAAACAGAATGAATTCTTTTTTTGTTTTTATCTTTACAGGAGGAAATTGGTATTATGAAGATTAGAACCGAATTCCCCTTTATCCTGCCAAAAGGAATACCGGATAAGGATGGCACACTAAAAAAAGTAAAAGGTATCATGCGTCTTATCAAGGTTGGAGATTTACTCGATATTTATCGTGATGTAAGAGTAAAAGAATCCGAAGCATACTTCTATATCGTACTTCTTGCAAGGGTGGTAACAAAACTGGGGGATATCCGCCTTGTCACGACAAAGACAATCGAAAATCTTTTCCCGGAGGACTTTGCTTTTTTAGTTGATTTTCTTAATGAAATTAATCACAAAGTGATAAAAAAGATACCGCTTGCATGTTCTTCGTGTAAAAATGAGTATATAGGGGAGTTCACCTTATTGGGGGAACATTAAGCCGCCTCTCTGAAGAGATTTATAGAGAGGTGGCATATATTGCATATCATTTTAACTGGTCAAAGGGTGAGATTATGACAATGCCTCACCCGGAACGGAGAAAATGGGTGGCAATTATTGCAGATATGAACAGGCGTATAAATGAGATGAATGAGCTTCATTATAAGGAACGTATGAAGAATCTTATGAAGTGAAAGGGGCATTACAATGCTTGAATCCATATTAAAGTTTAATAAGATGAATTTTTACCAGGAAAAGGTAGATGCCATTGGAGAGGTTGTAAGGAACTATGCGAAACTGAAACTTTCCCATGCAGATAGTGAAGCCATAAGCATGGCAAAACACCATGCCCGGCAAACCATTTCTTCGATTATTGGAGAGAGTGGTTTTTTAAGTAAGGATAATTCATATGTGGCCCTGGATAAAGAGTTTTTTACTGATAAAGGTCTTCTGGATGAAGAAAGCCTTAAAAGGTTCCAGAAGGAGGTGGTGAAACATTATGGATTACAGCAGTTGAAATGGAGTTTTGCAGGAACAACATTACAATATACCCAGATGACAAAACGGGAACTCAAGAAACAGGGAATACAATATGAAGAATTACTGCCGCAAGAGCTACAACTGGAAAAAGAAGAGGAAAAACAAAAAAGTTATGAAGGAAAAGAACAAGAACCGAATACATACAGGGCTTTTCTTTACCCTGATGGCTCAGTATCTGAAGCTATAATACCGGATAGAATGCAGATCCGCTTTGATCATTTATCCGATCAATCAGGATTTGACTGGAAAAGCGGATATTCACCGGATAATGAAGTAATGAAAAAAGACTGGTTCACCGGTTTTAACAAACAGGGTGAATGGGAAAAGGTATCCACAATTCCAGGGAGAAAATCTTATCAGCCATACAGCTCTACCCACAGACCGGTTGATTTCTTTGCCGGAACAAAGGAAGGCAGCAGGGAACATGACACGGTCGGGATTCTTCAAACAGATGACGGTTCCTATTTATTTGACGATTATTCCTTCCTCTATGAGGATTATGAAGAGTTCTATTACTCTATTACCGGGGATGTTTATGGTGCTCAAAAGGTTGATCAGGAGAAAACATTAAAGAATCTTAAGGATTCCCTGGATAAAAAAGGGGTCACCGAATTAAAAGCAGTTGTCCTGCGTCAGGCATCAAAAGATGCGGTAAAATTTTATAAAACGATTCTTACAGACTATGTAACAAAAAAAACACGTTTTTATTCCCGGAATGACAGATCACTCATGAAAAAACTATCGACCATGCGAACGGCGCTTGAAGGGAAAGAGGTGAGTAACCGGGTTATAGCAGATTTACATTACCTTTCAAAAAGAGGGATTACTAAAGAGGAACTTAAGAAAAATCTGGAGAACAAGGGCAAAGGCAAGATGTGGGAAGTTCCCCTTCATATTTTTGAACAGGAATCAGATATGGAAACCTTTCTCATGCTCCCGGCAGTACAGGAGATCTGCGAGGAAGATACCATAGAGTATCTGAAAGGGATGAATGTCCCGGAAGAAAAGCGTACTGTTCTTTCCAATACAATCCAGAATCTGATGATTGGCTATAAAGATATTTTCAAATACAATCCAGTGAAACAGACAGATCTTATCCGGGCTGCCGAAGAATACCTGGTAAAGAATAAAACAACGCCTGTTCTGAAATCAAAAGTGACAGCCGAAGAATCACTTTATACGGTGATTAAAAAAGCTGCCGGTCTCCCGGAAGTAAAGGAGAGTGTTTCCGTGTTTATCCCGGCAAAAAAGAAGGATGAATATAAGGATCTATTCAATGAACAGGAACTTTCCGGCTGGATTCAGGAAGAACTCAAACCAGTTTTCCCGGAAGAAACAATCCGGGCTTTAGAAAACGAAATCAGGACAATTACTGCACAGAAGGCTATTCAACCGGAAATTTTACAGGGGTATTTTTCAAATGCCGTACAGAATATTTTTCCCCTGTTTCCATTGATTGCTGAAAACACGGGAATAACTCCCCTGGAAATCATCAGACATATTAAAGGGGTTCTCCTTGATGAAACAGGTGCAGAAACCCTTCAAAGGAAACGGATATTCTTTGAAAAGAGTATAAAGGATATCTTAAAGGAAATTTCAATAAAAGATGCCCCCACAGTAAAGGGAGAGGAAAAAGAGGCATTCCAGGGTGATATGGTCCGGATTGAATGGAAGCCGTTTTCCGAAGAATTAAACCTTTTTGAAAAAGAAGATCTTACAACATTTCTTACATCACCTCTCATTGCAGAAAGTGGTCTGAAACCGGAACAGGCAGTGGAAATAGAGGAATATATTACATCAACACCAATCCCGGAAAAATCCCGGCTCGAGTTTTCCGGCGGGCTTATCAATATAATCCGGGGGTATCATTTCCAGCTGAAACCTTATCGTATTTCTTTACAGGATGCTTTGAAAGCTCTTCAATATTCATTGAAGCACGATAGTAATTTACAAGGTGCCCTTACAGAAAATATCATGATAAAAGAAGGACAGAAGAATAAACCAGATATTGATCTTTTTACCCTGAAAAGAGTTATGAATGTTGCACAGTTGTACTCTGAAAAGAGGCAGCCAGGAAAAAAAGATATGGTAACAATAGAACAAAAAGAAAGAGATCCCGGATATACGCTGGAATCGATCATCGATTATGGAATTGATTCTTTTCTTGAATCGGGGTTGATTACCGGGGAAGGCATTCCCCGTGAGGAAGCATTGAAAATCTATAATTATTTAAAGGATATCTTCATTCCTGAAAACAAAAAAAAGACTTTCTCCCGTGCAGTGGCAAAGATACTCAAAGATTATGGAAAGACCTTTCCTGCAGGTGAGGTAACTGCGCTGGATGCTGTAAAAGCAGTATCCTCATATATAAAAGGAAATACCGGTAAGGTATCTCCTGAATTACAGCAATCAATCAAAGACATAATTGACAGCGTCACCTCATCATCTTTACCGGGAAATGAACCCGGTGAACCGGGCATAACATCTGATATAACGGGAGTAAGCACCTTTAATCTGTTGAACCAGGATGATTTCAATAAATTCATACAAAGTGATAGTTTTAAAGCATCCGGGTTGAATAAAGAACAATTGAACTCCATAATTCAGGAATACAGAAAAGCGTATAATCAGAATAAAAACCAGTTTGATTATTCCGGTATTCCCATTGCCTTTAATGATGATGTTTCTTCTCCCCCTCCTCAAATTTTGAAAGGGAATGTTCCTTCACATCATGGAATTAAAAACAGCTTGTTTAATGTCGGTTTTGTTTTGAAAGCATATCCAGGCCAGGTTCTTAAACTCTTATTAACAAAAAAGGGGGAAAAAGCCTTGTCCGTTCATAAATTCCAGGGTGTTGGCCAGGCTGCAGGAATACAGGAATATGAACAGGAGGTAATGCAAACGCAATTACTGGATACTCATCAGGATAATGAACAGGGTGACTATCCATATATGTTTACCCAATCGTATTCACAAAAATATAGAACTTTTCCCTCACTTCATACTGAAGGGCAGAAAAAGACATTCCAGTCTTCCCTGAATAAGCAGACATTTACCAATCAACAAAAGATACAGGACTCCTTTACAGGGAAAACAGAGATAAGTGGAAATGAGAGTACAATAACACACAAAGGACTTACCCATTTCCAGCGTATGGAAAACAATTATTTTCATGATAAGCAGATGCTTGCCCGCAGTTCCTCGGAAAGCGGATCAGGGAAATCATCGGAAGAGAAGAAAAAAGGATCAAAAGAGGATGATAATGTTATAAAACAGTTAAGCGATGATCTTATCGAGGAGATGAAAAACAAGGCAAATGAAGAAGGTTTTTGAAAGGGTGAAGGAGTTAGTATCTTAAAATAGAGGATTATTATGAGTAATGAAGGATATGATTCTTATGACAGAATAGATGTAATCCAGCCGGAGGATAATAAAGGAACAAGATCAAGAGAAAAAACAGATAAAGACCGGACTATTAAACTGGATTCTGTACTTAAAACTCAATATGAAAGGGCCTTTGGGGTCGATCTTTCAGATGTACGTATTCATATTGGGCCTTTTTCCGACGAATTAACAAGAAGAGCGCATGCAAATGCAGTAACGATCGGCAGTGATATCTATTTTCATTCCGGCGCCTATGCACCGGATACGGAAGAAGGAAAAAATCTATTAGCCCATGAACTCCAGCATTTTGTACAATTCAAAGATGATAAAAGAATGGTGTACCAGGAAGATATTGCTGAAATAGAGGAAGAAGCAGCAATAACAGAGATGATGATGTCCGGCCTGAACCTGCATCATGTTACAAAACCTTATGCAGGAAAGGATAAGGAACATTCAGCAGAAGATGATTCAGGAGACGATTATGTATATAATGAGGCAAAAGAGGATATAAAAGAGCCCCCAAAAAGCTTTAAAGAGTTCGGGACAAAACGGGATAAACCCCTGTATCGGATTTATTTTACCTCCACTGGTAAAGTTTATACATTGACACAATCCCAGAGAGAAAAAGCAATTGTACATGCATTACAACAATTCAGGGAATATATAGACAGGGAAGCCTCCCTGCTGCCGGAAAAGGAACGGGAACAGTTCATTATAAAACACCTTTCTTTTCTTTCGACTCTTTATTAACTAAGGTTGTTCCTTTTTTACTTCGGCTTCGAACTTCCTTTCTTTTACACGCTTAAAGATATCTTTCTTACCCGAGTCTATACCAATAATGAATTGATAAAAAAGCGAAGGCCGGTAGTCAGTCTTGAGCATATTGAAAATCTGCATCTGCTTTTCCAGATTCATCGCCGGAACAGGGGTAATATGGATGGGCTTGTTTTTATTATCAAGCCAGTCGTACTCCCCTACCGGTATCTGGTTGTCGTCTTTCATAAGCATGGCAATCGAACCGATGATTTTCAGCGTGTCTGTATACGTTTTAAAATAAGGGGTGACCATTACCGATATATTAAACAGCGAAGAATGGGCTGTAAAATATTCGATTATATTTCCTTTATTGTCCTTTTCCTTACGCTGGACCTTTTCATTCATATTTCTTAAGATAATCTCCTCCATACCAAGGACAGTGATCATAATAAGAGGATGATCTTCTTTTTCTTTCAAGTCCACAGGATCCCTTATTTTTACTTTTGCCAGTTTTGTGAATTTCTGGGCAAACTGGTTGATTACTTCCGGCAGGATATTCGATTGATCCATTGTATATTCCTTTTTATTCTTCTTTCCCTTTTTCCTTTGTCGTAAACAGGGTCATCCCGGAATCTTCTTTTTCTATTTTCTTTGTTCTTTCCTTTTTTCCTTTTAAAGAAAACTTTGTTTTCCCGGGTTTCTTTTCTTTTTCCGTTTTTTCTTCCGGCTCATTATCCATACCTTTTGCTAAAACCTCTTCGGCAGGTTGATATTTGAAAGAGAATAAAACAGGAAGCTTTTTCCCCCTTTTTGTCTTCCGGGGCTGCTCTTCCCGGTTGATATTGCTATAAGAAAGGTTTACATCCACAAGGTCCGTATAATGGTAAAAGAGTGAGGGTTTTTCACCGGGGATCTCTGCAAACACCAGGTGAGTGGTAACATTTACATACACAGGAACTCCCAGGGAACGTTCCATGAGTGCATCTGCTTCTTCTTTCTTCTCGGCAAGTATCTGTTCTATCCCTTCCATAAGTGCTTCCCTGTCTATCTTTATCTGCTCTTCTTCGTATTCTTCTTTTTTCTTTTCACTTTTAATAATACCTTCTTCGATTTTTAAAGAAGGTGTCAGGAAAGGATCACGGTTCAGAATGCCTTTATCCATAAGGCTTTCCACTTCTTTGTTTCCCAGTATCTTCTGGAGATAATTGACCTGTTTGATAAATGTTTCATTCACTTCGGATTTGTTTTTAAAGTTTGTTTCCTGTGTTATCCTTGATTTATTTTCAATCATTTTCTTACTCCTTCCCTTCCATTCAATAATGGTTCCATAGAATTATGGAACTATAATAATAGATATTATAAACTATATCAATCGTTATATAATGGTGAATTCCCTTTTATCCCAGAGTCTTCCCATCTTATCAAACTCTCTTCTGCTTGCACGCATGATATGTTCCATTGTGAGTTTTCCCCCTGATTCGGCAGCAAAAAAGGCAGCCTGGAGCGCAATATTTTTTATATGTCCGCCGGCTACAGGTAGCTTGTTTGCCAGGTATTTGAAATCGATCTCTTCTGCAAGAGGAGTTTCACCAGGGAATATATTCATCCAGATTTGAAGCCTCGAAGCTTCATCCGGAAAAGGGAAATGTATGGCAAAGTGGAGTCTTCTTTCAAAAGCTTCATCGATGTTTTTACTGAAGTTCGTAGCAAGGATCACAAGACCTGTATATTCATCTATTTTCTGCAAAAGATAACTTACCTCGATATTGGCATACCGGTCATGAGCATCCTTTACCTCGGTCCGCTTACCGAACAGTGCATCTGCTTCGTCAAAAAACAGGATTGCGTTACTCGTTTCTGCTTCAGTGAATATTTTATGGAGGTTTTTCTCTGTTTCTCCCACATACTTGCTTACCACAGTGGAAATATCGATTTTATAAATTTCCATACTTAAATCCCGGGCAATTACCTCTGCTGCAAGGGTTTTCCCCGTACCGGGTTCCCCGTAAAAAAGAGCGCTCACCCCTTTCCCAAGGGATAGTTTCCTGTCAAATCCCCACTCGGAGTAGACAATGTGCTTGTACTTTACCATATCTGCGATTTCTTTCAGGTTTTTCACAACATCTTCCGGCAGGATAATGTCAGACCATGTGTGAATCGAGACGATTTTCACCGCGAGTTTTTGCAGATTTTTATTGGAGAGAAGGCTGCACGCTTCCCTTAAATCTTTCTGTTCTATTTGTGCTGAATCCGGGGATCGCCATAAGGCAAAGGTGTCTGCTGTTGATACTACATCCCGTATCTGGCCCCTGGTAAGATTGTACCTTCCAGCGATTTCCTTTATATCAATATTATCTGCAAGGCTTTGTGCAGAAAGGAATTGCTCCCAGATAAGCTTTCTTTCTATATATGAGGGAACAGGAAGGTGGATTTCGATGTATTTTTGATTTTCAAGTTCTCCCTGTATCTGTAATGGTTTTTCACTACCCAGAAAGGTAAGCCATCCGTTTTTGTCCAGTTCCATAATAAAATACCTGCGAAGATACGATTCTTCGCTGTTTTCGGCAAAAAGAAAATCACAGTTTTTCAAAAAAAGGGCGGCCGGGATAAGTTTACTTTCACGGAGAAATAAATCCATCCCATATTCAAAGGTAATGCTGGAGTAATGCAGGGCAAGCAAGTCCACCTCCAGGAGAAGTATACCCAGCTCACTGCATAAACTGGATGCGACTTCCAGTTTTTGCGAACCATGAGGACCATAAAAGGAAAAAATAAAATTGTTTTTATCCAGATTCTGTTTATAATAACTCCTGAAATTTTGAAGTTTTGCATATGTTTCTTCACGCAAGGCAATATCTGCCAGGTTTTCGTCCGATTTATACAGCCTGGCCACAACAGCAAGATCATCATCGATATAGGAACTTTCAAGGAGAAATCCTACAATCCTGTTGTTCACTTTTATTTCCCTGGAAAGAAGCGGCTTGTTTGTATCGTACGGATCTTCGATATACTCGAGCAGCTTGTTTTTAAACAAGGGGGACTGTGCAGAAAAGTATTTCCAGTAGGATAATTTATCCTCGAAGGAATCGGATAACAGGTTTACAATAAGATCTACCTGGGGATTCTTTTTTGTCACATCATTCTGAAGATAGGCAAAAAGCTTTCTGTATTTCGTATGGAAATGGGGGGCAAGACAGATACAGAGAATATCTATCTCCCTGGAAGTAAGGGTAAAAATTTTTGAAAGCTCGATCAAGTTCAAACGCATCCCTTTTTGAAGAGAGTTCTCGATCTTTTCCCTCACTTTCTGGCTAAAGCTTTTAATGGCACCGATTAAAGATTCATACTCTTCATCTACTTCGTTGGGGGACATCGTCCATTTGTACCCCGGGGTATTTCCCTTGAGTAATTCATCCACTTCCTGTTCAGATATATAGAGTCCTTTGAATTTCTGCTGTTCTTCCTGGTAAACAGATCGGAATCTGACTACTTCTGCCTGGATTAGTAAATCCACCAGAAGGAGTTCATCGTAGATGTGTTCTCTATTGTTCCTGTAGTATTTCTCCATTATTAATTTATTTTAGCACGCTTTATTCAGGTAACACCGCAATAGCCAGGCCCACAACCCAAATCAGGAAATATTCCATAACCTGGAATAATACCGGTTGGGGCCAATGCATGTGTTACGACAATTGCCGACGGGTCAGAAAATCCCGGAATACTCCCTGCAATTTTCGGCCATTGTAATAAAATGATTGTATCATAAATTCAAAAAAATACAAGGGATAAATTTGAATTATTGTACGTATTATATGGAAGGAAATATATCAAAAACAAGTTTTCATACTTATTTGGACCGGGGGGGATTCGAAAACAGGCAAAACTACTTGACATAAAAAATAGAACCACTGAATACACGGAAAACACTGAATGAAGAAGAAGAGCTATAATA
>JAFGQK010000067.1 GCA_016935735.1 Spirochaetales bacterium | reverse complement strand
TTTCATTCGGGTCGGGAGACACATACTCATACCGGCTATCCCGCTGCTCCCCCCAGTCATGCTCCCGTTTTATGACTGGTACAAGCAGCAAGAGAATCCTTGCAACGATTCCTGAAATGTTGTTTTGCAAATTACCCCAAACATCCAGTTCCTCTAAACGCATTCTCATACTCTGACCGATAACAAAATGAAATTCATGCAGTTTCGGCAAACCCATTTTTCCCTCCTTACAGAATGATATTCCCACCATATATAACCCCCCAAAGTGTCTCCCTGCATGCATAAAAAACGAATTTTTTTCATTTTTTTTCCATATTCCCGGGCTTCCTCCTTCACCCTTCATACTTCACCCTTCATACTTTATACTTCACCCTTTTTGTTAGCTTTTTTACCGTTGTACGAGGTCTGAATTTACAATGTGTGCTTTATACATGACGCAGGCTATACCCTACGCAAAACTATTTCGCAACCAAGAATGATGTGATTTCCAAATGCCTGCGTTCGGCTATTAAGTCTCATTTTCTTGTTAAAAAACAAGAAAATAAGACTTAATAGCATATTACCTTATTTCCGGTCTTTTATTTCCGTGTATTCCGGTGCAAAAAACCCCGATTTCAAACTTCCACCCGCATTTGTTATCATACTTGACAAACATAGTCAGACAATTTATAATAATAATATAGACAGGCAAAAAATTATTTGCAGATTGACGCATTATAAACAGGAGGAGAGAGGGGTAAAACGGTTCAAATTGATATTATTGGTTTCATTAGTGTGATTTTCTCTTCTTATTAAGAGTTTATAAAGAGTTGTAAAGAATAAAAATGTTCAATATACCGGAATTTTAAGAATTTACCCATGAAATTTGAAGTATAAAATACAATAATCTTGTATATTATTTCGGAACATTGAAAGTATAAAATAAAAGGAGTCTTTTATAAATGAATAAAATTACGCTGTTTCTTTTTATTATATATAGTTTTCTTTCTACTCAAATCATTCTTCCGGCAGACCACTGGGTAAGCACCTGGGTAAGCGGACAACAGTTAACAGAAACTTCAAATCTCCCACCTTCTCCCGGACTCACAAATAACACACTCCGCCAGATTGTGCATGTATCCATAGGAGGAAATCAATTACGGGTACAGTTTTCTAATGAATATGGGAACAGTGCGGTAACGATAAATTCTGCACATCTTGCCGATTCCTCCGGGGGGAGTTCGATCGACCCGGCAACGGACCGGGCGCTGACATTCCAGGGAGGATCTTCCGTTACAATTCAGGCGGGACAGACTGTTTTTTCGGATACCCTGAATTATAATGTGGCACCACTAAGCAATCTGGCCGTAAGTATCCATTTCGGGGCAACATCTTCCAATATCACAGGACATCCCGGTTCACGAACGACCTCTTACCTCCAGTCAGGAAATGCAGTGACATCCACCACCCTGTCCTCGGCAGCGACAACAGATCATTGGTACATCTTAAGCAGGATTGATTTACTTGCCGATGATTCCTGTAAGGCGGTTGTTGTCCTGGGTGATTCAATTACCGATGGGAGAGGTTCGACAACAAATGGGAATAACAGGTGGCCGGATAATCTTGCCCGGCGCTTACAGGCAGATTCGAATACGAACAAGGTTGCAGTTTTGAACCAGGGAATCGGGGGGAATGCTGTGCTATCCGGCGGTCTGGGGCCGACCGCACTCTCCCGGTTTGACCGGGATGTGCTTGGGGCACCCGGGGTACGGTGGCTAATAATTCTTGAAGGAGTGAACGATATTGGCTCCAGTTACAGTCAAACAGTCGCCACGGATCTGATTGCTGCGTATGAACAGCTTATTACCAAGGCTCACACCAACAATATCCTTGTGTACGGGGTGCCGATTTTGCCCTTTGGAGGTTCACAATACTACTCCCAGGCTCATGAAGATGCACGGCAAACAGTCAACACCTGGATTCGTACCAGTAATAAATTCGACGAAGTTATCGATCTGGATACCGCAGTACGGGATCCGGGGAATCCAGTAAACCTTCTTTCATCCTATGACAGTGGTGACCATTTACATCTTAATGTAGCAGGGTATCAAAAGATGGCTGATTCGATAGATCTGCAATTGTTTTATGACGCTACATCCACACCTTCCCCGGGAATACCCGGGGACGTAGACGGTTCTGGTGCTATCGATATTATCGATGCCCTCCTTGTTGCCCGGTATTATATAGGTTTGAATCCGTCGAATTTCAATCCGGATCTGGCAGATGTAACGAGGGATGGAAGCATCGATAGTATCGATGCCCTGCGTATTGCACAATGTTATGTCGGTCTTATATCCTGTGATTTTTAAAAGCAATGTATAAAACATTGCCGGTAACCCTGCTGTGATGAATTATGGAAAAAATACCTTTTTATTTTATAAAAGGTATATTTTTGCTTTATAGAGGATGCTGATGCGTGAAGAAATTCACGCACACATATAGAGCCTGAGGCGAAAAATTATTTATTAATGATCGGAGGTTTTTTATGAAAAAATTGTTTTTCTTTACATTACTCTTATTGCTGTGCATGTTTGTTCAAGCCGCAGAAATGGGTGATGTGAATAACGATGGGAGTATCGATATTATTGATGCACTAAGTATTGCGCAGCACTATGTCGGATTAAACCCCACAAATTTCGATCCCTCACTGGCGGATGTTTCCGCAGATGGGTCCATCGACATTGTCGATGCATTATTGATTGCACAGTGCTATGTTGGTCTTATTTCATGTGATTTCGGAGGAACAGAGGATAATATCACGGTAAGGGCAAGAGGTACAAAGGGTGGTGAAATTCTGGAACTCCATGTAGATGGCAGTATTGTAGGTACCTGGACCATGTCTACCAGTTACCAGGATTTTACTGCCAGTGCTACCGGAGGTACCATAGAAGTGCACTTTACCAATGATGATGAATTGGAGAACGGTATGGATATCCAGGTGGATTATATTATTTATGACGGTGTTACCTATCAGGCAGAAGACCAGGAAGAGAATACCGGGGTTTACATAGATGGTGGCTGCGGCGGTTCCTACAGCGATATGCTCCAGTGTAACGGGTATATCCGATTCCAGGTAGGTCCCACTTCAGTACCTACTGAAACACCGACGCCTGTCCCGGGAACACCAACTCCGACTGGTGGTACTGAATGTGTTATACCGGCAATGCCATCTTTCAGTTCTCTGCCCGAGATTACGGAATTGCCTAACCCGTTTAAATTTATGGAAGGATCGACGATGACCAGCAAAGCTGACTGGACATGCCGGCGTGCCGAAATTTCTGCTTTGACACAGGAGTTTATTCTTGGTAAAAAGGAACCGGTACCCAGCGTGACCGGCTCTTTCAGCGGCAGTAGTATCACCGTTAATGTTACCTACAACAGCAAGAGCATTTCTTTCTCCGCGACTGTCAATCGTCCATCCGGTTCCGGCCCGTTCCCTGCCATAATCGGTATTGGGGGCGCTTCGATTGGCAGTTTCAGCGGTGTCGCTACCATCACTTTCCCCAATGACGAGATTGCTGCCCAGTCTGACACCGGTTCCCGCGGCCAGGGGAAATTCTACACTCTCTACGGCAGCGGGCATTCCGCCGGTGCCTTGATGGCATGGGCATGGGGGGTCGATTGTTTGATTACTGCTCTGGAACAGACTCCTTCTGCCAATATCGATACCACCAAACTGGCTGTTACCGGGTGTTCACGTAATGGCAAGGGTGCATTGGTCGTCGGGGCTTTCTGTGACCGTATTGCCCTCACCATACCCCAGGAATCCGGCAGCGGCGGGGCCTCCAGCTGGCGTGTTTCTACTTACCTGAAAAACCAGGGTGCGAATATCCAGGAAATATGCCAGATTATTGGTGAAAACTGCTGGCTTGGCAAATCCATAGAGCAGTTCTGCAATCACACCAATAAACTTCCCGTTGACAGTCATTCATTGATAGCCATGTGCGCCCCGCGGGCCGTGCTTATCATCGGCAATGACATCGACTGGCTGGGACCTCAAAGTGTTCTCGCAGCTTCCCGGGCTGCTCACTATGTATTTGAAGCACTGGGTATTCCCGACAACATGGGGTATTCCATCGCCTCAAATCATGGCCACTGCTCACTGCCTTCTTCACAGACTCCCGATGTGAATGCTTTTGTGACCAAATTCTTGATGGGCGGCAGTTCCAATACCAATATCATGCGCGATGACAATAATTACAGTTTCGACAAAAACAAATGGGCTCCCTGGAGTGTTCCCAGTCTGCCGTAAATGGATTTTAACTGAATAAAACTGCCGGGTGGTTCCTTTTTCAAGGAACTGCCCGGTTTTTTTTTACCAGGCACAACAGGCAAATCCGTCATCCATTCACCATTTGTTTGTTCACGGAACGGGGAGGGGACTCCTGTCGCCGGGGCATATGATGAACGGATTGTCCTTTCCGTCCGGCAGCGGCGGTGGAGATCCTTTTCCTGTAAAGAATGTATCGATAAAAGGGAAATCTGCAAAATTCAAGGTTTTTTTGTTTTGAATAGTAAGAAAAAGCAAATTTCGCACCGGATTAAAAATAATCAAAAATACGCGTAATCCGCTAAATCCGTTGTTAATTCTTTCTTTTTTAGACATTTTACAATCTCACCGGGAATTGCTGTTTTCCCTATTGATTTATTGGAGTTAAAATGGTAACATCTATAATGGAGAGTGAGAAATGAGTGATTCTCGCTATAAGGAACAAATACAACTTGAAGAGCGTACAAAAGAGCCTCCGAAATATAAAGTAATATTGTTAAATGATGATTACACCACTTTTGATTTTGTGATTAGTGTACTTGTTGAAGTATTTCGAAAACCGCATCTCGAAGCAATCCGGATTACGATGGATGTTCATAAAAGAGGTTACGGTCTCTGTGGTGTCTATACAAAGGAGATCGCAGAAACAAAGGTAGCAACTGTCCACCAGATGAGTGAATCAGCGGGATATCCTCTCCGGTGTGTAATGGAGGAAGAATGATTAGCCAGGATCTTGAGAATGTTATAAAAAAAGCATATCAACTTGCAAAAGATAACAAGCATGTGTATCTCTGCATCGAGCATCTTCTTAAAGCGATTATCCAGAATAAAGAAGGTTCATGGATAATACGGAGCTGCGGTGGAAATCCGGATGAGATCGATGAGCAAATCAATACATATTTTAAAACCCTGGAAACCACGGAACGTAATGAAGATCCGATCCAGACAATTGCATTCCAGCGTACCCTTCACAGGGCATATATCCATGCAAAAACAGCAGAAAAGAAAGAAGTAGAAATCGGGGACGTACTTATCTCTCTCTATGAAGAAGAAGACACACATGCCCTTGCTTTAATCAATAATCAGGGAATTTCAAGACTTGATATCCTGAAATTCATATCTCATGGAATCTCCAAGCCAGGTTATGAAGGGGAGGAATCCCGGGAAGAAGAAGATAAGGAAAATGAATATGCTTCCCAGTATGAAAAGTTCGGGAAAAAAAAGAAGGTTGATTATCTTGAGCTCTATACGGAAAATTGGATAGAATATGCCAGGCAGGGGAAATTCGATCTCCTTATCGGCCGTAAGGAAGAAGTGGAAAGAACTATTGAAGTATTGTGCAGACGTACAAAGAATAATCCGGTGCATGTCGGGGATCCTGGTGTTGGAAAGACGGCTATTACGCAGGGACTTGCCCAGGCGATTGTAAAAGGAGATGTGCCTGACAAACTGAAGAACTTTGAAATATATGCCCTGGACCTCGGGGGTATGATTGCGGGAACACGTTTCCGGGGAGATTTTGAAGAAAGGCTTAAAGAAGTAATAAAAGCTTTACAAAAAAAAGAAAGGGTAATCCTTTACATTGATGAAATCCACTCCATAGTTGGCGCCGGAGCGGTAAGCGGCGGAAGCCTGGATGCATCCAATATCTTAAAACCCGCAATCACATTGGGAGGACTTAAATGCATCGGCTCGACAACCTTCGAAGAATATAAAAATTACTTTGAAAGGGACAGGGCACTTTCCAGACGATTCCAGAAAATCGAAATCCTCGAACCCTCGATAGATGACACAATTAAAATATTGAATGGATTAAAACCGAGTTATGAAACCTTCCATAATGTAAAATACAGGAATAATGCAATTACCTCTGCCGCTGAACTCTCTGCAAAATACATTAACGAGAAATATCTGCCGGATAAAGCGATCGATGTCATCGATGAAGCAGGGGCACATGTTTCGCTTTACTACCCGGATAAAAAATTTATTACTAACTATGATATTGAAAAAACGGTGGCAAAAATTGCCAGGGTCCCGATAAAGAGTGTGGCAATTGCAGAAAAAGAAAGCCTTAAGGAACTTGAAAAGCGTCTTGTAGAGGTAATTTTTAACCAGGAGGAAGCCATAGACAAGCTTTCAAGATCTATCAAAAGGAACCGTGCCGGACTGGGAAGCCCGGAAAGACCGGTGGGAAGTTTTCTCTTCTGCGGGCCGACCGGTGTGGGCAAAACGGAACTCTGCCGTATGATAGCGAAAATTCTCGGGGTCGAATTGATACGATTTGACATGAGTGAATATATGGAAAAGCATACGGTTTCCCGGCTTATCGGTGCACCTGCCGGCTATATCGGTTTTGAACAGGGAGGGCTTTTGACAAACGCAATCCGGAGACACCCCAACAGTGTTCTCCTGCTGGACGAAATTGAAAAAGCGCATCTGGATATTTATAATGTTCTTTTACAGATCATGGACCATGCAACCCTTACCGACAATACGGGAAGAAAAGCCGATTTCAGAAACGTCCTCCTCATTATGACATCCAATATCGGATCCCGGGATATGAGCAGGGCAAGCATCGGGTTTGCCGAAGAGGATGACATATTAAGAGGAAGCCCAAAGAAGGCCATCGAGAATCATTTTTCGCCGGAGTTCAGGAACAGGCTCGATGATATCATCATCTTCTCCCACCTGGATAGACCGACAATAATAAAGATTGTGTGGAAGTTTATAAACGAACTCAGGGCACAGCTTGCATCAAAGAAAATTGCTGTGGATCTCACGGACAATGCAGTTTTATACCTGGCAAAAGAAGGATATAATCCGGCATTCGGGGCACGTCCCATGTCACGGGTAATCCAGGAAAAGATCAAGACCCCTCTGGTAGACGAAATCCTTTTTGGCAAACTTGAAAAAGGCGGCCATGTGCTGGTCGATTGTGTGAATGATGAGCTTGTATTTGAGATAAATGAAGACAAAAAAGGACATAGTGAAGAAGAAGAAGAAGACCAATAATGAGAACTCATCTTCTTTTCCTGGATAAGGGTGCTTTCCCGTCCAGATGATAATAAGAATGGAAAAAGTGAAAAGCGGGTTTTCCTGAATGGTCATGATAATGATGAGACTGGATGAATTCTGTAAATTCGAATCCTGATATATCATCCATTTTTATAATTGTTGAAAAAAGTAAATCTTTCCTGTATAACTATAGAGCAAGGAGATCTATATGACACTGGATGATGTTGTATCAATCATTGAGCATGGAGAAACAAGCAAGGTACAATTTAAATTGAAAATAACCTCCCCGGATGCTCTGGCAGCAGAATATTGTGCTTTTGCCAATTCGCAGGGAGGTATCCTGTTGGTTGGTGTCGAAGATGCATCAGGTGCTGTTAAAGGGCTTTCGAAAGAAGAAATAAGAAAGACAAATACACTCCTCTCTAATGTTGCACAGAACAACGTTAATCCCCCGGTAATGATTATGACTGATATTCTTATGATTAATAAGAAAGCCATCATAGTTGTCGAAATCCAGGAAGGTCTGGCGAAACCGTATATGGATAATAAAGGAATTGCCTGGGTAAAGAATGGACCGGATAAAAGAAAAGTAACGGACAGGCTGGAATTTGCAAGGCTGCTTCAACAGGGTAGAAACCTTTTTGCAGATGAAATGCCTGTACAGGAAGCATCGATCGATGAAATAGATAAAGATCTTCTGGATATTTATTTTTTAAAAACATTTGAATCCTCTGTCGATGAGTTTTCAGCTCTTAATAAAATTACTTATAACATGTTGATAAAAAACCTTCATTTACTATCCGGTCATTTTTTAAATCTTGCCGGGTTACTGCTATTCGGTAAGAATCCGCAGCATTATAAACCAGTGTTTATTATTAAGGCGGTTTCTTTTTTCGGAAATGATATAACAAATACCGAATACAGGGATAGTGAAGATATTGCAGGAAACCTTGCTCAACAGTTTAAGAATGGTATAGCCTTTATAATGAGGAATATAAGAAAAATACAAAAAGACCAGCATTTTAACAGTATCGGGGTTCCCGAAATATCCAGAATTGCACTGGAAGAACTGCTTCAGAATGCACTTATTCACCGGGATTATTTTAAAAATGCACCGGTCCGTATTCTTATTTTTGATAATCGTATAGAGATTATAAGTCCGGGTAAACTCCCGAATAATTTGACAGTAGAGAATATCATCCTGGGGAATACGGTCATCCGGAATAATATTATTACCTCTTTTGCGTCAAAATTGCTTCCTTATCGTGGATTGGGAACGGGAATACGGCGGGCATTAAAGAAAGAAAAGGACCTGCAATTGCATAATGATACGGACGGGGATCAATTTATTGTTACCATACCAAGACCTCTTCTTATCGATTAAACAAGGGCACTACCATAAATACCATAAAAATATTTGACATATACAATTATTAATCCTACTATTAATATTATTTAAAGGAGGCCGGCTATGAAAAAGCTTTTTTATCTATTGTGCATTATTCTTATTTTCAATTTATTCATTCAATGCAAAATAGTACCTGCCTATAAACCAACCCAGGAAAGTGATACAGAATATGACATAATCTATGAAGATGAAGAATAAGGAATGAAGAATAAGGAATAAGGAATGAAGAATAAGGAATAAGGAATGAAGAATAAGGAATGAAGAATAAGAAATAAGGAATAACAGAAGAAAGGATGAAGTATGAAAATACGAATGGCATTATTATCAATCATTGTTTCCTTAATGGCAGCTTCCTGTATGACTTCCACTTCCGTATACTGGGTTCCGGTTTATTCATTATCCTTTGATGACGTGCCCGAGAGAACTGTATTCGATCCGCGTATCAATACGATAATAAACCCGGAAGAGGGTCTTCTTACAGCTTATTACGAGACTGCAACCAAAAAGGGTACTGCTTACGGGAACAACTATTCCCTGTCCCTGGCGGAAAAAATTGTATTTACCAATGATGAAGTGGACCGGGAAAAATCGACTTCCACTTTTATTACCAATCTCGAATTATATAAATCATTTTATTTTGATTATTTCAGGGAAACAAGGGAACAGAAAAAACTGTATGTATTGCGAAACAACAGTTTGATTGCACTCGACCACTCACTAATCCAGGATTTCAAGATTGTTGAATATGTCATCTTCGGAAAAAATACGGGAACGGAACCGATAACGGAAATTGTTATTGCAGATATACTTCCCAGGGGATTTGAGTATGAGGGGTCCGAATACAGCCTGGATGCGGAAAAAGGATCTTTTGAACATAAGATAATAACAAAAAACAGAAGAACATCCATTATCCTTGCAAGCCGTTTTGTCATGCCCTTACAACCGGCAGAGACCTTTCGTTTGAAAATACGGTTAAAAGCCAATTTTGACAAAATGGAGAAAGAATTTGACTACTAAGGGGGGAATATGAAAAAAACTCTTTTATATAGCAGCATTATCACTGTTTTAATACTAATGGGTTGTGCAACGAGTATGGAAAAGGAAAAAACATATCTTTTTTTCCCGGTACACCTCGGCTATTTCAATAATGAAGATGTTGACGATATTACCTATGATCCGGTAACCAATACGTTCAGTAAAATCCCGGAAAGTGCAACAGTCGCATTTTTTAAAAGCAATGCAACGGATACATATAAAAAAGCATCCTCGAATGAACTTTTTTTCCTTACCACAAGGAAGGAAGAAATTAACAGGTTCGATTCCAGTATGGAAGATCTTCTTGTTATGAAAACAGGATTCATCGAAGGGTACACGGTCTGGTCTTCTTTTATATCCGGTTATAATGAAACGTGCTGGCCGAATATATACAGTAAAAACATATATTTTGATATGAATAATATAGAAGGGGAGTATATTGAGACCACGTTTGCCATTGTTGCCGTCAATATCGGGAGTACCCCGATTAATACCCTCTATATTGCAGACACTGTTCCCGGTTCTATTGAATTGAACGGTGAAATAAAATATGCGACGAAAGATCTTTTTATCCCATTGAATATAGAACTTGCGGATATAGAAGGTATTGAACATACAATAATCGAAGAAGCCGGCAAGAGAATCATAGTGTATCATATCATCCCCAGGCCCGGCGGTATACCACCCGGCCGGTGCGTGGAAATTATTGTTCCGATTAAACTCTTGAAATCATTCCTTATGAGGGATGAATATAAAGTAGAGGATAACGTTAAAGGAGAATTCGATGAATAAGTTTCTTATTTATTCTGTATGCATAATGGTATTTTTCTGTTCATTTTCCGGTTGTAAGACCTACACGGAAACGGTAAGATATCGATACGACAAGATCGCCGGCCCTGCTGAAGAATCGAATAATGAAAAGTTTAAGAAATCATCTTTTAAGAATTTTTTTACCTACAAAACTTCTCTCCGCAGCGATTTTGATATTACCTATTTTACCAGCTATTACCGGATAATCAGATCGGATTATGGTTCATCTACCGTCATAATCAACAGCAGTATGCTTTATCCCGGGAAACACATAACAACCCTGGGTAATATTTATGCAGATTCCTTTGTAAAGAACGAAAACTCATTTACCATTACCTCGTATTTAATGGTGAACGAACTGGTTGTTTCTAAAGTAATAACTCTTGAACTGGTAATGACTATCGATGAAATCAAACCGGAACGCTACCGTGGTACCATCACAAATCCTGAAGTTTTATTCACCTTAAAGGATAAAAACGGGGAAATTCTTTTTGATATATCGGATGAAGATTCATTCATCGCTTTAGAGATTTTATCGGTGGAAGACAGCATTGCATACGGAATCTTCGAAGCACAACTGGTAGGACATAAAGAGGAGGTATATCTCTCTATAAAGGAAGGGGAATTTTGGATAAAGATATAATTGCAGAAAGAGTAAAACCGCAAAAAACGACTTTGAACCGGTTAAAAGGAGTATACTTTATTTTCCTGAACCTTTTTACCGGTTCCCTGTTCCTGAATAGTCAGGAAATCATGCAGCCCCCGGTGATTTTTGAGTCATATAAAGAGTCCGTTGTTATGGTCATGCAGGTTCTTTACTTTGATCCTCTCTATGCAAAATATCCAAAATACATTACCGAAATCGAAAAAGTATTCGAGACCCAGCTTCTTGGCGCATATGTTCCCATTTCATCGGGCTCCGGATTTATTATCAGTCCGGCAGGGCACTGTGTGACAAATTATCATGTTATTGATAATGAAGACCTTGAAATCGTAAAAAAAAAGGTATACCGGGGTTTTATTAAGGCAATCCATTCTTCCATGGACAAGTTCAGCCTTTCACGTAAACAAATAGAACATCTTGAAGATGATTTATGGAATTTACTTTCGAATTCCAGTGATTCATACCAGGTAAGGGTCAATAATAAAGATATATTTATTCCCGAGGTTCTTAAAAGTGATAAAGACCTGGATATAGCCTTGTTAAAAATTTCTTCCGGTAATCCTTTCATTTATGCGAAATTCTCCCCGGCTTTTAATGCAAAAGTTGGAGAAAGCGTCACTGCAATCGGATATCCACTTCCCGGTGTTTTAGAAACTCTGTTTAAAGACAACCAGTCATCCCTTACCGTGGGATATATTTCCGCACTCCGTGATGAAAACTGGGGAATACAGCATACAGCACCAATAAACCCGGGTAATTCCGGGGGACCTCTGTTCAATCAAAAAGGTGAAGTAATCGGAATAAATGTGGCTTCTTTAAAAGATGCAGCCAACATTTTTTTCGCTATTGCGAGTAACAGGATTATGGAGTGGTTAAAGGACAATCCCTGTCCTGTTTTACTTGACTAATATAATACTCCCCCTATCATCCGAACCGGCCGAACCGGAAATTTATTTGACTCATTCATTTTTTCACGGTAGTATTAACGGAAAAGAGGAGGCACTATGGAAATGACAGTGGAAAAAACGAAGCTTGCAGGGGAAATCACAATTCCTGCATCAAAATCCCATACAATCCGGGCGCTTGTCCTGGCAACACTTGCAGAAGGAAAATCAGTTATCCGGAAACCCCTGGATTCGGGGGATACAAAAGCCTGTATCAATACATGCCGTGATTTTGGTGCAGTAATAGAAAAAAAAGAGAATGAATGGATGGTAACAGGGAAAGGCGGTGAGTTGTCTGTACCGGATAATGTCATTGATGTACTGAACTCCGGGACAACACTGTATATAGCCCTGGGAATGGCAGCGCTTTGTAATGAATGGACAGTGTTTACCGGGGATGAACAGATAAGGAAAAGACCGGCCACCGCATTACTTGCGTCATTAAAAGAGCTGGGTGCCGATGCTTTTTCCACCAGGGGGAACGGATGCACGCCAATTGTTATCCGGGGAAAGCTTTCCGGGGGAAAAACCACTATTGAATGTCCCACCTCCCAGTATCTTACCAGCCTTCTTATAAACTGCCCCCTGGCATCCGGTAATACAGAAATCACTGTACCGCTTTTGAATGAAAAGCCGTATGTCCAGATGACCATGGACTGGCTCGATTCCCAGCACATCATCTATTCCCATGAATATATGAAAAAAATATATATCCAGGGCGGCCAGGTATATCACGCCTTTGATAGGAAAATACCGGGGGATTTTTCCTCTGCCACCTTTTTTCTCTGTGCTGCTGCAATTACAAGATCAAAGCTTACCCTTCTTGGGCTGGATATGAATGATTCCCAGGGGGACAAGCATGTTGTGGAAATCTTAAAGGAAATGGGATGTGAGGTCGAGGTTAAAGGAGATGCACTCACCATTACCGGCAAAAATCTGAAGGGGGGGGAGTTTGATCTAAACAGTATCCCGGATGCCCTCCCTGCATTATCTGTTACTGCCTGTTTTGCAGAAGGGACAACCAGACTCTTTAATGTATACCAGGCCAGGCTTAAGGAAACGGACAGGATTTCCGTGATGTACAGGGAACTTAAGAAAATGAAAGCAGATATTGAAGAACTTCCCGACGGATTGATTATAAGAAATAGTAAACTCAGAGGAACACGGGTTCACGGGTATGGAGATCACCGGGTAGTCATGGCCCTTGCAATTGCAGGGCTCGGTGCAGAAGGAACCACAACCGTGGACACAACCGAATCGGTGAGTATTACCTTCCCGGATTTCTTCGATCTGCTTAAAGTTGTCAGGGAATAGGGAGAAATTATATGGAGATTGAATCACTTCTTTTGCTTATGCAACAGCGGAAAAGTATACGGTCTTTTAATCCGGATAAAGAAATCGCTTCTTCCGATGTAAAGCTTATTCTTGAAGCAGGAAGGCTCGCTCCAAGTGCCGGGAATATGCAAACATGGCATTTTTTCCTTATTAAAGACAGGGAAAAGAAAAGAATGATTGCAGATGCAGCATATGGGCAATCTTTTATTTCAGATGCCCCCCTTGTGATTGTTGTTGCAATCGATAAAATCCGGGCAACAAGAGGATATGGAAACAGGGGGTTATACCTCTACGGGATACAGGATACTGCTGCTGCAATTGAACATATACTCCTTGCCGCGAGGGCACTGAAAATCGGGAGTTGTTGGGTCGGTGCTTTTAATGAGGAAAAACTCGAGAATGTCCTTTATATTGACCGGGACCATTACAGAACTGTCGCCATTATACCTCTTGGCTATTCAGAAGAACATCCCCGGAACAGGGGAAGAAATTCCCTTGCCGATATTATTACAGAATTATAAAGAGAGGGATTACCTATGAAAGAAAATATTTTTTTACGAAACTGGTTGCGAATAAAAATGCTTTTAGCAGGACTTTTTTTTACTGCCTTATTCGGACTTTTTAAAACTTTCCTGGGGGAATATTTAATCGGGTTGTCACAAAATGTTAACATGGAATATGCATGGATCGGCAAGCTCTCCCTTATCGGGTTTTCTGTATCTGGTTTATTACTCTTTTACCTCCTCATGGGTAATTTCCAGGAATTTTATAACAAAAAGAAAAATGGCGAAGAAATATCGGCAAAACATTATAAACAGGCAAAATATATTTCTAAAAGGGTTCTTATAAGCCTTTTAAGCATCAATCTCGGGTGCTATTTCCTTTCTTCTTTTATTATGTATTTTACTATTTATATAAGAGTGCCCGATATTGCTGTCGGATTACGTTATTTTCTTTTTAATTTCATATCAAATATTGTCACCGGGTTTACTGCTGCTCTTGTCGAAATTACATTGATAGATTTTATTCTTATCAAACCCAAGGAAGTGCTGGATATCCGGTTTATTGGGAAAGAAGAGAAAGAAATGAGTATAAAAACAAGGTTCATGCTTTTTACAGCAAGTATTATCCTGTATGTTTTTATTTTCATTGCTTTACCGGCATACAATCAATTGAACCAGGATAATCTTCTTAAAGAAGATGTAATAGAATACCTTACAACCGGAAAGACAACGAATAATGAGCTTCTTGAAGATCTGAGGCTGGATAGAACCGGTGAATTCTCCAGGATATCCCTGTATATGGGTCTTGGGTTATTTGTTATTATTATGATATCTGCATATATTGTCTTTAAAGAGTTTGATCTGCGTCAAAAGCGTATTTCAAATCATCTCAGGGAATTATCAGAAGGAGGCGGGGATTTAAGCAGCTGGTTCGGGATTATCCGGTTCGATGAAATCGGCCGGATAACTCATCATATCAATCTGTTTATCCAGTCCCTGGCAAAGATATTCCGGCAGATTAAACAGGCAATCTATAAGGTGAAAGATTCCACCCTCCTGTTGACTCATTCATTAAAAGAAGCGGGAAGCGTGACCGGTGGTATGATTTCTGCAATTGATAATGTCCAGGCAGCAGTGACCGAACAGATGAATGTAACGGAACATACAAAAACAAAACTCGATGAAACACTGGATTCCATTATCGAGATAGGAAGAAGCATCAACGACCAGGCGAGTGTGGTGGAAGAAAACTCGGCAGCGATTGTTGAGATGACGGAAAGCATTACCTCTGTTCACGGTCTTACCGAGGAAGCCCTTACGATTACAAAGGATCTGGAAGCTGCATCGGAAAAAGGAAATGATTCGGTTTCAGATACAGTCGAAGCCATGGGTGATATTTCCTCTTTTTCCGAAGAGGTGAAAAATTCGATTGAAGTTATCGGGACAATCGCAGACCAGACCAATATCCTGGCCATGAATGCAGCAATAGAAGCTGCACATGCAGAGGAATATGGAAAGGGATTTGCCGTTGTGGCGGATGAGGTAAGAAAACTGGCTGAACTTTCATCGACCAGTGCACATGAGATTTTGAATATAATTGAAAATATGGGAAGAAAGATAAAGTCCGGGGTTAACCTTTCCCGGGCTGCAGGTGTTTATCTGGAAGAAATTACCGGGGGAATGAGAAAATCATCCCAGCTCATTACAGAAATCGCGGGGGCAATGGCCCAGCAATCAGCCGGCGCTGCTGATATAAACCTATCTTTTAACCACCTCCTCGGTGTTACGGAAAGTTTGAAGAATTTCCTTGTTCAGCAATCCCTGCTTAATGATGAAATAAAAAAAAGCATGGACAGCCTTATGAGATATACTCTTACAATGAAAATGACCTTTGAAACCCTTATACAGAGTAATTTCAAGGTAAATGAGGAAGTGGACAGGGTAAATACCATTTCAAATAAAAACGATACAGAGGTTGATATTCTCTATGAACTTATTAATAAATACAGGCTTGAAGAAACAGAAGGAAGTAAAACAACCGAAGCAGAAGAAGCCATAAAGACAGGCGGGACAGAAAAAGCAATAAAAGGAACCAAAACGGTAGAAGCAATGAAAACTACGGAAACCACGAAAGCAACAGAGACAACGAAAGCAGCAAAGGGAGTAGAGGCGGGAAAAGCGGTAAAAACAACTGAAACAGAAAAGGCGATTGAAACCGGGAAAACAAAAGAAATAAAAGCGACAGAAACGAAAGAAGCGACAGGGGTAAAACTTGCAGAGTAATTCAAGGAATTTTTATAGCTGAGAAACTTATTATTCCAGGAGTATATGTATGAACAGGACTCATGTTCTCTTTCTCTGTATTATCCTGTTGCCTGTATGGGTATGCTATGCTGAAAATATCAATCATCATTTTGAATTATCCGTTATCCGTAAAAAGAATCCGGATGCTGTCTATATGACGATAACCCCGGAACAGGATAAACAGATAAAAGGCCTTTCGGAAGAAAAGCCCTTTATAATAGTGGAATCCCCGGATGTGGTTTTTGAAAATAAAGGAATTCTTATACAAACAGAATACATTACAGAGCCGGTACAGAAGGTGTTTACTTTTCCTTTTCGCCCGGCAGAACCGGGTACGGATCTAACGCAACTTAATGTTCACCTCACAATGACCTATGTCCCCTGTCTTATCAGCAAGGGGGTGTGTCTTTTCCCTGAAACTGTTGAACGGGATTACCTGTTAAAAGTTACCAGCCAGGTGATTCTTCCAGAAATTATCACTACATGGATTCTTGCTGCATTCCTCCTGCTCGCAGTTATCAGTCTGGTCTTTTATATCAGGATAAAAAAGGATATCTTCTTTACTATTCTCTTTATCTTCATTTTTGCCGGCATACTCTTTTATACCTTTATCCATATAGACGGAAATGGGATAAGCCAGGCAGATCTGTCCAGGGATATTGCACGGACACTCTGCCTTTCATGTATCGGGATTGAATCCCGGGTGGAGGTTATACCGGTTGACAGAGCTAAAACGAAAGTGTACGCCGGGCTCGGGGAGCCTGTCCTTATCACGGTTTTTTCCGCCTCCTGGTGCGGGACATGTCCATTTGCAAAGGAATATGTAAAGGAACTTTGTTCCATATACCCGCAAACACTCTCATATGAAGTGATTGAGATCCATGAACCAGCAGGAAAGGAGAAATACGTTTATTACAAAACATTATATACATTCAAAGAACCGCTTCCCCTCCCTGCTATAGTAGTGTCAGTAAATATGAATGGTGTCATTTATGGCACAAATAACCTTGAAGAAAACCTTATACAACTTATAACAGGGGGTGCCGATGGACAGGAATGAAAAGACCGGACATATAACAATTGCCAGAAGAATATTTCAGGGCACCGGGCTTCTGGCGGGATGCCTTGGTGTTATTGTCCCGGTCATGAGTCATATTGTATTTCCCGGTTTGCACTGCTATGCATGTCCCCTGGCGGTAACAATCTGTCCCATAGGGATTATACAGAATCTGCTAAAAACAGGATTTCCCCTGTTCCCCCTTGCGTTTTTAGGTTTGTCTGGAATTCTTCTTGGCCGCTGGTGGTGTGGCTGGATATGTCCGTTTGGTCTTGTAAACGATATTTTTATCGTACTGAATACGAAAAAGAGAATAAAGCAGGGTATTACCATTGCAACAGGGATTATTTCTTTAGGAGCGGCCCTGCTTATTATTCTTTTCCTGGATAATAAATGGCTGTCACTCATCCCGGGGGTATTTGTGGTTTTTGTTTTATTACTCCTTATTGTCCCGTATTTTTCTCCTGGTTTAAAACAAAAAACAGGTTCAGTAAAACTTACTGGTATTCTTTTCCTTATTTTTACCTGCTTTTTTCCGGTCGTTCTCATTATTGACCTGGCACCGCTTCCTGTCCTTATCCTGGGAGGAGGCTTTTTCTCCCTTATTCTGGGAGGCGGGATGATCTTTTTTTTCAGGAATAATAAACCATTCATCTTGAAGTTCATTATTCTCATTCTGACAACCGGGTTTGCAGTTATTGCAGCAGACACCCTTTTCTGCAAACTCTGTCCTTCCGCGGCCTTAAGTGCAGCATTACCCTACCTCATTACAAATCCGTCATTCATACCGGGTTCTATGTACTGGATAAAACTTGGTATTCTCCTTTTTACTGCCCTGTGTCTTGTTACGGTTTCCAGATTTTTCTGCAGATATCTCTGCCCCCTGGGTGCACTTTTCGGATTAACCAATAAACTCTCTTTATTAAAGATTAAAAGAAGTAGTGAATGTGATGCAGTAGACAAGAATAAATGCAAATATGCATGCATTAAATCCTGTATCATGGGAATAAAGGATATCCATAAACAAAAAGTATTAACACAGACAGATTGCATCAAATGCGGGAAATGCATCGAGGCATGTCCGTATTCCCATCTTCATTTTTGCGGGGGAATAGCCTAACGAAAGCTTAAGCCCGCAAGCTGAAAAATTATTGGGGGTAGAGTATTCAATTGATCTAAAATCCAAATTTGCCCGTAATATCTGTGTTACTATGGGTGAAAATCCTGGTATTATTCCAGGATTTTTTTATTATATATGTTTTAATAAATACTTTAAAATGTGGAACATATATACCTTGTCCGGGAAATCGTTCAGATACTGTATTATAACCTGTTTCTTTCTTAATGTGTTTTCATATTCCTGTTTTTTTTGAAGAAAATGTATGCAATTATAAACAATTCTTTGCTGGCAGGATAAATTGTCGTAATTGTATTTCCCCAGACCGGACTTTCCGGTATTCGGGGTTTTACTGATGAACGCATGTAATAATTCCCATAAAGAGAAGATCTCCCGACCGGGACCTGTGGTGAATTCCTTGTTTTCATGTTTCGTGTTCAGATGCTGGATGACCTGGTGTGCACTGGAATTTTTCCCCTTTATAAAAAGTGTAGTTATATAATTACAGGCGATCGTGATGGTATGAGTATTATGGATATTATGGTTACTCCATAACCTTAATACATCAATTGCGGGATTTATTAAACCACAGAGTAAAAGAGATTCCCCTAACAGCAGACAGGCCTGGGTATGCTGTTTCGGTGTAGCCGGAAATCTACTATATATACGTTTAAGGAGTATTTTATACTTTAAAGAAGAAAATAAGGAAGGCGCTGCAAGCGACTTTTTTACCGCTTCACTCAGTTTAATAATATAAGCGGCAATAGTTGGTGTTCCTGTATAATTATACACTTTTTTTAATCGTATAAAATAAAACCACCTGTTTTGTTCAGCATTATGCTTTACCCAGACCGGACCTATATGCTTGTTCACATCAACTCTGTATTCATTCAGCCTTATAACCTTATTCGCTATTTTATATACCATCCTGCTCAACCCTGCCGCGTCAAAAGCATCGGTAATTGATGTAAGCGGCCAGGGATCATCCATATGGTGTGCACAGATGTAACGAAAAATTTGTTCAGCATACCCGTATTCTTTCTGAATAATGGACAGCCGGGCCTGGCAGGAGAGTAAATAGCAGTTGTCTTTTCCCGCTTGCTGTATCATCGTATTCAGTATTTTCCCGGCATTATCCGTGTTTCCCGATTTCAGTTCCAGTTCGAACAATTCCCTCCCGGCCATGGTATGTGCCGGTACAATGGCAAAGGCTTTCTGAAACAGTTCTTTTGCCCTGTTTTTACATCCCCTTTCAAGGTATATCATGCCGAGATATTCATACGAATAGGTGTTAAGCGGAAAAAGCTGTGCCATCTTGAGGGCCGTTTTTTCCAGTTGTCCGGTGTCATTAAGATCGAACAGGTAAGCACAGAGAAGTGACCAGCCGTATTCGTTCTCCGGCGCCTTTCCGAGAACCTCTTTCAGGATGATGACTGCCTCCTTTTTACAGCCTCTCCGGGCTTCAACCCATGCTTTACGGATTAAAAGGGGAGCCGGAATGGTTTCCATCCCGGGAGGGATCAGGCTTTCAAGAGCTTTTTCGAAATTTCCGCAATATGTATAGTGTTGTGCTCTTAAATCATATGCAGGGACATGATAGGGGTCCAGTTCGATCGCTTTATCGATTGCAGTAAGTGCCTTTGCCGGATTTCCGGTAATGAAATGACTTTCAGCCAGATATGTCCATACCAGGGGATCGCCTTCCCTTTGTTCAACCAATTGCTTTGCAAGATCCATGAAAAATGATGTTTCGTTTAACCTGGACGCCCATTCCCAGAGGGTATGCCATGCCCACCGGTAATCCGGATATAACAAAAGTGCCCTGCGCAGTTTATAAAGCGCTTCCTTGTGTTCACCCATAATAAAGAGGATCTCTGCCAGAAATCCGAAATTAATTGCGTTTAAAGGTGTTGCCGCGCATGCATTTTCCATTATTTCACGTGCCTTTTTTAACTCGCCTTTTCTTTCATAAAGCTGCGATAACCGTTGGGAAGCCTCACTCAAAGAAGGATTTATTTCCCTTGCTTTTTCGAGTGCCTCTATTTCTCCTTCGGTATCGAAGGTAAATTGCATCACCCTGGCAAGATCGAGCCAGAGATTCGGGTTTAAAGGAAACTGCCCGGTTGCCGCTGTGCCTGTCTTTTTCGCTTCATCAAGTTCATTCATCGAAATCAAATGATTAATCAGAACAGACCACGTAAACCATGCATCCGATCTTTCCCGGTGGGCAAAGCGTAATGATACAAGTAATTTTTCCGGTTCGATTATACCTTGTGTTACTATGGGTGAAAATCTTGGTATTATTCCAAGATTTTCAACCCGTAACACTTGCGTTGGCCGGATCCTTCCTGGATCTGA
>JAFGQK010000066.1 GCA_016935735.1 Spirochaetales bacterium | reverse complement strand
TAGTGGTGTTTTATGAGGAAAATATTTATAAACACCACTATATATGGATCAATTTTTAAAAAATTTGACTTTTTAGACAACCCCAGTACTTTACTATAAATTACAAAGTACCACCTCCATAAAACTACCATAAAAACATCTTTACACATATAAAAAATGATTATACATTAACAATTGAAAACAGGTTAAGAATCATGAATATCAGACTGGCCTTATTTTCTTTGATAATGATATTAATTCTCAACCCGCCGTATCTCTTTTCAAAGGATGAACCCCGGGTAATCGTTATTTTACCATTTATCAATATTGGTACGTCTTACAAGGACCTGGATGAAACATTGTTTGTCAGTTACTTTTATCTTTATTTTGAACAGCTTCGGTATTTTACCGCTGTCTACCCGCATAAAATACTGAACTATAAAGCAGAGAAACTGTATAATACCGAGGATCTCTATACACTGGCTGTTCTTGGCGATATTCAAAAAGAATTTGGCAGCGATTTTATCCTTGGGGGTGAATTCAAGGTTGTCAATCAGACATTAAAAGTGAATATCGATATTTTCGGGAATGATGAAAAGCTTGTCATTCAGCGGGAATATGAAGCTCACATAAAGACAACTATAAGGGATGCTTTGCTCGAGATTGTCCTGAAAGCAATAAGGGCTGTTTCACAATACAATCCCGAAACAGCGAGTTTTATTGCAACTACTGATAATCCCTGTACATTGTATATTGATGGCATTGCATTCGGCAGAACCCCGGGTAAGTTCATACTCCCTGTGGGCGATTATGATATTGAAATCGTTTATGAAGACAGAACATTTAAAAAAACTATTTTCAAGCAGCAGACAGCACTTAAAAAAGACAATGTAGTTGATCCTGGTAAAATACAGACCCTGGTAACACTTTCAGTAAAAGCAAATGTGAAATCTGATGTCTTTATTGACGGGACAAAAGTGGGAGTAACGGATTTATCAATAAAAATACCTGTTGCACATGAATATATCATTGATGTCGTTTATACGGATGAAAGGAAAGAACAACGCTATCTGAAAAAGACAATAACAACACATAACAGACAGGACATATGTGTTGAGTTCCATTACCCATGCAGGATAAAAATGGTAAGCGGGAAACTCCCTTTAAGCGGTAAAGTGGATGATATATCAGGATATAAAAAGCTTCCTTATGTATTCGATAACCTTGCACCCGGGAAATACCATGTCAGGGTTGCCCTGGAAGATAATACATGGAAACGGAACTGGGTTGTGTATAATGAAAAACTCCTGCTTTATAATACCCGGACAGCAGTGATTGACAGGAGTGATTTTATCTATAAAAACTACTGGAGTCTTTGTTTTATCCCCTCTGCTGCCCAGTTTTATAACTTTGAACCAGTCAAAGGGACTGTTATCCTTACCATCTCTGCACTGTCCCTGGCAGAAAGTATTACAGCATACTTCCTGATGAAGAGTAATGCAAATAATGCCAGGATATGGAATACATATAGAATTGCATCATGGGGGGGGATAGCCATGCTGGGCAGTGTCTATATTTATTCATGTATAGATGGAATGGTAACAATGTGGCATTTATATAAGATGCTTTATCCTTAACAATTCAAGCCTGAATTTATTCAGTCCTGAATTTATTCAGTCCTGAATAAATTCAGGAATGTCCATATTCATCGATAATCCTGTCCATTAACCTGTTATTCTCTTCTTTTATTTTCATCCTGGACGCCTCCGCTTCAAACCACTCGATGGTTCTTTTTATACCCTGTTTAAAAGTGATGGTTGCAACATAACCGGGGACAAATGTTTTGATCTTTGTATTGTCGAAAATAACACTCACCGCCTTATCCCCCAGCAGGCTTCCTTTTAAGGAATCGCTGTACCGTGCGATAAAATCCGAAGGAATATGAATGATATCGGCTCCTGTTCCTGCCGCTTCTGCAACAAGGCCGTATATCTGGTTCCATGTCAAAAGTTCATCCGACGTTATATGAAAGCTGTGGCCGGTTGCCTGTATATTCCCCATTAGTCCACAGAACCCTTTTGCAAAATCTTCTGCATGGGTTATTGTCCAGAGAGAGGTACCGTCGCCATGAACAATAATCTTTTTCCCTTTTTTCATCCGGTCCACAATCGTGTAGTCTTCCCAGCTCCCGATTGCAACCGGGATTACCGTATTATAGGTAAGAGACGGGCGGACAATGGTAACAGGAAAACCGGTTTCCCTGTACTCCCTGTTCAACATAAGTTCGCACGCTATTTTCCCCCTGGAGTAGTCCCAGAATGGATTGGCAAGGGGTGTCGACTCGGTAATAACCGGGCAGGAAGGCGGTTTCTGGTACACAGAGGCAGAACTGATAAATATGTACTGTCCTGTTTTTCCCTTGAAAAGGGTAATATCCCGTTCAATATCCTTTTCTGTAAAAGCAATCCAGTCTACCACGACATCCCATGTATGGTCATGAAGAGTCCGGTTCATTTCACCAGGGTTTTGAATATCCCCGGTTATTCGCCGGGCACCCTGTATATCCACATGCCTTTTCCCGCGGTTCAGCAGATACAGATCACAGCCCCTTTCTACCGCTTTTCTGCTTACAACAGAACTGATATTTCCTGTCCCCCCAATAAAAAGCACTTTCATATCATTATTTCCATCCATCTTATATTAATGGTAAAAGAAGAAATACCATCCCTAATTAACAGATCGTACCAATTCCTCTTTTATATTTATATTCAAATAGAGAAAATCAATGCCATTTTCATATGTCTCTGAACAAATTTTCAGACTCCACATAACCTTGCCCTTGATTTTCAGCTTTTCCCTGCCTTGATACGATATCTCCAGGATAAATACTTTCCCTTTTTCAAGAGGCTCACAGGTCAGAATACAAATTCCCCTATCAATCATATTTTTTACACGTGCTTTCACCTTTTTTTTTAAATTAATCACAACATCGACCTTCACTATGGGTAAATTATTTTTTCTTTTCACCCTTTCTCACTCCTTTAACTCTGAATTTTTTAGCAACTTTCTACTCTAAATTTTATATATTTTCTCCGGAAAGGCAAGAAAAGAATTTATCCGGGAAAAAAAACTTCTATTATGCCGGTAATTTCTATGATATAGTAATCGCAGAGAAAAAAAATGTTTATCTACCAATTTCTTGATATATTCTTTATTGTTTTTCATACATTTTATACGCTTTTCTGTACACTCGGATGGATATGGAAAAAAACAAGAAAACTCAATCTCATTCTACTCCTCCTTACTACTATTTCATGGTTCGGTCTGGGCTATTTCTGCGGATTAGGTCCGGGCTATTGTCTGTGTACTGACTGGCACTGGCAGGTAAAAATAAAATTAGGATACCGGAACATACCACGGTCATATATAAAATACCTGGTGGATCAACTCACCGGGCTTAATCTTGACAGCACTCTTGTGGATACTGTTGTCATGATTTTATATATTCTTGCCATGATCTTTTCAATTGCTTTAAACACCAGGGATTTTATTTTAAAAAGGCGTTCTCTGAAATGATCTGAGTACCTTATAGAAATTACAATCGTGGTTCAACTTGTTGAACAAAGCTCAAGGTGATGAGAATGAATTCAAAAGGATTATTTTTAAAAACACGGAATTCCGGACCTGTGAAAGTGAGAGGCTTTTTTAAAGAAAATAGTAGCCGGACTTCACTTTGATTTATATTTGTCCCATAATCCAGACTTCCTTTCCATGACAGATTGTTCCCGGTAAAAAATGTATTATTTATCTTCAACGAATGAGTTCCCATATGAAAGGCAAGATCAAGCTTCCATTCAGGAATAATCTCTTTTTCCTGGATAAAAGGGAATGAAAGTGCTGTTTCTCCGGTGAAAATATCCCTGTAAAGCCCTGCTGAAAGAGATATTTCATGTTCCTCTGTTCTTCTTCCCTGTTCATTGAATGAAATTGATGAATCATCCGAAAGGGCAAACTCCATAAGGATTTCTTTTTGTATACGATGGTTGAGCTTCACTTTCCCTTTTATTGTACTCGTTGTGCAGAGATATTCCTGTGGAATAGAGGAGGGGTGATCCACATCAAAATAAGAGCAAAGGTGAAAATCAAGCAGGGGAAAAGGGGATAAATCAAGAGAACCCCCGGTTCTTATCATTCGATTTTTGTATGAGCCGTCCGGGGTTATATAATAAGCAGAACAATACCCGAATACCACTGAAAGGGCGTACCAATCCATTTGATTGGAAACAGAGCAATTCAGAAAAAAACCGGGTATAATAATATCCCCGCCGGAGATAATCCCGGTTATAGAAAAACAAAAGGCCGGAATTTTAAAAAGGCTTTTCGCACAGAGATGATAGACCTTTCCCCCGGGGAATTGGTGTGAAGCAGTATACCATGCATCTTCATCCCCGGCCACAGGAACAGAAAATAAAACAAGCATGTCCTGGAAAAAGATGTCTTTCACAGCAACCGCGATCTGTCCCCCGGCAAGAAACGGGATACCCTCCCCTGTTTGAAGGAAAAAGCCGCATATACCAGGATACGGGGAGCACTCAAGAAAACGCCGTTTCCCCGGTTCAAATGCACAGGACAAACGTATATCCGATTTCTCTTTAAAAACTGCACTTCCAGGTGTATATGCAAGAGGACTGTATATCTCTTTAAAAAGACCATACCTGGACACAGGACCGAATAAAATCCAGGGAGTGGAAAATCCCGCAATTACATCGTAATTTTCATAACCTGTTGCCTTTGTTATTAATAACAGGGTGATGTATTCATTAAAAACAGAAAGACGGAATCGGAATTCATCATTCCCGTAAATCCCGGAGGTGAGTTCCGATCCCTCCCTGGAAAAAACAGGGTACAGCAAAAAGAAAGCGATAAATATACAGATGATTTTTTCCTTCATGTGAGTATGAAGTGCAATAGTTATGCCATAAAATCAGTTTAAATGAAGGAAAAATTTACATTCATTTACAATATAACTGTATTGAAATACACCTTATATAGATTATAATCAGGGGCAAAATATAACCGTATTTCCCATTATTGCAGCTTCACACCATCGGGTACAGGATTATTGTCAAAATACAAATTCCCATGTTCATCAGATGCATACCGTCCTTCTGCAATATACTGAATAGTCCTGGGAAAAATCACCCAATCCCCTGCTTCTTTAAGCCTGCCCTGATTCAACTGTTCAATCTCTTTCAGATCGTCCTGGTCTGAGATTGAAAGCCCCGGGGGTATGTCAACGTGAAGGGGGCCGGATATCATGAGGATACGCCCGCCGTCTACCACCGGCTCGACAAGGTGGGTTGTCGAGTGTATCGTTTTTTCCCCGGCTGCAATCGCATCGCGTACAGCGTGGTCACCTGTCCATCGCCGTTTGCCGTTTATCTTCACCGACAGGTCTGCCGGATGGACATTCACTCCCAGGAATGCATCAATAAAAACCCTGGATGCAATGGACATATACCCGCCGTAAATAGCGAGAGTTGCTTCAAACGGTTTTAATGCTTTTAGGGTTTCCCGGTCAAAGTCCGGTCTTAAAGACATATCCCGCCTGGGAAGGTTATGGGCTTTATAAAAGGCTTTTATATCTCTTGTAATAACAGGAAGATTAAAATCCTTTCCGATCTCCTGTGCATGGCTATCGAAATTGTCGGTAAAAATGACAACAACCCGGAACGGTGAATTCCCTCTTTCCTTTCTTAACCGGGTTTCGTGTTCCAGGATTTTATGTATGTTCGTGCCGGAGCCGGACATAAGTCCCACAGCCTTTAGTTCCCCGTTGTCAGGATCATGTAGCTTTGTTCGGTTCATCATCAATCCCCAATTCCTTTAATAAAGCCGGGTCTGTCTTCTGCAAAGAAGTGGCTAATTTCTGAACCTGGGTCCGGCTCAGCTTTACGGCATAAAGCTGGAATTCTTCAAAAGCCTCCCAGGCAAAAGGAGTCACTTTCTTTACAATGTCTTTTAATACATCTGCATAAAGGCGTATCTCCTTTTGCGCATGGACATCACCGCGCAGTTTGATAAAATGAAGCAGATTACGAAGATCGATCTGCCAGTACATCTGGGTGTACAGGCTCAAAGGCAGGTTTATCCGGGCGATCTCACGGGAAATATTTTCATCAATTAAAGCGGAATATCCGGTATACACCTGCTCATAACTTTGTTTAAGAAGATGCAACACCCTCTGTGTAAGCTCTTCCGGGAGTTCTTCGTCCGATCTCCCCTGCCTGTTTGATGCACTCTGATAACTCACATCCCCACGAGCCGGCAGGTAAAACTCATTTTCCATAACACTATACCTGCCTGATATTTCATTCATCCTTGCAGTCCGGTGCCGTACCCATTGACGTGCAACAAAAATAGGCATTTTTATATGAAAAGTAAAAATAACCTGCTCAAAAGGGCTCATATGTTCATGCATTAAAAGGTACCGGATAAGACCTTTATTTTGACGAACCGTTTTTGTTCCCTTTCCATAAGATACCCGGGCGGCTTGTACAATCCTGTCATCACCCCCGAGATAATCCACAAGCCGGACAAATCCATGATCCAGTACAGGATATTCCTTATCAAGAATTTCTTCTGCTTCCGGGATAATACAATGTGCCATGATGTGTCTCCTTTTTTCCCTGTGTTATATTATATGCCAGGGTGTAATCTTCCACCTTTATGAGGATGTTACCATTATAACCAGAAAAAAAAAGATTTCAAGGGGCAGGATTACTAGGGATGGAAGTTTGAAATCGGATTTTTTTGCCACGGAACACATGGAAATAAAAGACCGGAAATAAGGTAATGAGCATAAAGCATAAATCTTAAATTCAGACCTTGTGCAACGGTAAAAAAAGCTAACAAAAAG
>JAFGQK010000065.1 GCA_016935735.1 Spirochaetales bacterium | reverse complement strand
TGCCGGCAATATATTCGTCACGGAGTATAACAGACGTCTTATTAAATGCTATAATGCAGATGGCGAATACTTAAGTCAGTTCGGCGGGTCCGGATCCGGACCGGGACTATTTTCCTATCCCAGGGGAATCGCTGTTTCCGGGACCGGATTCGTTTACGTGGCAGACAGCGGCAATGACCGCGTACAAAAGTTCGGCCCGCGGGAGCTTGAAATGAACAATGAATCCGCACTGGATAGTGATGCACGGTTTAACTACTGGGGTGAACAGGTACTCGATGAAATCCAGGCCAGTGATAATCCGAAAGACCTCTCTGCCCTGGACGATTCATGGGATGATGCGTCCTTCGGCACTATCGATTATGCATACTGGCTTACAAATCCGCTCGAACTTACCGAAAACCATGTGTTCTCCCACATATATGATCCGGTTCCCATGACCGTGTTGACCGGATCGAGTTATACAATCAAAGGGATCGCCTATTCACCGTCCGGCATCGATAAAGTGGATATTTCGGTTGATGGCGGGATAACCTGGATTGCCGTTACCGGCAAGGTGCAGTGGTCATACACATGGACATTGCCTGCGGATGGAAATTATGTCATAAAGACAAGGGTGCTTCCAACTGGTGGGCAACCGGTCGAATCGAGTGATGTACGGAATGTTAAGGTGGACAACAGCCAGGTGAAAAGGTATGCACCGGTTCCTTTTGTTGCAAAATCCGGAATTCCGGCGGGAATTCCGGACTTCCTGGTTCAACGGTACCGTACCTTACCTGAGCGGTATTTCATTTATAGAAAGTGGTTTTAAACCTTTAAAGAGAAGGAGAATGAACTATGTATGGTCATAAAATAGTTTTTACATTGTTATGTTGTATGATTTTTTTTATTTGCCCCGGGATAACTGCACAGGACGCAGAGCCGCCTCCAGGTGAACTTCCGCTTGTCGATCCGGAGAATCCGGTATATGTAAAAGGGATTGTATCGGAAAACGGGATTCCTGCTGTTGATGCAAGGGTATGGATCGGGCCTTATGGTCCCGTTGTTACCGGTGAAAACGGCCGGTACAGTTATACCATGGATGTCCCTTTGTTCAGTGTTCATGCACTCACCAGGGAAGGAGAGTTTATTGGTGAGGTGACGGTTCAATGCCAGGCAGGGAAAAAGGAATACGAAGTGAATTTCGATTTCGAACCCGCTTATATCCAGGGAGTCATAAAAGAGAACGGCCGCGGACTCGGGAAGTCAAAGGTATTTATCGGTAAGAATTTTCCTGTCAAAACCGATATTTCAGGTTTCTACAAAGTGAAAGTACAGTCCGGCCAGGTACGTATTTTTGTCGTAAGCCCGGCCGGGGAGTTTATTCACGAATCCATAATGACAGTGAATAAGAATGAATACCTCGTCCTTGATTATGATTTTAGCCCGGGAGAAATCGAGGTAACAGTAATGCAGGATGAAAAGCCGGTAAAGGATGCGAAAGTCCTGGCAGGAAGGAATGCCCCTGTTCTTACGGACCATGAAGGGAAATGCCTTTTGAAAGTGAAACCCGGGAATGTGGAGGTTCTTGTTCTGTACCCGGGCAAAGAACCAACGGTAAGAAAACGAATCACCGTCGAATCAAATAAAAGGGTTGCCCTTGATTTTTAAATGACATAGTTGAAAATCTTTCCACTTCAACCGGATCAAGTCTTTCATTAAGTGCCAGAAAACCTTCCTGTTTTATTTCATTGTCAGTCCTTATCAAATTTATAAGTTAGGGGTTATCTTTTATATACCTGTAGTTACATAATAAGCAACTTAATTAATACTAAACATTTGTTAATTCTTTAGTAAAAAATATTATGAAAATAATAAAAAAGAAATAGAAAATATTCGCATTTTATTTTTTCCTCGACATATTGGTTTAGATAAAGATGATAATGAGCCACAATTTTTAATTAACCTAGATGGAACACTTAAGTAGAAGTAACGAAATTTGCATTTGATACAAAGGGGAATATTCTTGATTGTAATATTACGGGAACAATCTAAAACGTTTTACGATTTCGTCCGGAACAGATATATATCCGTATACGGGACATTTGAATATTTTTGCTTTATCAGCAGAATTTTCTATTGCAATTTTTTCTATTGTTGATGGATGTTTTTCTTCACACACTTATCTACAGCTTCAATAACACTCCAGGATACGTCAGATGAAAATTCCCTTTTAATAAAAGGTAATCCTAATATTTCCTTGGGTACGTTTCTTTTTACGAATTCATGTGAAAAGGAATAGTATGCAGAATAATAATTTATAGCTTCCTGCATGGCAGAACGGGACAGATTAATTACAATATCAGGAAATAGATTTTGTAATGAATCGCGTAATTTATTAAGGGTGGGAAAATTGCATTTTTCAACATTGGAAAGAACAATACTGATAAAACAATCGGCGTTTACAATTTCACTCGTTTTAGGAATTTTGTCGCATTCTACCATAATAACCGCTTCCTTTTTTCATACATAAGATCCCTTATTAAAAAACTAATCGCACACACACAAAAAATCAAGGAAATAATAGTAGACGCAACAATTTCTGTCAAGGTTTCTATGCAATAATAATGTAAAAAGCAGGATTTTCTCTTTTCAGAAAGGAATTCCTGACCGGGAAACTCCTCTTAATAAAGAATTTTTATGGAACTACGGATACCCGCAGATTTCCGCGGATTATAAAACAGGGTGGACAACAAAAACACCAACCATCCACTCATCCATCCTCCCACCCCTCCCACGCACTGGTCCGCCTGGATTTCATCAAGGTCTTATTCAAACTTCATCCTTTCTTCCTTTCATACTTCAATTCCCTTATTCACCAGGGCTTTTCTAAAGCCATCCACTCCGGTCCGCTGATACCCTGGCCCGATAGTTCACTGGCTCTCTGGTTTTCATCAGGGTTTTATTCAGACTTCATCATTTCTTCCTTTCATACTTCAATTCCCTTATTCATCAGGGTCTTATTCAAACTTCTCTATTTTCCTTACATAATCGTGATATTTCGTCACAATTGTCTCAATCCCTTATTCATCAGGGTCTTATTCAAACGATGGCTAAACATCGTCCTGAATGGATGGCTGATAATCGTCCTGAGTTTCAATCCCTTATTCATCAAGGTCTTATTCAAACTTTCGGCCCGGTGATGGAGAAAATAAACGGTGAAGCAATCGAGTCTCAATCCCTTATTCATCAGGGTCTTATTCAGACTTCATCATTTCTTCCTTTCATACTTCAATTCCCTTATTCATCAGGGTCTTATTCAAACAATTCATGATGCGATATATATTTGTGACTGGGAAGAATGGGAAGTCTCAATCCCTTATTCATCAGGGTCTTATTCAAACTTGTAATGGTCCAGGTTCTACCTGTGTTTATGACCATGAACCGTCTCAATCCCTTATTCATCAGGGTCTTATTCAAACCAATGATTGCAGGAGAAGGGATTGTATATTTTCCTGAAATAGTCTCAATCCCTTATTCATCAGGGTCTTATTCAAACAAAAATGCCGCTTATGTCTGGACAGTCTCTTCTAATCACCACAGTCTCAATCCCTTATTCATCAGGGTCTTATTCAAACTATAAAGTTTTCACCGTCAATGAAAATTGGGGAATATGCAATTTGGTCTCAATCCCTTATTCATCAGGGTCTTATTCAAACGGGACATCATTGCTGTAATCAGTATTACGCACCATATAAAGTCTCAATCCCTTATTCATCAGGGTCTTATTCAAACTCATGCAACAAATAGCCTATGGTCACAGGCCATACCTATGTCTCAATCCCTTATTCATCAGGGTCTTATTCAAACTATACGGGCTAATACTCGATAGTGATATGACTATCGAGTGTGTCTCAATCCCTTATTCATCAGGGTCTTATTCAAACTCTTGGAAAAAGAAACTGGTAATATCGATAAATTCATAATGGAAGTCTCAATCCCTTATTCATCAGGGTCTTATTCAAACGAAAATATGTAAAATATAATTATGAGAAATCAGTGAGAGTATAGTCTCAATCCCTTATTCATCAGGGTCTTATTCAAACTATGAAGGTGAGAAAAACAGCAGGTATCTACAAGGTCAGAGGTCTCAATCCCTTATTCATCAGGGTCTTATTCAAACTTTGAAAAAAGGAACTATCCTTTTTCACTCGTCAGGGAAAGTCTCAATCCCTTATTCATCAGGGTCTTATTCAAACTCAGTGAATAATTCCAATAGTTTTCATCCAATTCGATTGTCTCAATCCCTTATTCATCAGGGTCTTATTCAAACTCCGGCGGTTGTAATTCATTATCATGGAATAAATTACAGCCCTTTTTCCGCTTATCGTATATTTTCCGGTAGTTAATATCATTATCTCTCATCCCATGCAAACCACAATTCCTTGCATTATAAATAATTATTTACCAGCGCTAATCACCGACCATCGCTTGTTATTGAATTGTCAAAGATCGTTTATATTCTATACTATAATGAGTTCGTCGTCAAGTTCATCCGGTATGTATAAACCCGTGGCTTTAATCGTGGAACTCGTTATGGTTTTAAGCAGGTAAATAATGACAATATCCCGGGACGGGTCTACAAACTTTTTAATATCATACCACATCCGTTCCACCTGCTTTTCCGTAAGAATACACTCGAAGACGGATTTCTGTACCCGCATGCCGTAATCCTTGAGTTTTTTATGTACCCTGTTCCGCTTTCGGTTATCGACAATATCATAACACACAATATACTTTTCCGGCTCCATACATCACCCTATCTCAAATGGCGTATAGGTATTCTCGTTCCTTATATAACCGGCAAAAAGCAGCCCCTGGTCTCGGAATGCCTTTCTGAAATGGGTAAGATCCATCTCCGCTTTTCTCCCGATTTTGCCCACCTTTTTTTCCCAGAGGCTTAAGAATTTCTTCATTCCCGGTTCAGTTAAAAGTACTGTTTTCCGGTTGTTTTCATCATTACCCTCTTTAAAATCTTCATCACTGAATATGGATTTATTGAATCCTTCCAGCACAAGCCTGTCCACTACAGGCACCCGGAATTCTTCTATAAGATCCAGGCTCAAAGAAACCCGGCCGTAACTTGTTTCATGCAGAAACCCCTTGTACGGGTCGAATCCGATCGCCTCGAGAATCCCTGTCATCTCGTTTACAAGAAAGGTATAGCCCAGGGAAAGTAATGCATTTATTTTGTCTCCCGGGGGTCTCCGGACCCTTTTTTCAAAATCCGTTTCCTTTAAAAGCATGGCCTTGAAATCATTAAAATAGATTTTCGCCGCTATCCCTTCCATTCCCCGTAAGGCATTAAGGGAGATTTTCCTTTCCGTTTCTTTTAAAAAGCGTTCGAGTTCGTTTACGCCTCCTATATCCGCATCCGGGTGGTTGCGCTTAAACCGCATAAGCTGTTCACGCTGGTTCTTTATTTTGCCCTGGATAATGATTTTTGCCGTAGTAAAAACGAATTCCCTGTCAAAGGATTTTCTGTATTGTGCTTCACGAAGATAGATGTTTTTGGAAAAACCCCTGCCGAGTCTTCCCCGGAATTTTCCATGTACCGTAAGAAGGGAGATATCGATCCCCTGTTCACACAAGTATCCCAGCAGGCTCGTGGATATTTCCGCATTCCCGAAAATAAAAATCCGTTCGATGTTTAATAACGGTATTTCCCGTACCGTTTTATCCGGGTAATGAAGCAGCAGCCGCCTTCCTTCATGGCGGATATGTATTCCCTGGGAAACGACACAGAGGGTGGCCATGGTTATAACCGTCCTTCCACATAACAGCACACCTGGTTGTTAAAGGTTTCATAAGGATTCTTAACCTCTCCTTTTATTATTTCAAGATTCTTTAACACCAGAGATACGTTTTCAAGCAGACCGGCTGCCCCCTTTTCTTTAAAAAATCTTTCCGACGTAAAGGTACCGGCGTTTACCCCGGTATATCCATGGGCAAAAGGGCCCTTGTTTCTGAATTCCCGCAGTTTATTGATATTGATAGTATCCTTTTGTATTTCCCTGTATTCCTCTATTAAAGCAGTATATTCACCCTTTTCTTTAATGCACGTAAATATAATGTGCTTTACCTCGGCATTCGGTTCAACTTTATTCAAATCTTCTTTTCCGGTTTTATTTTTTATTTTTTCCCATATGTCATTGTTTGAAGTAAGGAATTCCTTGAATTCCTTAAATCCCTCTTTTTCCGTTTTAATGAATGCTTTGCCGGTAAGAGTATAAAAAAGACATTCATCCAGGTTTTCAAAAATGGTAAACAGGTGGGCGACCAGGGCATTATAATCCCCTGTTTTTACATCGTTTTCCATAAGATAGTAAAACTCTTTTACAGCTATTTTTGTTTTTCCGATTACATCTGAATTCTTAATGGTATTAAAAAAACAAATCTGACTGTGCATGAAATTGTAAAGGCCTCTGCTTTTTTTATCTGGAATATACATTTTGAAAAAATCCGCTTTTTCAACTCCTTCCTCATAATTCATGTGTAACCGGTAATCGATAAGAGTCAGGGCATCGGCAATAACCTTTTCCGGTCTTAGAAAGGTCTTCTGTAAAAACATGGATGCGGCTTTATAGTTATAATTATCCAGAAAGAGTCTTAAGCTGTTTATTTCATCCTGCTTCTTGAATAAAGAAAAAAAATTCATTTCACGGATTACCGTATCCGTGTCCCCGGCCCGTTCCGCGTACAGGTTTTGTACATGGAATGCAAAATCAATATGCATCCCCCCGGTATTCATGGCAGGGGTTCCGGGACCCAGAACACGGTAAAGGTCAAGGGTATTTTCAAAAAGCGTCTTCCGTTTCTTTATGAGTAATTGGAAGAACCCGGAAACGTCGTCATAATTTGACACATTACAGGTGATTTGTTCAATAATGACATCATCGAATTTCCCGTATGAAAGAAGATATCTCTTAAGCAAATCACACACATAAAGGGTGTCCTGTTCCCGCTGGGGCTCCTGGTTGCTTGCAATAAGCAGGAATGCTGCGGGATCCGGTTCTTCATTCCCGTTTCCCGGGTCCTGTTCATGGTGCTCATGAATATACGCTGTTAAAGCTGCAATAAGAGGAAACGCGATCCTCGCAACATGATAATGCTTATTCAAAATCAGTATATCAAGGGGTGGTTCGCATATAATTCCCTTTTCATCCATCCTGTAGGTGTTGTTTTCATCCGGCAAACCGGCAACCTGCTTTGACGGCTCGATGATTTTTTTATTTACCGGGACCTCTTCCCCCGTTGTTTGATACAGCTTCATATCATTCGACCCGGGTGTATAAATATATAACCTGCCCATTACATTCCTCCTTTTATGTTCAGGATGCACCAGCCTGCAGGGATCATACCGTCTACCAGGCTTCGGGAAATACCCCCGTGAATGTTTATGTCCTCCGGGATCGATTCATACTTCCCGTTTTTTTCACCTTTCCTCTGTATGTTGAATGTCTTCGATTCCACCTGGGTAAAACGCCCCAGTTTCATCATATAACAATTCTTCCGGTCACTCCCGATAGTAGTATTCATTATTTTGTTTATTTTATTCTGGAGGTTGATGTATTCCTTCTGTTTCCGGTCAGGTTCCCGGTTTGTATCCGGCCGTGCATAGGATGAGTGTTCAGGATTGTCTGTTATTTCCAGATAAAAAAGATTGAGGGTTTTCAAAACATCCCGGGGTGTTTTAAAAGACGAAACAAAATCATTCCCTGTTTCCCTGTGCAGGGCTTTGAAAAAATCTTCCTTTATTGTTATCCTTCCTTTCCCGGTTATTTCCCTTTTATCCAGGTATCCGGATTCTGTCATTTCCGTGTATACCGGAATACCGGGTGCATCGCTCCCCCTGTTCAAGACCCTTACGGTCGAAAACAGGATATTCCCATCCGGGATATCAAAATCGGATATGGTAATGAACCGGAAAATATCTTTTTTAATCCGGTGCCTTACCGGTTCCGCTTTTCCATTGTATGAAGTGTTCGTATGCCTGCCCTTTACTATCTGTGTTTCAAAATCCGGGGACAATATCCTGTGAGCAGTAGAGAAATAGCCGTTATCTTCCTTTTTCGCCCTTTCTTTCCTTAAATACTCGAAAAAAGCGGTTCTTAACACCCCTTTTATACTCGAACCGGGAATATACGGTTTTCCCGTTAAAGGGCTTTTATATATTTTTAACACCTGTGCATAAGGATTCTTTTCTATATCAGCATAAAAGCCTCCCGAAGCACGGTGCTCCCCGGTAATCACCTCGTTATGTTCTTTTGCTATGGCAAAAAGCATATCCCGGGCCCTTTTCCCCGGTTCTTTGTTCGTATCGCTTCCCGATTGTATGAATCGCAGGAATGTATCATATGCCTCTGTCCCCATATAGAGAAAGGCCTTTTCCGCATTTATTGAAAGCACCTTACTATTAACCGGGAGAAGGTTCATAAAATCGTACGATTCACCGGTATGAATAATCACCGGGGTAATGATTTTTAACTCTGCATTGAACAATTCCATAGTACGCTACTCCTCCTTATAATGAATGTACAGGGGAAAGGCATACCCGTATTGCACGATCGCGGGATCGGTATGAACACCCGCAATCATCTGCCCCAGGGTTGATAGTTTCGCATCCGCACAAAACAAGGATCCCGCTTTATAAAAAACAACCGGCTTTTTTAAAAAAAGAAGCTTTCCGTCGATCCCTGCCTGGCTGTACTCTTCCCCGAGCCTCCCGTATTTTGTAAAGAGTATGTATGACAGGGGGGTAAGATTCGCCCCTGCGCAGTTGCTTAGTGAAATAAAATGGGCGGATTTGTAAGAAAAGAGCGCCTTCTCCTCATCGTCCGGTTCTTCTATGGTAATACGGAACTTCCCTTTTCCCGTTGATTTATTCTTTCCCATGCCCGTAACGGAAAGATAGTCCGCAATTTTTTCAAACCATTCCCGGGAATAATGTTCGTCATTCACCATTACATACGATACAAGGGGGTTTTCTGACCATAAAAAGGTATCGGTAAAAAGCATTCCCTCCGCTGCTTTCAGGCTGGTTCTGTCTATTGCATTCCCTGTCATCTGCTGTTCCTGCATGGTTGTATCAGCAAAATAGATGTCTTCTATATGCAGCCTGGAACAGAGTTCCTGCTGGTATGTCGTGTAAAATGCTTTTGTCACCCATGCTTTATTTTTAATCTCTTTTACTTTTGCCCGTTCTGCAAGCATCGCTTCCTTTTCCCCGGTTATATCATACGGCCACTCATACGGCGGCAGAACGGGCTTTGAGAAAAGTCCTTGCGGAAAGCAGTTGGATAAAAGAAAGGGGGGAAATTCCCTGAAAGCGGAAAGCATCGTTTTCAAGGTGTCTTCGCCATCCAGGTATCGGACAGCCCAGGCTATGTGGCCGAAGATATTGTCTGCTTCAAAAAGATGGCCAAACCCCGTAAGCGGCGTCAATATGAGTTTGAATAGATCGATCATATTCCTAAACCTGTCCTCTTTCCCCGTTTAGTGAGAAATCCTTTCCATCGAGTTTCAGGGACTTAAACTCTATTTTCCCGTATCCCCTGCTCCCGCTTCCCCCCAGGGTATCCTTTTCCAGAAGGGACATCCCTTCTTTTATAAGATTCAGACAGGTATCCCCGTCATTCTCGAAAACCCGGAGTGCAATTTCAAAATCGAATGCAAGCCCGGCGATTACTCGCTCTGTTGTTCTCGGATGCAAAGCAGTTCCTGTTAAGCGGTCAACAGTGTTCTCTGTTTTTTCCTCTGTGGAAAGGAGTTCTTTTTCAGATAATTTTTTCACTGAATCATCGGATAAAAAGGCATCCCGGAATAATACCCGTGTAATGTCTTTTGAATCTTTATTTGTATTACCGAATGTCCTGCAAATATCACAATTCCCGCAATTACATGGCCCGCCTTTATCCGTGTATTTTTTTTCTTTTAACTCCAGCAGGCACCGCATTTTCCCTTTTAGCGATGAACCGGGTATGTAGGGAAACCCTGTTAGAGGATTTTTCACCACGGGGTTATCAATACCACCTATTTCTACGACTTCTTTGCCTGCCCCGATGTGAAGACCTGTTAACAGCACTATTCCCCCGGTAATGATTTGAAATTTTTCAAGTTTGTTCATCTGTTACCTCCCCTTTTAAAATGTGACTGGTTATGGTCATTCTTTCCTTTACGTTCCATTTCCTTTTCAAATTGAGTATACCGATAGTATGCAATAATCGCCTGGTAGTGTAAGAGAAAATTCTTAAAATCTTCCCTGGTCTGGATTTTCTTGATTTCACGATCCATATATTCCTTAAATTCCCGTGGAATAAGCGGCTTATTCCCTTCCTTTTTTCTCCCGGCAGCATAGGCGATTTTTGCCCTTACAAACTGGATTCTCGGGAGTAGTTTCTTTCTGAAATTTTCTTCTTTATCATTCTCCTTACTCTCCAGCATCTGCCGTTCAATAATCTTGAAATCATCATAAAACTTCCTTATCTGGCCAAGGATATCCCCGGACGAAAAAAAATTTTTTACTGCTTTTTCAGCATCTGTTGTTAAATATTTTTCCGTTAGTTCAATAGTCATCCTTTACTTCCCCTTTCTCTTGTTTCATAGAGGGTAATCAAAAGAGCCGTTTCGAGAATTTCCGGCTTACCCTCCTTGACATTATTCAGGTATTTTTCAAAATACCCCTGCACTTCCTGCACTTCCTCTTCATTTATTATCTTCCCCTTTTCCTTTTTCACGATATTCCGCGAAAGGTCATAATAAAACTGCGGTACATACATTATCTTTTTTACATTATTTTTTTCATCTTTTTTAAAATCAATAGCCTCACGGGTATAACGCAGGAGCCTGTAAACAAAGCCTCTTTTTATTGTAGTTTCATTATTGCGCAGTTTATCAATAAACCAGCGGGTAATATCGTGTATTTCTCTCAATTTCTCATACGTTACAGTATGAAAATAATGAATCCTGTTTCGGCCCGCATCCTTTGCCTCCCGTATATTTTCCTCTGCCCTGGCTGCCGCTTTGTGAATGGGAAAGCTCTCTTTTGCAATCTCCACTCCTGTAGAAAAGTGAATATCCGGGTTATTGCAGACAAATAGACGGAATCGTTCACGGACATCTTCCACAAAATCGATAACACGGTTCCACGGCATAATAATAAACAGGTCATCACCCCCGGATAGCACGGTATAAAAACAGGAGTATTTCTCTTTTAACAGGTCTTTTATGTACACATTAAAAAAAAGATTCAGCATCCTCGACATCCCGATATACCTGGATAAGGAAAACAGGCTGATGAAATTACCATGTTCATCTTTATGCCTGAACCCGTGAACAAACAGGGCACCAAGGCTGTCCACATCCATCTTTACAAATGCCAGGAAAGGGGAGCCGGTGCCGTTTTTTAAAGCTTGTTCTGCAATTTCTCCGAATTCAAGGGTTTCGTTTGTATCCGGTTTAACCGGTACATAATTGTTGAGTATCCAGGGGGGATAGTGGTTGCCGCTTCCCAATGCAAATACTGCATAAGGATTTTCAAAACGATCCGGGTTGTCGTCAAGTTCGAGGGAAAGCAGACCGCCAAAGAAATCCAATTCCCCCTTTTTCGTAAAGGCAACATACCGTTTCTTTGTCAGGTCACCACCCGTTTTAAACAACCTGTAGCAATCATCACATACCTCATTGGTTTCATCAATAGTGCGTAAGGAATTTCTTGTCCCGCAGGATTTGCACACAGCCGTATCCGTAAGCTTTATATCGATAACACAGTCCCCTGTTTCCAGGATAGTTTTAAACCGTGTTGATTTCGCTTTTGCAAGTCTGAAATTTATCCTGTTCATGAGTAAAGGAAAATTCTCGGCTTTTAAATCTTCCGGGGATACGGTAACCGAATAATCGTGGAGAATGGTAAAACTGCCGTGAAATTCCTTGAAAAACCACCGGTCTATTTTTTCTGTTATACCGGATAATGCGGATGTTATTTCCTCAAGATTCGGCAAAACCAGGATAAATTTTCCCCCGGCATCGATGATTTTAACATAAGGCGGCAATGCCAGTTCTTCACAAAGTGCGAGGATACAGGCGTAACTTACTGCGGAAACATAAAATGACCTGGCCCTTGTAATCTTTGCCCTGCCTTTACCTGTTTCTTTTGCATTCCGGAAAATATAGTTCTGGATCCCGGAAATATCGGCTGCAAAAAACAGAAACGGCTCTTCTTTCTGTTCACCCTTTTCATCGAACAGTTGCAGGCAGATGGCCAGTGCACAGGTGAAAACGGAATGGTCAAAAAGAGAAATATCCCGGCAGGAATCGTGGGTATAAGCAGGGATACACCAGGTATACTTTTCAAGTAAATAAAAAAGCCCCTGGGTAAACAATGGTACATCCCCGGGCAGGAATTCCAGTTCTTTTATAAACAAATCCCATAATTTCCTGTAGTCCCGGGTAAGATCCTCCTCATTTTTATGAATTACAGGGAATAGTGATGTACTGTCCGGGATATTGAGTCTGTAGATATAATCATCCGTATTATGCAGGTAATCCTTTAAAGAAATCATGGGAAATACCGGTTTCAGATGTTTTTTAAGATAATCTCCCTTTTCGTACATAACATCTTCTGCTTCAAAGCTCTCCCGCCCTGTACTCATTCTGTTGGCTCGTGCGACAACAGATTCCTCATTCTTATGATGCAGCGATGCAGTATCTCTTATCCTTTCCCAGCCCAGGCAGGGCAGGGTATTCTTTGATTTTTTCCCCAATAAATCCTGTTCAAAAAAATCGAATGTCCATAATGCATGTTCATGTGACAGGTGTGCCGGACATACTCTCTCCTTTATCTCTTTAAAAGAATCCGTTTCCTTACCGCCAAATGCCCTTTGCTTGAACTTTCCGATATCATGAAGCAGGGCAGCAATGGCTGTTTCATAAAGAGTTTTTTTCATTCTTGTTCCCCTTCCAGGCAGTATTTCCCATGCCCAAAGGATGTCGCTTTTCCCGCATGAAAGTATGTTCCTGCTTTTATAAATGGGAAAAGCACGTCCATGGAATCACCCCCTATTACAAAATATCCCAGAATTCCTCCATTATTATAAGTGGTATCCTGCCGTCCGGAATACCGTGAAATATGCTGAAAGTATGTCTTTCCCGTAATAAGCCGGGTGTTTTTAACGTTCTCTTTAATGAGTGAATAATTGACATCTTCCACACAATGGCAATGAAAATAAGTAAGCAGGGAATATCTGCGTATAATTGACATGAGAAAAAGGTAAAGATCGATTTTTCTTACTACCCTGTTGTTTTTCAGGAGTTTCAGGGGTGTTAAAAGCCGGATAGTGATTCGATCCCGGGCAGGCATGGAATTCGTCACGCTGTACCTTTTCACCTTGTTGACGAATGTTTCCTCTGTCCCGGAATACAATTGTTCCCCATGCATATCAATGATGGATTGTATAGAAAAGGACAGTTTTTTCGGGCTAAAGCCTTTTTCTCCCATACTTTTTATGGCAAGAAAGATATGGGGAAAATAGTCTATAGCCCTCCCGATTACGATAAAATTGAGTAACAGAAGGTTCTTCTCCTTAAAAACAAAATGAAACGTAAAAGGGTGAGGGACATAAGGGTAACGTTTCATGACAACGCGGCCTGGTGGTGCAACCGTTACAAAAACGTAACTGTATGCACACTGTTGATTTAAAACACATTCCGTGCATAATGAGTCCCGGGACGAAATACAGAATGTCTTTTTCAGGTAATATCCGAGTGCACCGCGAAAGGTATTCTGGATGTAATAAATATCAGGGCAACCCGCGGTGAATTCGAGTAAAAAGTGAAACTGATTAAAAATAAGACCTTCCAGCATTAATAAATCCGTGTTAATTATTATTACCTTTTTAAGTATATGAAAAATAATGAATTAAGCAATAATCTATGATCTGGATACAGGATTATATTGTATTCATTTAAATAATTTGCAAGTTATGTTGTGACAATAAATTATTTATAAGGAATCCATGAAAATATCATAAAAATAATGTAAAATAATTATCTTCCTGGTTTCCTTATTAAAAATTCTTTAAATAACTGTATGAAATTGATTAACAGGATTTTTTCTTTTCAAACAGGAATTCCTGACCGGGAAACTCCTCTTTATAAAGAATTTTTAT
>JAFGQK010000001.1 GCA_016935735.1 Spirochaetales bacterium | reverse complement strand
TCCCCATAATATGCAGCAACACTTTAGCGGATGGTCACAGATTGGAGCACAAGTAGGCAGTCCAAATTACTGTATAGTAGCAACAGAGGGATGGGGCGGCAGCAGCGGAAGCGCTGAAATATGGGTTAACAACGGCAGCGGCGGCGGCACAACCACCACATCTTCCGGTGGCAGCAGCACTACCACATCTTCCGGCGGCGGCAGCACCACCACATCTTCCGGCGGCGGTGGCGGAAACATCACCTATAATTTAAGAGCACGCAGCACAGATGGGCAGGGCAAAGTTAACTTGAGAATTGGCAACAATACTATTGCTACCTGGACTTTAGGTACCAGCATGAGTACTTATAATACATCAAGTTACAATACCGGTGGAATTAATGTAGAGTTCTTTAATGATACTGATGGCAGAGATGTCCAGATAGATTATCTTTCTGTTAATGGCAGTGCCCGCCAGGCAGAAAACCAGAGCTACAATACGGCAGTCTATCAGAATGGCAGTTGCGGCGGTTCGAACAGCGAATGGATGCATTGTAACGGAATTATAGGCTTTGGTGATACTCCTGGTGGTGGCGGCGGCGGCAGTACCACTACTACAACATCCAGCGGTGGCTGGTGGTGGTGGTAATAAACACCATAAACCGTTTCACTATAAACCACCTTGTTTAGCGTGATGATTGGTTTTTAACAACAAAGAAAAGAGCTGTCCGGAAAACATCCGGGCAGCTTTTTTTATCCTGAGATTTTCGCTCCGGGGCGAAAATTACTATAAAATCATTAAAAACTTAGACCAAATATTTTATAAAATCCGTTAGGTTGTTTCACCCTTTGTCCTGGTATTTTCGATCTTTGCCTGTGACTCTTACAACCATGTGAAACGAAGGAATCTGTTTTCCGGTCATGATCATTTTTCCTGTTTAAGAATTTTATACTTTAACAGATATCTTTCAGTGTCCATTCCCCGTCGATGAATCTCCACATCCTCCCTGTCGGATTCCTATCCCGGAGTTCCTCCGGCAGGCGGTGGCTGCGGACATTATCATAACAATGCAGTGCCGCAAACCGCAGCATTGATGCAGGTATGCCGACGGAAGTAAATCCCGGATGTCCGGGCGGCGTATTTTCATTTGTTATTGATTCTCGTGTTCTAATATTTGCCTTACTTTTTAAATATTTAATTATTCCGATAATAAAACTAAAAAGTATATAAAATAAATTTATAGACGTTACTATTAAGAAATGGATAGACCTCGTTTTTATTATCCTATTTCCTATAAAATATACATCTAGAATAAAACTCTTGGAGAAGCTTATAAAGGATACATATATTACAGGAATAAATAATAACAATAATAATTTATTAAATTTTGCAGTATGTTCATATGGATAATAAAATATCAACATGGTTGATAAAATAATACCAACCGTCAAGAATATAAACTTAATATTATCCAATAATGAAAACACAAAAGTATATGATTTTATATAAAACATGATTATACTTAATAAAGCGCTTTCAAAAATTGCTAATCCCAAGAAGAAACTAAATAAAAAAATAGTCGGTTCGTAATACTTTTTTTAGAATAATTAATAACTACAAAACCGATTAATAGAAATAAGATACCAATTGTTAATTCAAAACAGTAAGATGCCATTTTTATAAATACTCCAAAAGATCAACCGGTTGTTCAGCAATAAGGCCTGAATTCTCTTTTACAAGCGAATCCTTATCATTATATCCCCAACAAACTGATATGATTTTTATTCCAACCTTTCTGCATGCGTCTATATCCCTGATTTCATCACCAATATAAATGATTTCGTCCACAGAAAGATTATTTTTCTTTATAGCTTTTTTAATTATCCGATGTTTCCCAAACATTTCTCTACAAGAAAAAATAAAATCAAAATAATGTAAATTATTATATTTTAAAAAGAGTTCGATATTCTTAATATTATTTGTAGAAATAATCCCTATTTTATAATTCATTTGTTTTATTTTTATGAGAACTTTTGAGATACCTTTAAATGCTGGTATTTCACCTGAACTGGATTTCAACTTTTTCCTTATTTTATTAGCAACAGAAGGTAATCTTCGTAAGGGAATCCGTAATTTTTTAAGTATAACCAGGGGTTTATTATTCCGCAATTCCGGTAAATTATAATCATCTACTAAATTAAAATTATTTTTTAATGCAAGCTGATTATAAATTTCAATAGCTTTTTTCATTGTATCTGCTATAGTTCCATCAAAATCAAAAAGTATGGTTTTAATCTTTTTTATTTCCATGTTTTATAAAATCCTTTTATTAAAATCAATTATTATGCCAAAAAAAGTCTTAACAATTCCATGTTGCTGTGTACATTACATTTTTTATATAATTCCCTGGACCAATGATAGGAGCATATGGAATTCCTCCCACATTACTATGAAAATTTGATATTTTCCAATGTAATTGTATAATATCTGTGGAAGGCAAAGAAATAAAAGCATATTTTAATTCAGGAATACTTTCAATCCTATCTTTACCGATTCTTCCTGCTTTTAAAGCAAGATTATTATTTATATATAGTTCATATGCTGTACTGATATGATCCATGAATAAATATAAATTTTTACTTTTCGGAATTTTAAGTTTTAAAAAATATTCACAGTAGCCATATTCTTTATTAATAATATTATTCCAATACCCGGGTACATTTACTAATATTTCTTTATCTTGATATTTAAATTTATATTCTCCTTTTAAAACTAATTTATCAGTAAATTCATAATTGCTGAGATCAACATATCCATTTTGAATAAGTGGAGGTGTACAATATAAAAACAAAGAAGAAAAAAAATAAAAAAATAAAATTATAACATTTTTATAACCCATCATTTTCAATAAATTCTATAAAACGTTTCTCTAAATAATACTCACGCTCTTTGTTAAATAAAATAAAACCATTATGACCACCATGATCCGGTAATTCAATATATAAATAAAAATTATTTTCTGCATCAGAAATGGGATACGATTTTTCAGTAAGAAAAGGATCATCCTTTGAATTTATTATTAAAGTAGGTATTTTAATATTTTTAAGAAAGTGCATACAGCTTGTTGTATACCAATATTCAGCAGCATCCTTAAATTCATTGAATGCTGTTACATATCGTTCTATATACTGCCGGAAGTTCTTAATTTTATTCCAATCTTTTAAATTAAATTGTTCAGGAAATTTCTCTTCTTTCAATTTAATATTTTTCTTGAATTTTCCCATAAAATAATTAAAATATATCGTTCCATCCAATTTATTCGCTGATGCAGTAATATCGCATGTAACAGATGCACAGGTAACTTTTTCTATTTCTTGTGGTATGTTATATTTTTCTTCTCCTAAATATTTAAGAATCATATTTGCCCCAAAACTAAAGCCGACAATTACGATGGATTTATATATGTTTTTGCTTACAATGTGTTCTAATGCTAAATGAAAATCATCGGTTTTTCCTGCATGGTACTGGATTAATTGGTTATTTGCCTCTCCGCTTAATCCACGCGGATTGAATACAACTGTTGACCATAATCTCTTATTAAATACATGGATCATTCCCAGTATGTATTTTGTTCTGGAAGATGCTTCTAATCCAGGTACAAGTATAATGAGTTTTTCATTACTCTTCTTTGACCAGTCCAGATCAAGAAAATCATCATCAGGTGTATAGATTCTTTCTCTTGTATAATCTACATCTTTAACCTTTCGAAATACAGCAGGAAATATACTTTGCAAATGTTTGTTTTTAAATAGAAAGGGCGTTTTATATTTTGATTTAATTAACGGCATGAACAATTCTCCTTATATATTAATGATAATTTCCTATAAATAATGCTGCCAGTTTCATCTCCTATTAGTGTAATAAATATTAACTATTTTATTAATATATCTTTTCCGCAAATTTGTACATATCGTTAGCAATAAATATTCAATCATTTCTACTCAAAATATGGGTGTAAAATTTAAGTAATTTTTTACTCAATATTTACACCCCTATCTTTTTTTTACTGTCATATTTCCCGGATATAAATGTATCGATAGAGATGATATAGTGGATTTTGTTCCCGGTAAACCTGTAAAGCGTCATGGTATTCGATTACTGCCGGAGACTTATGATAAAAACAAATTCAGCATTTTAATTGTTGAAGACAGCATTATTCTTCTTTCTTATTTATAAATTAGTTTGATATCTGAGTATAATATCTATTATGCAGTAAATGGACAGGAAGCACTTGATAAATTACTTTCCATACCTAAACCCGATATTATAATTTCTGATATAATGATGGAGATTATGGATGGTCATGAATTTTTCAATAAGATCGGAGAAAAAGAAGGGTATAATGATATTCCATTTATTTTCTTATCCTCCAGGAACAGCTGGAAATGGAAATGGCGAAAGGCTGAACCCTGTTCCTAATCTCTTTTAACATAATAAATATGACTGGAAAGCATTTCCTTTATAAACTGTGCGGCCTGTTCATCGATAGTGCCTTTTTTTACCTGGATATGAGATTCTTTTACCATAACTTCTTTCTGCCGGTCAGATAGTTTAAAAGAAGGATTCTTACCCCAATATATTTGCAGGATATACCGGTAGCCTGCTTCCTCATTTGATAAGGAATTTACTGTTGTCAGATCCGAACCGGAAGATCTTAATGAATGTAAAATAATAGTTTTAAGGGGTCTGTTCCCCGAAAAGTGGAAGCGTACTTCCAGGGGAAGTCCGATCCTGTTCTTTGGAAATGCCCCGGGGTTTATCTCGTAAAGCCTGTTTATCGCCAGCCGTCTCGCCTTGCTTTTATGTGGAAGCAGCCGGATCATATGAATAAGGGCTTCTGCAATTCCTTCCTTTTCCCAGAAAGGATCAAAAGAATCAATACTCTGTTCAAGCATTTTCAGGTTCTTTGTCATTTTTCCCTGTTCCAGTAAATAATTTGTTTTTGATTGGGGAATAAGTGCTGTTTCGATTTCTTCTGCCTTATGGAGATATTTCAACGCAGTATCCGGGTAATCTTTATTTGCCATGTAAAATGCCCAGAAAGCATCAAGATAGGCTTGTTCGCTCAAGTAATCCTTTCCGACAATAAGGGAATAACTGTTAAATTTCTGCCGGTGGTAATATGAAGAAAAAGAATAACGGATATATGAAAAGAAAGATGATAATCCATCTATAATCGTAACCCTCGGTAAGGAGAGTTCCCGTTGCGCCCTATCCCGGTAGGTATCTGCAAGAATCTCATGAATCTCTTTTTTATAACGCTTGATATCGGTCCCGAAATAGTGCATCCATGAATGGTCTTTTCCATCATAGACAGCACTTGCATACTGGAGTGCTTCATCCAGTCTCCCGAATATCTGGAGAAGAATTGCGATATTCATCTTCGTAAGCGGTGTATCATCCTTTTTCTCACCCTCCTCATATTCTCTTAATGCTTCGGGAAAGTTCATCCGGGATTGATAGAGTTCGCCTTTTGACAGATGCCCGGTTGCCCTGTCCTGGCTTTGAAGAGAATCATTGGTATATTGAAGCGCAGAATTAAAATGATAGAACGTGTGCTCCAAAAGAGAAAGATTGTAATAAGCAATAGATGCAAAGTAATAATCCATATCTTCTTCTGCATCCTCTATTGCCATAAGGTAATATTTTTTTGACCGTTCATAATCATACATTCCCGAATAGAGCGTTCCCAGGGTCATGGCAAGTCCCCTGTCAATGCCATTCTTTGTTTCTTTCATAACATTAAGAACAAGCTCTTCACCTTTTTCAAGTTGATGTGTCTTAAAGTACATCCAGCCCAGATCATCAACAGTATCGATGCTCGAATCATATTCATCGGGGGGATACTCTTTGAGTATTTTTTCCAGATATTCTATTGCTTTATATTCCTTGTTAAGATAACTGTAACAATCCTGTATCTGATCGAGGGTATAAAAATCATTTTCATCGATCTGATCCGCCTGGAGGTATTCATCCAGGGCAAGTTCATAAAAATCCTTTTCAAAGTAAAGGTCCCCCAGTTGTATGAGGAACTTTGCGGTTCCCGGGTATTTTATCTTCGCTTCCTTTAGAATTTTAATGGCATATTCATAATGTTCATCCATAATGGCGTTTTGTGCTTCATCATAATACCAGTCAATATCTTTCTCTTCTTCCCGGGCATAAACAAAAAAAGGCAGGAAAAAGCAACTTGTCAAAATAAGAAAGAGGAAAGGAAAAAGATATATTTTACTCTTATCCGGCATTATATCTTCCTTTTAAAGCTGTTAAGGGGATTTAAAAAGCTTATAAGCCTTTTTACCGGTGATATATTCTGTTTTACTACGATCCTGAAAATATCAAATGCCTGTTTTGCCTGGTGATAATCATCTTCGGTAAACTCATGCCCGAATACCGCTTTCAAATAAAAATCGGCCCATGGTCTGAAAAACGTAATATGATAACGCTTGTTATATTCTATCCGCTCTGCATATTCGACCAATGATTCATTCGTTTTGCGTACAATCCCGAGACTGTAGAGTATACCCATGGAATAGAGAAACAGTGATTTTATCTTTCTCCGGTTATTTCCCGCCATAAAGTAAACCAACAGGTGAAAATCCTTAATAAGAATCATGATACAAAGATAAAGTAAAGGAATAATAATAAACCAGTACCTTAAAAGCCAGCTCGATATCTGTATTACAATAAAAGAAAAGAACCGTATTCTTTCAAGGATTCCATCTGTCTCCTTCTTTTCTTCTTCTTTAAGCGTATCCTCATTTTCAAGGATTTCTGAAATAAGATTCTTGAGCCGTTCATCCATTTTGAAATCAAAGAGAAAGCTGATATCCTCCCCTGGTGCTATAGTGGTCGAAGTGGGATCAAACTCGATCCATCCCAGGTCGTTGAAGTACACTTCCACCCATGCATGTGCCTGGTTTGCCCGGATCTCGTAGAAATTAAGAACCTCCCATTCCGGGTTTGCAAAAAAACCGACCACTACCCGTGCAGGAATTCCGATACTCCTGCACATAAGAGCCATGGCAAAGGCAAAATAGGAGCAATACCCTTTTTTACTCTCAAAAAGGAAGTGGTGAAGCTGGTTGCCATCCTTTGCAATTCCCGGTTTCAAAGAGTAAAGGTAATTATCCATAAGGTAATTCTCTATATCCATTACTTTATCCAGGTAGGAAAAAGAATACTCTGTTATCTCTATTGCAAGTTCCCTGACAGGCTCATCATCTCCATAGTATGTATAGAATTGATACAGTTCCGGGGGCAGATCAATCTCTTCTTTGTCCGTAAACTCATCACCATAAATCTCGAGTTGATTTACCATGGATTCCACTTTATAGATCCTCAGGAATGATGAGTCCTCCCAGTTCTTATAGGGGATGATTTTAACCGGATAGTTCATTGCAATAAAGGAAGTGGGGTCAAGATTGATAAGAAAATATTCCTGGGTCACCTGTTCCCGTGCCGTATAGTGCGGATCCGCGAGAACCTGGGTGCTGTCGGGAACAACAACCGGGATATCATCGATCCCTTTTTTCTGGGACTGGAAAAATCCGCCCCCGGGCTGGTATTCGGAAAGAACAAACCGTCGAAGCAGAAGCCGGCTTGCCGGTCCATTTTTTCTCATAATCAATACCAGTTCATCGCTTAATTTAATCTCACTCTGGAGCTTAATATACCTGGACAAATCGAACCGGAACATTGTGGATTCCATGAGACCGCCCCTGGCTTTTGCCGAATCCTTGTTATACCTGTCCAGGAGAAAGAAATAGAGAAGCAAAAGGAAAAAGAGGGGTACAATAATCCAGAGATATGAAAGAATCCTTTTTACATTTTCTCCTTTTCTTTTTTTCTGTATAAGCCTTGTCTTTTCCCTGGAAGCGAGAAGAAGAATAAAAATTTCCGCTAAAACATACAATCCTAAGAATATACCGAAAAATGTCGGATGATACAGGGTAATATTGTAATCTGCCTGTGTATAAAATATCACGAGAAGAAAAATTGCATTACAGCCGATCTCGAATTGAACAAACCCCGGTTTTCGCAGTGCCAGGAAATTGAAAAACCATGCAACAAAACAGGGAAGTATAGCAGGGAAAAAATCCCTGTCAAAAAAAAAGTAGAAGAAATCCTTTTCCAGACCCGGATCAAGAGGGGAAAGTGTTTTAAAAAGAAAGAATGTCATTCCCCGTATTATGATTATGATAAGAATTACAACGATAATCGAAATGACAAACCGCAAACGTATCTTTTCCATAAGAATGGCGGTGATTACTGCAATTGAAAAAGAAACACTTATAAAGAGAATATCCAGATCTTCCCGGAAGTAAAGATACGCATGAAAAATAAGAGCATAGAGGATACTATTCCTTAAAATAAATACAAGAATATCCGTTCCTGGTGTCTTAAAATCCTCAAATCTCCCTGACATCGTTAATCCTCCAGGGTGCTGTCCGGTAACGGTCAATTTCCGAATAAAGGGTTTGTTTAAAGAAGAGCAGCTCGGAAAGAGGCCTTTTTTTATCCTGCTTTCTTTTTTCAGGAACAAAGAAAAATTGCTTTAACCCGATTTTTTTCCCCGGATATGAGGGAAAGATAAAATTCTTAAAAAAAAGACTGATATTCCAGTCCCTGGCTTTAAGCTCTTTCACGACATGGGGAAGGGACAGGGAACCGGGAGAAGTGAAAACCAGGGCATGCATTTTCTGTTTTACCGGCAGCTTTATTTTTTTCTGTTCCGGTATCCACCAGATAGATGAAAGTAATGTAAAAAGATGTTTTTCCTGTTGCTGCGAAAATGTATGGATTTCATTCCTTCCGGGTAGGGACAGGTAAATAATATTTCCCTTTTCAAGGATCACTGACATAATCGAACCGGCTGTTTTCACCAGGCCGTCCAGAAAATCGTTATCAAACAAGGATAAAATACCGGGTGTTAATGTGGGATCAAGGATAAAAAGGAATTTGGAATCGGGCGGCGGGATTTCCTCTCCTTTCCGGACAAAGAGTTCCCCGGTATGGGCGAATATTTTCCAGTTCAATTTTCTTATATCATCACCGGGGTAATACTTTTTCACCTCCAGAAGTTCATCATTACTCTGCCGTTTTTTCTGTATATCTGCGGATTCATCACCTGTTATTTTAAAGAATAATTCTTCCCTGTCCAATAGCGTAGGGAATACATGAATGCACTCCTCTAATGGTATTCCGATGTCTGCTTTTGTAAAGCCAAAGAAATCTCCGATAAAGTAATGAACAGCTTTGCATGTATATTTTCCCCTGTGGTGAATAGTGAATGGTATTTCAGCTGAATTTTCCCCGGGTAACAAACGAACCGCAAGCAAAACCGGCTTCCTTGTCTGCCAATGGAAGGTGAGTGAAAGATTTACGGAAAATCCGGGCATAAAAAAGGGGGGAAGTTGAATCTTTATATGAGCAGAGGATGCCGATCCCTCTGGTATCCCGGATTCAGAAAAGTAAAAATTAATTGATTGAGGGTGGTTTCTTAAAAATCTTTTTATAAGAATAGTAAATATATGATTTCCTGAAAAGGCATACAGGGTAAGGAGTAAAAAACTGCATCCCCAGAAAAGTGCAGCCAGGTCTGCACGGAATATACCTGTCAGAAAAAAAAAGAAAGAAAGGCAGAAAAAAAAGAATCCTTTAAAGGTAAAGGGAAAGATCATCCTGAAGGAGGATAATAAATTTTTCATTAGTACTTTACCCTTTTCATTATCAAAAGGAAACCATCTTCTCTGGAAGTGGTTTCTTTCCTCCTTATTATATTGATTATAAAGGCTATGCCTTCCAGATTCTTTTGATTTAGAAAAAGCCACCTGCTCCGCAGGTAGTCTTTTACTTTCTAATATGTAATTTTTGACAGGGCATCCAGGGTTATGTCCCTTATAAGCTTTTCAGGATCCAGCTTCACAGTCTTGATACGGAGTCTATGGGCAATAACAATCGGGGCCAGATGGACAATATCCTGGTCAATCACATATCCCCTTCCTTTCACCATCGCATATGCCCGGGCAGCTTTAATAAGCATAAGAGAAGCCCTTGGAGAAGCCCCCAGTTCGATACCCCTGTAGTTTCGTGTTGCACTTACTATAGAGACAATCACTTTTATAAGCCTTTCATCACAGTATATCCTGGAAACAGCATCCCGTATGTTTAATATATCATCTTTACCGCACACAGGCTGCATTGCCGGCATAACCGTAAATGCCGGATCATCTTTTACGATCCCTATTTCTATATCTTCTGACGGGTAACCAATGCGGATTTTCATTAAAAATCTGTCGATTTGCGCGAGGGGGAGCGGGTATGTTCCTTCTGTTTCAACAGGATTCTGGGTGGCAATAACAAAGAAAAAAGAATCCATCTTGTGGGTTTTATTTCCTACCGTAACCTGGTTTTCTGCCATTACTTCAAGCAGGGCAGATTGTACCTTTGGTGTTGTTCTGTTGATTTCATCTGCCAGGAGAATATTGGCAAAAGCAGGTCCTGGTGAGAAGATAAACTGGTTACTGTGGGGATCGAACACATCCACACCGGTAATGTCGTATGGAAGAAGGTCCGGTGTAAACTGGATTCGTTTAAAAACAACAGGATTCCCTTTCTTTGTCCTGGAAATAAGATGGGCAAGGGTTTTTGCCAGTGTTGTCTTCCCGAGACCCGGGACATCCTCAATTAATATATGACCGCCGGCAATAAGACCGGTAATAAGAAATTCAAGGCATTCCTGTTTCCCGCGGATTACCCTTTCAAGATTTTTAAGCAACTTTTGCGTAAAGGTATAATATTTCCGTGTTTCCTGTTCCGTAAGATGTTTATTGCCGGTATCGCCGGATTGTTTTTTCATAGAAGATTAATGTAATAATTTCTTTTTAAAATTGCAATGTATTCCTGGTGAGTTTGAGATTTTTTCTGAACTGCATTTAAGATAACATTTTATTTTATCTGAAATTAATGATATTCTTTCAAGATTATCCGGGAACACGGAAGCAATAAATCCGTTTCTTATCCGTTCATCCCTGTCTTTCAGTTGTTTTTCCGGTACAAGGCCGGATATTCTCAATTTTTCCCGGATTACCGGGAGAAGAAAACGCTTTATTATACTTACAAGATGGTCAAGCAGGATAATAATATCTTTCAGCTTTTGCCTGTCTTCCAGGGATATTGTTTGATAAGAAAGAAGACCGAGAATTTCATGCATGTCCGGTTCATTACCCGGAATATCTTCAAGAAGAATAAGGAACCAGTTCTGGCTGAAATAAAACGTTAACAGCTCAAAAAGTTCTTTTATTAAAAGGGAAAGTGTCCTTTCTTCTGTATAACCGGTACTGGCCATGTTTGCCGGAAAATCTCCTTTTATATCCTCCGGGGCTGTTTATAAAGCCTACGTTTCACTCCGACTTTTTAGACAGCCCCCACGATAGTAATTTATAAGGTACTCCTCAACAATTGTTGAAGCCCGATAGTAATTTATAAAGTGCTCTTCAACACTGTTGAAGCCCGATTATAATTCACATAAGGTGCTCTTCAACACTGTTGAAGCACAATTGTTTTTATAAGGTACAATTCAATGTCGATAAGAGCAGGTTTAATCTTTAATCTATGCTATTTTGCTTAAAATCGTGTTAAAATAACAAGATTTTAAGCAAAATAGATAAACGTTGGCCGCCAGGTTAATGAGACCAGTATAATTAAAAGAACCTGGATACCTTGTTAATTGGGTTATGGGCGTAGCCAACGTTATGAAAAAAAGAATAAATTTACCGGAATAATTAAAATATTTCCCTTCTGTTGATACTTTATGCATAACTTTTTTATCATACCTCTTGAATCTTAATATAATTGAATTATAGTATAATTATATAGGAATTATCGGTGTTATTTTGAGGTAATCTTGTTATTTTTACACGATTACCTCAAAATACCTGAACGTTGGCCATAGGTTATAATAAGCACCTGGATGGCTTGTTAATTGGGTTGTGAGTGTAGCTAACGCAGTGATATTCCTGGTGTGGGATTAATGAGTGGAAGATAAATATTTACTAATCTGCACGGAAAATCTCGACTCATTTTCTTTATTGTTTCAAACAATAAAGAAAAAAGCCTCTTTTAAGGTGGAAATTGTTCATGCATCAGACATTCTTGAAGGAAAGTATACAAAAAGCCTTAAAAGTTTCCGTATATCAGATATTTTTATTGCCATAGAAGGGCAGGCATTTTCACGCCTGGAGCCGTCACTCAGGGATTATTGTAATAAGCTTGAAGAAGCTACTCCTTTTACCAATTTTCTCTACCTGTACAAAGATATGTCGTGTTTCGAGGATAGTGGATTTATAAACGGCAACAAACAGGGGTATATCCTGTTTGAAAATGACGCACCCCTTACGCAGGCCATCCAGTTTATAATCTTTATGATAAACCTTTATAATAAAGCGGTACTGGCAAACAGGCTTGCAGATTATATTTATCATTCATTCAAGGAAGTTGTCTATTACGAGATGCTTAAGAAACAGAAAATGGATATAGAGGAGCTTAATAAAGAGCTTGCAAAAAAGAATAAAATCGATAACCTTACCAATATCTATAACCGGAGAGCCCTTTTTGAATTCCTGGAAAAAGAGAAAAGCCGTACATTAAGAAATCTCCAGAAACTGGGGGGTGAGTTTCATATTCCTGACAATAAATCCTCCATAATACAGGAAGAAGAAAACCATGAAGAGGATGTTATTGAATATTTCAGTATTTTTTCAATCATGATGATCGACCTGGATCATTTTAAAAAGATAAATGATACCCATGGGCATCTTGTCGGGGATAAAGTGCTTAAAATAATCGGGAATCTCCTCCAGAAGGAAAGCATATTCCGGGATCAGGATATTGCCGGGAGATTCGGCGGTGAAGAGTTTATTGTAATACTGCCCAATACCAATGCCAATAATGCCCTGGGACCGGCTATGAGGCTGGCAGAAGAATTAAGTAAAATAAAATTTGCAAGCAACGATAACAGGACATTTAAGGTTACTCTTTCCATCGGTATATCAGAGTATCATCCCACTGATAAAGATAATGAAGCAATTATTTACAGGGCAGACCAGGCTATGTATTATGCAAAAGAACACGGAAGGAACCAGATTATCATATACGAGAAAGTATTTGATAAGTAGCGGTTTTTTATTTTTTGCCTTTCATTATCAAAAGGAAACCACTTCCTTTGGAGGTGGTCTATTTCCTCCTTATTATATTGATTATAAAGGCTATGCCTTTTAGATTCTTTTGATTTAGAAAAAGCCGCCTGCTCCGCAGGTAGTCTTTTACTTTCCGAAAAGAAAAAAAGAAAACTACTGTTACTTTTCTCTACATATTGGAAATAAAAAAGAGAAAATAATTGAATGATATCTGATTTTCATCTATAATTATGGGAAGAATAGTGAAATTTCACATTATTTTTACCGAAAATGAGAGTGAAACCCTTTATTGTATGAAAGTAATAATGAATGGTAATTAACTATGAGTGACTATGATACCTTTTTTAGTCAATTGGAAGAAGTAATCCTTAAAAAAAAAGAACACGTAGAAAAAACAATTATCATTAAACTAAAAGAAAACCTTGGAATTTTCCAGACATATTTTCAGAATATATACAATATCCTTATCAGGAAAGCTCTTCTTCAGGAAGATCCGTATAAGGATGATGATAAAATCACGGAGATTACCGTCCCTTCTGCTGCACCCATTATTGAGTCGGGTATTCAGGAAGATATGAGTCAACGCATTTCGCATTTCCATACGCAGATTGAATTCCTTAATACTTATTATCAGCTTAATCTCGACAGTATGACGATAAAGGAAGTAAAAAAGATAAGCGAACTTATGAAATATATCAACTGGCTTAATATCTCACCGGCATCCACAAATCCCCCCACCAGGTTTATTGGGGAAGCATTACAAAAAATCAAGATGGGATCAGACAAGGTATCGACACAGATAGTCATAGATTCATGCCACCAGATAGAGAGGAATATTAAGGAGATTTACAATTATCTTGAAGACCTCGTTATACTGTTAAGAGAAATATATAAATACGAAGTAAGAAAATACGTACTGCCGAATATTGAAACAGACCTGGAGCTTTTATCCGGGAACCCGGAAGGAGCAGTAAAAGCAATTAAAAGTATTTTTAAGAATTATTTAAGCGATAAAGGTTTCTATCCGGATCTCATCAGGGAGATACTGGAAGAGGATTTTTCCCCTAAAATGGAAGCCATGCACAATGCACTTTTGGCCCGCCTTAAAGTAAAAGAGAAAAAACCCCAGACAGAAAAGAAAATAAAGGATTATAAACCTCTCCTTCTCCAGGGATTACGTCTTCTTGCAAGCTCGGGCTTTCATATTAAAGACTGTATAGCAAAGTTGAATGATAATCATACGGCATATGAAAGCCGGAAAATGAGCCTGGGGAGAAAAATAATCAGGTGGTTTAAAAAACTTTTTAAAGGGAAGGAAGAATCCCATAGTTATGATATAGAGTATTTTGATGTAAGTACATCTGCAACAAAAATGGAGCGTATTGATTATACGGCTTTTATAGAGGACCTGGAAAAAAAGGTAAGGTTCTATTCCGCAGTGCTTAACAAAGCAAGTTCGACGTACAATAAGCTTGAATCTGCGACAGAAGAGAAATTATATGAATACTTAAACAGGAACCTTGCCACGCTGCACATCATTCACCGGAGGCTTATCGGTCTTAATGATTTTTTTAAAAGCGAGATACCCAAGGAAAGGCGTTACAAGGTAAGGACAATCAATCTTGAACTGAATGCGGTAAAAAACAGTATTGTAAAAGCAAACAAGAAGAAACATGAATATGTATCTGCAAAAGAAGAAATAGAGCAGCTTAAACGCCTGGGGATTAAACTCGACGGGAATTGAATAAGAAATTAACCTTGACCACTCCTCAACTTTCGTTGAGGCATGATAGTAATTTACAAGGTACTCCTCAACTTTCGTTGAGGCATGATAGTAATTTATAAGGTACTACCTATATGCGGTACATTCCCAGCACCCTGAACTCTTCTGTCTCTTTTTTTAATTTTTCCACACATTCTTTGAACCGGGAATTTTCTTCCGGTACATCAACATCAACATAAAACATATATTCCCATGGCTTGCCCGGAATTGGCCTGGATTCAAGCTTTTTCATATTGATGGAATTCTCGGTAAGCACCTGCAATACATGGAAAAGGGCACCGGGCTTATCAAGGGTTGAAAAGACAAATGATGCTTTTTCCGGCTTATCGACCTGTGCTGCATCTCCCCTTGCAATAACAACAAAACGGGTATAATTCCGGGCATTTGTTTCGATGCTTTCCTTTAAAATATCCATGTTATAAACTCTCGCTGCTTCTTCACTGGCAATCGCTGCATTCTCTTTATTTCCGTTTTTTGCAATAAATGCCACAGATCCCGCAGTATCATAATATGCAATCTTTTCCCACGCAGGAAAATTCTCAAGATAGTGAGAACACTGGGCCAGCCCCTGGGGATGAGAGTAGACTCTTTTTATATCGGTAAGCTGCGCACCGGGAAGTGTAATAAGATTATGAATGATACGAATCTTCTTTTCCCCGATGATTTGTATATCCGGGAACTGGAGTAAAAGATCGAAATTCTGGTGTATGGACCCGGAAAGGGAGTTTTCCAGGGGAATAACCCCAATATCACTTGCAGCTTTTAATACGGAGTTGAATACATCCCTGAACTCTGCGCAGGGAACAAGATCCACCTCTTCATCAAAATAACTGTAAATGGCTTTTTCTGAAAAAGCACCGCGTTCTCCCTGGAACGATACCTTTAACCTGCCTTTATGGAATAGCTTTTTATTCTTTTGCCGGTACGAAATACTTATTGACTTGTCCGGGAGACGGGAAATTTCTTTCCCCAGTACCGGTGCAAGGGCCTCGATGTCCCGCATGAGTTTTTCAAATTGTTCCGGGTAAAGGGATTGGGGGCCATCGGAAAGGGCATTATCCGGGTCCGGGTGGACTTCGACAATAACACCGTCTGCACCTGCTGCAATGGCTGCCAGTGCCATTGGGCTTACTTTTTCCCTTATCCCTGTCGCATGACTCGGATCCACTATAATTGGTAAATGACTTAATTTCTTTATAATCGGGATTGCCGATATATCCAGGGTATTTCTTGTATATGTTTCAAAGGTCCTTATACCTCTTTCACAGAAAAGAACGTTTTCTGCACCATGAGCCAGGAGGTATTCTGCTGCCATAAGAAGTTCCTGAATGGTTGCTGCATATCCCCTTTTCAGGAGGATGGGTTTTCCAATGGGACCGAGCCGTTTAAGTAACTCATAGTTCTGCATATTCCGTGTTCCGACCTGCATAATATCCACATATTCTTTCATCATATCCACCAGTTCTGTGGACACAATCTCGGATATAACCGGCATCCCGGTGGCGACACCCGCTTCCTTTAAATACTGTAACCCTTTTTCCTCCAGTCCCTGGAAAGAGTAAGGGGATGTCCGGGGTTTATATGCCCCGCCCCGCAGGATCACTGCCCCGGAATTTTTCACTTTCTGTGCTGTTTCTAAAATCTGTTCTCTTGATTCCACGGCACATGGCCCTGCAATCACGACAATCCTCTGCCCCCCGATTCTTACCGGTCCGACAGGGATGATGGTATCCTCTTTTTTAAATTCCCTGGATGCCAGTTTATATGGCTTGGTAATCGGAATAACCCGGGAAACACCGGGCAGGAGTTCGACTTCCCTGACATCAATTGAGACTATTCCAACAGCGCCAAGAATCGTTTCCTCTTCCCCGATTATTTCACGGATGGTAAATCCCTTCTTTTCCAGGAAATTCCTTATTTTCTGCTTATCTTTCTCATGAATTCCATGATTCAGTACTATAACCATAGAGATACTCTAAGACAACTTTCGCCTTTTTGTCAAGAAGCCATCAATGATGTTTTGAAAATAGCTAAATCGGTAGATGGCGGTAATACCTGGCAGGTATCTTGCTACTTACTGTAACACATGCAATAATCCGGGCGTATCACCACTTTACATTCTTTTGCATTCCCGGAAGCATATACGGCTATTCCGTTGTTTTCTTTATCATTCTCCCATTCCCCTTCGGATACCCATACAAGAAATCCCTCTGGATAATGGAAGGATGGTATAAAGATTTCCGTCGGCGCTTTTATTGCAGGATCCGGGCAAAAACGAAAAGTGAAAATCCGGGTCTTTAAATCAAAGCACATGGCAAGGGGAATGCCTGCTGTTTTCCGGGCATATGGCCGGCAGAACCCGGGGATAGCCCTGCCCCCTGAATTGATATCCTGCGGTTCAGTCCTCTGGTCATTACTGAAAATCGAGAAATCCTCTTCATTCCAGAGGTCCCCATGCTGGTTCGTATTATCCGGTGTATAATTCCAGATCGTACAGCTTAAAAGTTGTTGATCCATTACCTGAAAATAGAGGTCCATTGCTTCACTATGAAGGGAGAAATCCCCATTTGAATATGCCTTTTTGTTTTCCATGTCAAAGGGAAGCCCGAACTCGCCTATAAGGGTGGGAATACCTTTCATACATGTCACCGATGTTTGTTTAATGTCGGCAAGCTGTTTTACAAAGGCTTTTTTAACATTAGTTTTCCCCCATACACATAGTGGAAGATACTTTTTGTTTATTACGGTAAATCCCGGGGTGAATTTTTTAAAAAAAAGTGTTTTCCCGTCATACCAGTGATCTGCATTCACCACATTTTTCCCGTCATTTTCCGACCACATCACCCTTTTCCCCCTGGGAACACTCCCAAGAAAGATGATTGCCTTTGGCTGAACTGCCCTTACCTGTTTGAGAAAACGGATCATAAAAGGCTTAAGGTAGTCATGTTCAAAATTCACCTTTCTCCCGTGCCGGGAATAAAAATAAGAAGGCTGTAAAAGCAGGGGTTTCCCTGATTCATCCGACCAGACGCCGTTTTGTTTCCACACACATTCATAGCCGTCTTTCCAGAGTTTTACTTTTTCCGTATTTACCGCCACCCGTCCTCTTCTTTTGGGTAATAACTTTTTTATTTCATAATAGGGGATTTCCATTGTACAGCCGGAGGCAAGAACCATGGACTGGAAAGGAGTCGGGCACAAGCCAAGTCGTAATGAAAAAGGTCTGCATGTTGCCAGGTTTTTATGACCAATAAAGCCTTCAAATGGTTCATTCAGGGTCTCGTACCCTGCAATATTCTCTATATTCTTAAGCCGGAGCGCAACCTGTCTGATTGCATTTAAATAATGACGCTGGAGGAATTCCTGGACAGGTTCTCCCTGTATCAAAGTATGGGGCGCAAAATCATTTCCGCCGAAAAAAAGGGTAAACATTGTTGATGTACCGAGTTTCGTTTCATTTGTCACCCAGATCATTCCCGGCAGTTTCCCATTGTGATACCCGTGAACAAATGCTGAACCTGTTGCATGAAATTGTGTTATATCCATCCCAAGCAGTTCCATCGTCCAGCCGGGAGCTCCGTCCCCGCCCGTCCACCTGCTCCACATATCATTATGGGGATCAATAAAAACATTTATTCCATAATCCCGGGCTTTTTTTATCACCGCTTCCAGGTAGGCAAGATACTCTTCATCATACAACCCCGGGCCACGGTGTTCTATGGCCTCCCATGTAATTAAAAACCGCAGGAAGGTAAGCCCCCAGTGTTTTAGCCGGTGGAAATGCTCATCTGCCTGGTCCAGGGGAAAAGGTTTGCCAATAAAAGAAACCTCTTTTGGTTTTAATAAGGATTCTCTTTTATAACTCGCCCCATCCGGTTGAGCAGGTACCTTTGTACTCCCGGAAAGATTTACACCCCTTAGAATAAGGGATCTTCCTTCATCATCCTTTATCCAGAGTCCGTCTGTATGCATATAACTCTCCTTCTACACATTTTATAAAGAGTTTTCTATTTTTAAGAATCGTATAAAAGAGAAAGAAATGCAAAACAAAAATATATTTTTAAAATTCCCGGATACGTATGAGCTCTTCTTTTACAGAACTCTTCCCGTTGCTATCGAGAACGGTTAAACGGATTGTGTATTCGCCTTTAATTAAATACCTGTGACATACAGGATTATATTGAGTGGGTCCGAAAAGATGGCTTCCGTTCCCAAAATCCCAGTAATATTCAAGATAATCTCCATCCGGGTCACTGGAAGCCCCTGCATCAAAGAAGATATTCATTCCCACACATAATTCAACATCTGGTACTATGTGAAAATCAGCAACAGGATTATTATTTTCCCGGGACGGAGTTTTTTCATGCTGAAAAGACGGTTCTGGTACAGCGCTGTGTTCAACAGGAGTTGGACCCCGGTTATCATTATAAATAAGGTGGTTTTCGCCATCAGCTTTGTTTTCAATTAAAGGAGAGGGTGTGGTATATTCTCTAGTACCGGTGTTGTCCGGTATGATATAGGTACAGCCGGTGAAAATAATCAGGGTAAAAAACATTACAGGTATAAAAACATAAACATGTTGTTTCATGTTATTTGAACCTTCCGGTATTCCTTCTATTAATAATATACTTCTTTTTATTCAAAATTTCCAATATGATGAGAAAAAACGAATAATTAGAGAATATAAATCATGTCCGCTTTAGAAAATATTGATTATTTTCCCGATAAAAAGGATGTAAAAAAGAACAAAGAGTAAGCCCTCCCAGCGGCTTACCTGTTTGTCCTGGGTGGTGACAAGAAATAAAAGTGTTGCGATGGCCAGCACAGGCAATCCGGTAACAATCAGGGATTCAGGTACTTCCAGACCCCCGAATAAACCGGGCAGGCCAAGAACGGCAAAGGTATTGAAAATATTCGATCCGATGATATTCCCTATGATAATTTCTGCATTTTTTTTTCGTACGGCACTTATGGTAACACTTAATTCAGGCAGGGAGGTACCAAGAGCTACGGCAGTAACGGCAACAATCTCGCTTCCTACATGAAAAAAACAGGCTATGTGGATAACAGCATCTATGGTAAATTTTGCGCCAATGAAAATGAGTGCACTGCTTCCCAGAACAACAAGAAAGGGTATGATACTGAACCGGGGTTTTTCCTGTTCTGTAGCAGATTCATTATTATTTCTCGATTGAATCGTGTAAGCTAAAAAAATCGCATAACCCAGTATTAGAAGAACGGATTCAGCAATGGAAACATACCTGTCCCAGCATACAAGGACAGTAAAAAAGGCCGAGCCGGTTAAAAGGGGAAGATCTATATTTATAATATCATACTTTATGAAAAGCGTGCCTCCCACAACTGCCCCGATACCAAAAATCAGGAAAATATTGGCAATATTCGAACCTACAACATTTCCCGGTACAATTCCCGATGCTTTTTCACATACAGCAATAAAAGATGAAATAAGTTCGGGCAGTGATGTCCCGATGGAAACGATGGTGACCCCGATAATAAACTGGGGTATCCCGACCATAAGACCGATTTTTTCAGCACTTGAGGTAAACCAATCCGATCCTTTAATAAGAACGACCAGGCTTATGGGAAATATGATAAACCACATAAATTCAGGTAATACCACTTCTTTATCGACTCCTTACACTCGTATTATCGCTTATTACTTAATTTATAATGGTTCGTTATCCATTTGTCCAGTAATAAATAAATCCCTGCTGAATCAATAACATCGATGAAAAAAGATAAAAAACAGGGATCTTTTTTTACCCGGTTCTCTTTTCCTGTAAATAGCGTATGAACTCATCTTCGGGCATGGGTTTTGATAGGAGAAATCCCTGTACTTCGTCGCATTCCAGTGCCTCCAGAATATCGAACTGCTCTTTTCGTTCCACCCCTTCTGCTATGACCTTTAATCCAAATGAATGTCCCATGGAAATAATGGATTTCACCAGGGAATAACTTTTATTCTCCGTATCCAGATTCCGTATAAATGATTTATCGATCTTGAGCTTGTATAAAGGAAGGTCATGGAGGTATTTCAGTGAACAATACTCCGAACCGAAATCATTTATTGAAAAACGCAGGCCCAGGCTGCTTATTTCCTTGATACCTTTTACCACATGCTCACGATGATTGATGAGGTAGTTTTCACTGATTTCTATTTCTATATAATCCATGGGAATATGGATATCATTTCTTTTTAATATGCCAATGATTTTTTCAAGCTGTTCTTTCTGGAGAAGCACATGGCCGGAAATATTTAACGAAACACGTACAGGAGGGAGTTTTAATTTTTGCCAGTGAAAAATGTGCTCAATCACTTTTTGTAAAACCCATTCATTCACCTGGCCGATAAGACCTGTTTTTTCTGCAATACCCAGAAAATCTCCCGGGTAGATAATCCCTTTTTTCGGGTGCTTCCACCGGAGAAGGGATTCGACACCGACAATATCATGTGTCCTGACACTGATCTCCGGCTGGAAATAAAGAACAAGCTCCTCCTGGTTCAAGGCCTGGTAGAGTGATGTTTCGATTTTTGCATATTCCTCTGCTTCTGCATTCATTTCCGGGTTATAGAAATGAAAGTGTGCTTTCCCGTGTTTTTTTACATAATACATGGCAGTATCTGCATTCACCAGCAGTTTATTCATATATTCCCCGTCCGATGGGAAAACAGCAATCCCGGCACTCGCTGAAATAATACATTCATTATCCGAAACAAAAAAGGGCTTATTCATATTCTGACAGACCTTCCGGGCAACAAGAGCAGCTTCCTGTTCATGCCTTATCCGGGAAAGGATGATTGCAAACTCATCCCCACTCAGTCTGGCCACAATATCCGATTCCCGTACCGTGGTTTTTAGCCGTTTTGCGGTTTCCTTTAACAGTAAATCACCGGCGTGGTGTCCAAGACTGTCATTAATGGACTTGAACCGGTCCAGATCAAGGAAAAGAAGGGCAAAATTGTATGAATACCGTCTTGCATTGGAAAGGATATGTTTAAGGCGGTAACAGAACTGGTTCCTGTTGGGCAGACCGGTAAGTGTATCGAAAAAGGCAAGGGTCGTTAACCGGCGGGTTGTCTGTTTGCTCTCAATCACCTCTGCCAGGGAATCTGCAACAGACATAAGGAATTTCTGAAACCCGGGCTTTTCCAAAGCTTTTTTCTTATGGATGATGATAATGGTACCAAGCAATTTTTTATTGTACAGTACGGGCACCCGGCAATGCTCCCCGGTTCCTGCCTTTTCATTATGATATGAAAGGTAATTGTTTTTTGCCGGTTCCCCGCATATACAGGAAGTAAGAGGCAGTTCGCTGAAAGATTCGACCATTTCATCGGTAAAACCGCGATGAGCGACAAGAAGGAATTTATCGATATTTTCTTTTGCTATAAAAATACAGGCCCGGATCGCCGGCGACCCGGGTAAAACCGAAATAATCAGATCAAGGGCCTGCCGCATCAGCTTGCTTAAGGAATATGACCTGAACGAAAGTTCAAGAATAAACCGTATATGCTGTTCCCTTAATTTCCCCTGCCGGATTTGTTTGATGAGATTATTTCGTTTAAAGGAAAAAACAATGGAATGTGACAGCGTTTCCTCATCCAGCCTTGTTTTTACCAGGTAATCCTGGGCACCCAGATGAATCGTTTCAATACCCAGTTCTTCATCACTATCACTGATAAGTGTAATAATCGAGATGGTGCTGCTTATTTCCTTTATTTCATTAATGACTTCATCCGGGTTGATATCCGAAATCCTCACATCCAGGAGCAGGATGTCGAATTGTATCTTTTTTAACAGGCTTATCACTTCTTCATACTGGGAGGTATATGTTATATCCGAATCAAAGTGGTCATTATAGGTAAGAAGCTTCTGTATTTCAAGGGCCTGGTTATAGCTTTTTTCTGCAAGCAATATTTTATATGCCGGTTTCATCGTCTTTCTGTTCTTACAGGAATTATATAACAGGAGATGATATATTGCAAGGGAATGGGAAAGGGGGGTGGAAGTTTATAATCGGGTTTTTGGAACCACCGATTCCACCGATTACACCGATTGATTAAATCTGTGGAATTGTAAGTTACTTTTTTTTCTTTGTCAATAGGGCTTGCCCGATATCGAATTCCCGCCCGGAAAGGGAAAATGATTCGATTTTTATAGTGAATGATTCTATTTTTATAATAGTTGAACATCCCGTTTGAGTACCCCTTTCTATACGGTAAATAATTCTTTCCGGTACAACCAATTACCGTCTTCCATGTATTTGTTTGTCATTCCTGCTTTTCCTTGCCTTTCACGGTGAACTTCTGTGCCTTAATAAATAAAGTGATCCGTTTCTACTAAAGATTGATTTACCCATTATATCTTTCTGTTTCTGTTGCAGCTACATTCAAGGAAAAACAGGAATGTATCCTGTTTCATTCCTGTTTTTACATACATCGAAGGAGAAAATATATGATAGAATCCGCAGAAAAATCGATTCCCATAGATCACCTACATACGATTTATAACTATGTGAACAGAATCGCCAGTAAATTCCGTTTTGACGAACATACCTGCATGGATGTGACCCAGGAAATAATGATGAAGGTTTACTTGAAAAGCTCTTCTTTTACCGGCAAAGCACAACTGAAAACCTGGATATATTCCGTGGCAAGAAACCATTGCATCAATTATAAAAAACGGATTTATGACAAGAATCCTGTCCTGATTGACAGTCCGGACTTTATTTCTTTTTCCCCCGGTTCATTCCATTCATATAACAGCGAAGAATATTTTTTGATGAAGTCATTAAAGAAGATATTGTCCGATTATGTTCACAAACTCCCGGAACACCTGAAACAACCGCTTGTATATTTTTATTACGGTAACCTGAAGTATTCGGAGATTTCACAAAAAATGGGTATCCCGATCGGGACGGTCAAATCAAGAATAAACACGGCAAAAGGGTTGCTCCGTAACAAACTTGAAAAGCATGTGAGGTGATGGATGGTGTTTTCGGGGATTTCTTTTGAACAATGCCCGGGGAAACGGGTCTAAGGAAGGTGATAGGTAATTTTTTAAAGAAACCAGTATTTTCAAGGAGGATTTTTATGCCTGAACCACAAAAATATAAAAAGTATACCTGGGAGTTAAATACTCAACATTTCAGGGATGATCAACAAATTATTGCAATAGCAATAACAGTAACCACCAGCAATATTTCTTATGCTGGTACGGATGCAGATGTAATGTTAATTATTGGCGGCAAACGATTTGATATGGATACACCCGGCTATAATGATTTTGAAAGGGGTGATAATGATACTTATTATTTTAAGACCGATGATTTAACATTGGAAAAACTCAGAAAATCATATATAACACTTTCTCATGATGATTCCGGGAGACATTCCGGATGGCATGTGGCGAATGTAGTGCTGCAAATTCAACGCCCTAATGATCCGTATTTTCATCTTTATAAGCGCTGGGGAAATATCGGCTGGTTAGCAAAAGATGAACCACCTTATTATACAACCGAGGTTGAACTCCAACATCCGGTATAAAGGTATAAGGTGTGTCAGGTGATTAGTTTACTATATATTTTGGCACAATCATATGGTAAAACGATAATAATATGAACCGGAAGGGGCCACTGGCAACACTTGAATATTATGGAATTTATTGCATAGAAATTATATGTAATCAAAGCAGGAAAGTACCTCCCTGTATTTTCCTGCTTTTAAATTCCCTTTAATTATATTCTTTACCCGCTAAGTAATTTTGCATTTTTGTTTCCTGGTTTTATACTTAACAAACATAATTCTCCAGGATACTACTATAAAAAACAATGATTCACTTTTCTCACTAAAAAACAGATTGAACCTTGAAAATTTCTCGAACCATTCTAAAGACTTTGGGGTCTAACAATGTAAGGTGAAAAGAAAGGAGGTAATTACAATATTTATTTTAATAAGTAGTAAAGTCTATTAAACAATTAAAGGAGAATTGTATGAGTAATGATAGCTATGACTTAACAATTAATCTAAAACCGGTTATTGCAGAAAAAATTTTGAATAAAATGACTTATCCATATCCCATTTTTAGACTCCCGCATAGAATTAATATAGATCCATTTGATGGTAAGATTGATAAAATGGGAATTAATAAAGTAAATACACTTTCCGAGAATTCAGAATTAGCAGAATTCGTGAAAGTACAGACAGAGATTAAGAAAAATATTGATTATATTCCGGAAATTTATAAGAATGACCTGAAAGAATTGATAAACAAACCATATAGTGATGAAATAGTTGAATCCAGCTATTATAAAACTCTTTTTAAAATAAAAAGCCTGGAAATATTCAGAATCGATTGTTATTTGACAAAGCCATTAAATTTTAAGCTTGAAAATGGAGTTATCAAACTTGAGAATATTAATATTCTTTTACAATATGAATTAAGATTTCATTATAAATTAGGTTTTATTAATTCTCATGTCGATGTAAATTCTTCAAATACAATTATTGAATCTAATATTGAAATAAATATTAGTAAAGAAGGATCCTGTTATTACTTGAAACCATTTTTCAGCAGATTAAAATTTAAGGAGAAAGTCTTACATTTTAAAGTGACACTTGATGTTTTAAAATATTACAAACCAGATTTATCGAAAATAAAAATATTTGATATAGATAATTTTAAGATATCTTTACCTTATATTAATCAGAATTTATATGTAAAGAATTTTGATTTAATCATCAATAACAATCTATTTATTGGATTGGAATTAGAATAAAAGAGGGGCACCTCATCTGGTGCTCCCAATTCTTTTAGTAAGGACTTCCAGGCAAAATGCCGTGGTGAGTTCTTCCGACCCGAACCAGACTGAATGGGGTCCCGGCGGTTCAGGGCCTGCATAAAAGGCCGAACGTCCCCAGGCCCCATTCGCCTGTTGCCGGTTCATAAGCCGGAGGAATGCTTCATCTGCCTCCCCGGTAGGTACTTCCATATTGTGTAATGAACAAAGAGCCAGTGCTGTCGACAATGCATCCCCCCATGTACCTTCCGGGTTCCGGGATTCAAGGATCCGTTCTTTCATTACCGGGAAGAGTTCTTTAAAGTCATGGATGCCATGTATTGCCGCCCTGCTGACCATGTAATAACAGGCCAGGTTGTTCAGGTAATACTGGTAATGCTTTTTTTCCTCACCTTTGACAATGCATTCCTTTATAAATGCTATGGCAGCTTTTGTTTCTTTGCGGTTTCCGAGATACAGAAGAATATTTGCATTAACAACAATATCCGTATCATTTGATGCATGCGGTTCCTTTATCCAGGTGTTAAAAAGTTCGTTTTTATCACGATTCGAAAGAATCACGGGAATATTCCGTTTTACTTCATCAAGGTGAAAAAGCTCCTGCATGATAAAGGAAATGCAGCAGGTGTCATCCGTATCCGGGACAATTGTCCTGCCGCTTGCATATGTCCAGTATTTCCAGAGATACCCGGGCAATCCCTCCCGGTGAAGAAATATCCCGGCTCTTTGCCGGGGCAGGTAAAAAAGTTCATCGGATATATGCCTGGTACAATATAAAACAAAGGCAGTGACAAAGGGGGAACTGTCATATTCTGCTGTCCTCATTTCCATATCCCCGGAAATATATGTGTTGAACTCACCGTGGGGTAACTGGTTCAGTGAAAGGAATGTTATTCCCTTTCTTATTGCCCCGTGGATGATTTCCTGTGACAATTGCTTATGAAAGATAAAATGATACGTTTTGTTTTCCATGGCCGGAACAACTGTCCGGTTTACAAAACCGAAATAGGCTTTTACTTTTGCCGGTTCACCCGGGGTGTATACTACTTTCAGATAATAGAGAAACCTGAACGTAATGAACGGTGCCAGATCGGGATGTATCATTTCATATGAATACCCCCGGAATTCTTTTAAAAATGCATTATTCCCCGGCCGGCATAATCCCTTTTGTTCAAGCAGATCAAGTACCCTGTCCCATTCCGGCTGTGTTCTTGCATCAAGTTCCTTTCCGGGATCCTGCCGGAGTTCTATCCCGATTGTCTGCCCCATGGTTTCTCCAATATCGATATGTACACAAATTCTCTCCATTGTACTCAAAACATCATCATCAAGATGAGGTAATTCAAGGCCTGTTCTTTTCAGGAAACCCGGTAATTCTTTTAGCATCAATCCTTCAAGACAGAGCCGGATATGGCATCTGCCATCCTGTTCGTAAATACCGGCCTGGAAGGGACGGAGCTTTGGAGATAAATTCTTTAAGAAACAGGATAGGCAGTGTTTTACCCGTTCAGGTATTCTTTTCCCGTACAGCATTTCCAGGCTGTCAGGCAGCCAGGTTTCCTGCCCTGCAGGATCTTTCATTTTTATAAAGGGGACAGGGGTATTAACGAAGTTTCGATTTTCCGGTCTGAATTCAAGCCAGAGATTCTCCACACGCCGGAATGGCCCGGAACCGGGATTACCCCACACCTTGCAGAAATTTTTAATACCCGGCCATATACGGGGATTTTCAGTCAGTTCCGATCTTGATTCAAGCGGATAGATGCCGGTGAGTATATCGCAGCCAGGCTGGGTAATGCAGAAAGCAAAGTCAACGTTTTGTAAAGGTTGATGAAGGGGCATCTCAAAACCGAATGAATAAGGGCAGAGGAGGGCAGGTAATTGACCCGCGAGATCGAATACCCGCTGCCAGGATAAAGAGGAGAGGAGTGTTTCCGGTAAAAAGCGGGATATTGATTTCAGGACATCGGCAAGGGTGTTGGAGGACATAGGAGAAAAATCTGCCGGGACAGTTTACCAGCCCGAGTGTGATTCTTTGAAAATTTTCAATCTATCATCGATTCCTGCAAATAATTTGTCAAATCGATTTTCATTCTTAAGGGTAAAGTCAAAAACTATAAATGGTGGAACCGAGCAGCCGAAACTATCGGTAAATAAATATTTTATAAAAAATAGTATCTCTTCCTTTAAATCGTTGTTGTCCGGTTTTAAATGAAACTCCTTCATTAAAGTCTCTAATCTTTTCCAATAATCTTCTGCATGTTGTGGTTTGTCAGCCAGACAGGCATTGAAAATATTAGCTAATTGAATTCCCTGAATACCATCGCTATGAATAATTTTTCGAAGCGGTTCCAATTTTTCCGTAAATGGAAATTTAACCTTACTTTCTGCCACTTTACCCCTCCTTTAACCTTCATTATATCTCATCAAATCACAGCATTGTTTAATTGTCAAGTTTCTCTTTTCTTTTTTTACTCATTATGATAAAATAAATCCCGGTATTTATTCCAGGAATAGCAAGATGACGAATAATGGAAAGCAGATAAATGCATTATTATTTTTTCTTTTATGGCTGGTATCCGCCCGGGCAGTTGCCGGTGAAAGCAAAGAAATCCTTCTAAGCGATGATCTTACCTATGAGTTTGTTACGCATAATGCGGATTACCTCATCGACAACAAGGAACTTTATACAATAAAAGAAATTTCTTCCCCGGAATGTACAGACTCCTTTCGGACAATCAACAGCGAAGGGTTCCTGCCGGAAAATGAACAAACAATCTGGCTCCGGTTCCGGCTGGCGAACAGGACCGGGACCCACCATGAATGGTTTCTGGAGTACGATTATTTTAAAAGTAATATCGAATTAGAGTTTTACCTACCGCAAAGCGATCAAACCTTCCGGGTAAATCGGGTATACCCGGGAATTCCTTCTTCGGAACTCGGCCATGCATACAGGAATTATGTTTTTTCCATTATCCTTTACCCGGGTGAAGCAAAGACCTTTTACATGAAAGTAAAGACCTCTGCTGCGTTATATCTTGTGCTTAAACTATGGCATCCGGCAGCATTTCAGAACATGGTACGGAATTCACAAGTTTTTACCGGGCTGTTCCTTGGGATTATATTCATTATGGCTTTTTATAATTTCTTTTTGTTTCTCTCGTTTAAAGACCGGAGTTATATCTTTTACATCTTGTTTATTTTGAGTCTTGCAATACTCCAGCTTAATAACCACCACATTGTTACGCAATGGTTTCCTGTCCTGGGCAGTTATGAAACGATTATCACCACCATTTTCAAGTTATTGAGTTTTATCTGTTTCCTCTTCTTTTCAAGGAATTTTCTATCGATAAAAAAATATTTTCCCCTGCCGGATATGATTCTTCATATAATCATTTATGCTGTTGTCGGTACAGGGCTTCTTTCTTTTTCATTCGCAATTTTTAAAACAATCAATAATATCATCATGGGAGCTTCCGGTGTCCTTGTCCTGATACTCGCTGTCCTTGTCCTTGTAAAGGGAAACCGTGTTGCGGTATTTTTCCTGGTCTCCATGACAGCGCTTACCGGCTTTGGGATACTGGCATTGATTCCTGTGGAAGCATTGTATATAAAATCGATCGATTTTCTCGTACCCTTTTTTATAGACATCGGGAGCCTTTTAATGGTTGTCCTCTTTTCTTTCGGGCTTGCGTACAGGATAACGATATTACAAAAAGAAAAGGAACAAACCGACCGGCTCAAGGAAATGGACCGTATAAAATCCCGCTTTTTTGCCACTATTTCACATGAGTTTCGTACTCCCCTTACCCTTATTTTAAGCCCCCTTGAGGATATGCTTGAAGCATGTACTGAACCGGAACAGAAAAGGAAATTCGGGTTGATGATCCGTAATTCATACCGGCTGCTTCGGCTCGTCAATCAACTGCTTGACCTCTCCCGGCTGGAAAGCAGGAAAATGAAGATACATGTTTGTGAACAGAACATTGTATCTTTTACAAAAGGTATTGTTGAATGTTTCAGCTATATTGCCGGACAGAATCAGCAGGAACTATCGTTTCAAACAGGACTGGATGAGATCCTGGTGTATGTTGATACGGAAAAACTCGAAAAGATATATCTGAATCTTTTCATTAATGCAATAAAATTCACCCCCGGGGGAGGGAAAATCATGGTTCGCATAACAAAGGAGGATAAAAGCAGGGACCATAAAGAATTTCCCACGGGATATACGGAGATTACTGTAGCGAATTCAGGAATCGGTATTCCGCCCGAACACCTGGATCATATCTTCGACTATTTTTACCAGGCGAATACTATCGGTAACCCCGCATATAGCAGCTCAGGTCTTGGCCTTTCACTGGTGAAAGAACTGGTGACACTCCATCACGGGGCAATAGAAGTTAAAAGCAGCATTGATGAATCAAGCAATCAACACATAACAGAGTTTATAATCCGGCTGCCCCTCGGCAGGGAACATTTTAACGACAGTGAAATTATACAGAAAAAAACGGCTCCCAAAGAATTTAAACTCACACAGGAAATCCGTGAAATATGTATACAGAAAGCAGTGATTAAGGAGTCTGATAGTGAATATCCGGATATATCCCGGGATGAGAAAAAGAAAAATCTTATTCTTTTAATTGAAGACAATACGGAAATGCGCGAGTATTTGCGCGAAGGTCTTGAAAACGAGTGTGATATAATTGAGGCAGGTGATGGAGAAGAGGGGGTAAAAAAAGCCCGGAAAGTTATCCCGGATCTTGTGGTGAGTGACGTAATGATGCCTGGTATGGATGGATATGAAGTTACCCGGATACTGAAAGGCGGGATTGAAACAAGCCACATCCCGGTCATACTTCTGACGGCAAAGACATCCGAAGAAAACATTATCCGGGGGCTGGAACACGGGGCAGATGATTATATCACAAAACCGTTTAATCTCAAAATTGTGAAAGCCCGGATCAGGAATTTAATAAGGCTGCGCCGTGGTCTCCAGGAAAAGATGCAAAAGCAATTGCTTTTGCAGCCTTCTGAATTTTCTTTTACTTCAATTGACCGGAAATTTCTGAATAATCTGCATAGCATAATAGAAGAAAACATAGCCGACCAGGAATTCAATATCGAAATTTGTGCAAAAAGCCTTTTCATGAGTAAAGCAACCCTTAACAGGAAAATCAAGGCATTAACCGGACAATCTTCAAACCAGTATATTCAATCATATCGTTTAAGAAAAGCAGTGCAGTTACTGCAAGCCAATTATGGAAATGTTACGGAGGTGTGTTATGCAGTGGGATTTACAAATTCCGCTTACTTTACAAAATGCTTCAAAAAGGCATTTCATCAATTGCCATCACAATTTCAGGCAGTAAGAGTTTCCTGATAATTATGTAAATAATGCCAATATGTTATTACCGAGTGCAGTAATGAGTTTCATTTTTTTCCCGCTCGAATTCCTGACTCCTGTAGCTTTAAGTTTCTTTGCATTCATCTGGATGAGTCCGTCTCCTCTTATAACATAGACATACTCACCCAGGGCTGTCATAAGCCGGGCTGTGGTCCAGCCTGTATCCGTAACGCCGGTAGCCTTAAGAGTTTTTGCATTCATCTGGATTAACTCATCCCCCCTTATAACATAAACATACTCACCCAGGGCTGTCATAAGTCTTGTTTCTTTACCAATTATATCCGTGACCCCGGTAGCCTTGAGAGTTTTTGCATTCATCTGGATTATTTCATCTCCTCTTAGAATATAGAAATAATTCCCTGTACCTGTCATGAGCCGGGCATTGTTCCAGCCTGTATCGTAGATACCGGTATAACCCAGGTCCTTTGTATTAATAAGGAATATAACACCCCCCACCAGACAACCGTATTCCCCCTTAACAACATAATGGGCATTGTCCCCTTTGAAATGGAATTCCAATTCTGCATTTTCAGGCATTTCATCAAGAAATACTATCTTGCTTTCATACCCGATAAAATCATCCTGGTCCCAGCTTGTCGGAATATAAAATTTGATGGCAGATTTATAAATATCTTTTATTTTCTTTTTCAGTTTGTCCTTTAAATCCCTTTTCTCGTTATCATTAATTTCCATTTTATTGACACTTGTTCTGATAAACTCATTTATTAGCTTTGCAGATTCATGATATGCTTCTATTACCTTTTTATTTTCAGTATGATCCTCTTCCCATGCAAATATTATTATTCCCGTCAGTGCAAAACTACCAATTGGTTTTACCTCCATTATTATTCTCCCGACATCAGGAGGAATAGGTATTGTTTTACCTGATGTCAGTTTTGATTTTCCAAGATTTTTATGACCGGGATTATCAATCGTGATAACGTAATTATTTCCCAGAGTATTTGAATCGAGATGGATGCCAAAAACCCATAAATAAGGTTCATCATAACGTATCCAGTCTTCCCTTTTTTTAATAGTAAACTCTTTAAGTGCAAAAGAAAATGCTTTTTCCATGGTCTTATTCCCCTTTCAAATTCCTTTTCTTCCTCATGGTATCCTTTGCAGGAACCTCTTCTCTATTATTAGACACAATAGATAAAGAATTGTTCAATGAAATTTATAGTGTAGATTTCCTTTATACGAATTGAAGAGGAGAACCTCATTATCGATGGTCTTTTTCAGTGATTCCGGTGAGATTAAAAAAAATGAACGGCCGGGACTTCTTACCCCAGGAAAACAATATCCTCTGCCAGTGCCACAACATCCTGTCGGTCCTGTCCCAGTATTTTCCTTATTTCCCTGCTGTGTTTTCCTGCCAGGAGGTTCAATTCATCGCTGCTCATGCTGGTAACGGCTTTTGCCCTGTCGTTAAGCATTACCACGCTTCCTGCAAGAAATATCCCTTCCACTTTTATTACACCCTTTGGCAGCAGGCTTTTCTTCTGTTCCAGCGCTTTCATCGCCCCGCTGTCTATAGTAATCACCCCTGCAGGTTCCGTGTGAAGAATCCAGCGCACCCTGTTACCGAGCCGCTGTTGTGGTAAAATAAGGGTACCGATTTCTTCACCTGCCACCACGCGTGGAATGATATTCTTTTCCCTCCCATGAACAAGAACCATTTTACAGCCGGTGGTAAGAATGATCTTTGCCGCATCAAGTTTGGTTTTCATCCCCCCTTTTGCAAAAACACTCCCGCTGCCCCCGGCATATTGTTCTACCTCCGGGGTTATCTCATGCACCTCAAGGACCGGTTTTGCATCAGGATGAATGCGCGGGTCTTTGTCATACAATGCATCAATGTCCGTAAGCATAATGAGAAGCCCGGCATCGAGTTTACTTGCAACAAGGGCACTTAACCTGTCGTTATCGCCAAATGCAGTACCTATTTCTTCTGTCGATATACTGTCATTTTCGTTCAGGATCGGGACCACGCCAAGGTGAAGTAAGGTTTCTATGGAGTTCCTTAAGTTAACATAGGTGGTTCTGTGTTTTAATACATCCGTGGTAAGCAGTACCTGGGCCACCTTGATATTATATCCGGAAAAGGCCTTATGATATTCATGCATCAAAAGCGGCTGTCCGATTGCTGCACATGCCTGCTGGATTTTTACTTTTTTTACCTTCTTTTTTAGACTGAGTTGCCCTGCTCCCATACCGATTGCACCGGAAGTAATAATCACCACCTGCTTGCCGGAAGAATAAAGTGAATTCACCTGGCAGGCAAGGTCGTTCACATAAGCGGTATCGATGTTGTTATTCCGTGTAAGGGTATTTGTCCCGATCTTTATCACAATCCGCCGTATATCAGAAAAATTACGCATACCTATTCCTATTCTGATAGATACTCTCTGTCCAGGGGTTTGTGGGTAAAGTGCTTTCTGCCTTCGGCATAATCAGCAACAATATGTCCATCGCCCAGTAAAATCCATTTATAAATTATAAGACCCTCCATTCCCACCGGGCCCCTTGCATGTATTTTATTTGTACTGATTCCGACTTCTGCCCCGAGACCATACCGGTACCCATCGGAAAATCTGGTGGAGCAATTGATAAACACATCCGCTGAATCAACCCGCTGCATGAACTTCTGTGCGTTCCTGCTGCTGGTAGTGACAATTGCATCAGTATGACCTGACCCGTATGTATTGATATGATCTATCGCTTTTTCCAGGGAATCCACAATCTTTATTGAAAGAATAGTATCAAGGTATTCTGTACCCCAATCCGCTTCAACTGCCGGCTTGACATTGATAATATCACGGGTTTTCTCACACCCCCGGATTTCCACCCCCTTTTCATCAAGAAGCGATTTCAGGCGCGGAAGCAATTCCCCCGCCACCTCTGCATGTACAAGGAGTGTTTCCAGGGCATTGCAGACCGCAACATACTGGCATTTTGAATCGATGACAATTTTCAATGCAATGTCAATATCCGTTTTATTATCGATATAAACATGGCATATGCCATCGGCATGACCCAGGACAGGAATTTTTGTATTTTCCATAATATACCGGACAAATTCATTCGAACCTCGTGGTATGATGAGGTTTACATATTGATGAAGGGATAAGAGATCTTTTACATCCTCGCGGGTTTCAAGAAGGGTAAGCCAGTGGTCCGGCAAACCAGCCATTTTCCCTGCATCGGTAATAAGCCCTGCAAGAACTTTATTTGTATGAAGTGCTTCTTTCCCCCCTTTAAGGAGGACTGCATTCCCGCTTTTTAAACAGAGAGTGGATATCTGGACAAGGGCATCGGGCCTGGATTCGAAAATAATACCGATAACACCGATAGGACAACTAATTTTATATAGTTCAAGATCCTGGTCAAGTTCCGTTGCCTTAAGAATTTTTCCCACCGGATCGTCAAGTTGTATGAGCATATCTATGCCCGAACAGACAGCCTGTATTTTTTCTTCATCGAATTTTAACCGTTTTAAAAGAGGTTTTGAAAGATTTTCATTTTCCGCTATTTCCAGGTCTTTTCTGTTTGCCATGAGGATGTCGTCTTTTTTTTCTTTTATGATGTGAACGATTTTCTTTAAAGCCAGATTCTTCCTGCTGCTTTTAAGTTCGGACATGGAGAGAGAAGCATTATATGCATTTTTTGCCAATTCAGTTATATTCATCCTGTTACCCTTCGTTTGATATGCTTACTATATATAAAAATCATAAAAATGAAAAGGGATTATGATTAATTATTCAAAAGCGGAAGTATGCAAAAATCTTCTTGACGGATACATGAAAAAAATGGAAAATACGAAAGAGAAAAACAATAGTTGCCCGGGTTAAAGGAGCATTTATGAGATCAGGTGAAATCATCACACTCATATCTCTGACATTGTCTGTTATCATCCTTCTTATCCCGCCCCGAAACAGACCTTTTGTGTTTTTGCTGTTTCCTGTTTCCTTTCCTTTTATTTTTGTCTTCCACCTGTTCATGGAATCACCCCGGTGGCAGATGGTCCCGGCTTATATTTTTTCCGGTGTGGTACTCATTATCAGTATTATCCAGGTGAGAAAACGGAAAAAGGAAATGAAAATTTTTTTTCATAATAAAAAGAAACATCCGAAATTATTCCTTTTATTCACGACTTTCTTCTTTCTTGTTTTCACCATTTTACTCCCGGTTCTTTTTCCTGTATTTAAACTTCCCCTTCCAACCGGACCATACAAGACCGGGACAACCTGGGAAGCAGTACTCGATCAAACCAGGCAGGAGTCACTGACCGATAATCAGGATGATAAGCGGAAACTGGCTTTAAAAATATGGTATCCTTCGGATACTTCAAAAAAAACAGGTTTGGATCCATACTGGAGTTATCCGCACCTTTTAAGTAAGTACATGGCGGAATACTATCATATGCCTTCATTTTTCTTTGAATATCTTGGACTGGTAAAAACAAACAGTATAATAGATGCAGAAATATCCACAGAGAAGGAAAGCTATCCTGTTATCCTCTCGCTTCATGGCGGGAATTGCATAAACTATGTGACTGATTTAAGAGTTTTGAACGAAGATCTGGCCAGTCACGGATTTATCGTCATTGGCCTTACCCATCCATATTCCTCCCTCCCGGTCGTATTTTCGGACAATGACATTGCGATCTGCCCCCCGGAAAGAAGAAAGGCGATAAAACAGCAGACACGGCTTTCGGAAATATTTATGTCGGCATTCTTTGCCCAGCAGAATCCGGATGAGAAGGAACTTCTTCAAAAGCTGTTTACTATAGAGACGATTAAAATATCGGAGATCGGGAGAAGAATGGAGGATGTACATTCGGTTTTGAACTGGCTTGGCGATGTCCATTCCGGAAAAATATCTTCCATATTAAACGGAAAATGCAATCTGGAAGCATTGGGTATTCTTGGTATTCATATGGGTGGTTCGGTTGCTGTCAATACATTCCTGGGGGAGAAGAAAATAAAGGCATGTGTCAACCTGGATGGATTTCACTATACAGACACAGAAGACCTTAAAATAGAAAGGCCGTATTTGCTTATCACTTCCGAAGCGTCCCGTTTTTATACATTAAAATTTATAAGAAACCAGCTGGGCAGCGGATCTATCATGGTTCCTGTTAAAGATTCAACACTCAAAAGTTTTACGGATTTCTCATTATTTTCCCCGCTTATAGATTTTTTCCAGGTAAATGGGAAAGCAGGTTATAAAAAAATTTTTGATATGATCAGGGATTTGAGTGTATCATACCTTGAAAATTCCGTGTCTGGTGAAAAATCGCCGGATATGAAGAGCCTTTCTGAAAAATACAGTGAAATGATTATAGAGATGTAGTACCGGGAAGAAGGAGCCGGATACAGGAATCCGGCAGGTGGATATTTTCCATTTTTTGTGGTATGATAAAATTGGGAAAAAATAGAGTCAATGTTTTTATGGAGGCAATATGAAAAGGAATATGATATATAACTTTCTGTTTATATTCTGTATGCTTTTCATTTCCACGGGTGTTTTTGCAGAAAATGTCATTGGTGTTGTGGATCTTGCCATAGGGAAAATCATACTATTCAGGGAAGGGGAAGAATTAAAACCGAAACGGGGAATGGAGGTAGAGCTTCAGGACAGGATTACCTCTGCAAAGAATGCCCGGTTTACCATCAGACTGCTTGATGGAAATAAGATAAAAGTCCCGGAAGGTGAGGAGTTGCCCGTTGAGGATATTATTGTACAGGCACTTTCCGGGCGTTCATCCAGCGCTTTTAAAGCATTCAAGGCTTTCCTGGAAAAACTGGCAAAGGATAAGGATTATGATTCTGTTATGATTGGAACGATGGGTGCCAGGGGCATTATGGATGAAACTTCAATAAAAAAATCGATTCGTGAGATTGACAGAATACTCCTTGCTGAAGAGGATCCTGCACTCGTATTGGATCTTCTTTTAATGAAAGCGGATTTGTACCTGGAACTGGGTAATTATAGACAGGCAAAAATTATCTATGAAGAATTGAAGAACCGTGATAAAGAAAAGAAGAAAGCAGAGGAAATAAATGGTTTGCTTGCAATTCTTACTGCCCTGGGGAATAAGAAAATTTGTATTGATCCTTTTATTTGTGAAAATCCTGAACTGTCCCGGCTTGTTCATAATATCTTATGTACCGATCTTTCAAAATCCGGGATGCTTCTTGTTTCCGAAAAAAAGGATGAAACAAAACATGGTTCCGGCATTCAATACCTCCTTACAGGAAATATCCTTTATAAAGATACGGACATATCGATCGCTGCACAGCTTACCGCTTTGCAGTGTGGGGAAGTGATGGGAGTATGGAGTATCCCGGGTCATAAGGATACCATCGATTTCTTCACCCAGCAGCTTGCAGGACTTGTACATCACGCGATTACCGGAAAGGATATCCCTGCCCAGAATATTACCCGGTATATCGATGAACTGGAAGGCATAGAACCGCTGGATGAAGTTGACGTATACCTGGGGCTGAACAAAGATGGTGTGCTTCCTGCATATAAAATCGAGGAGGAATTGGTCATTCACTTTGCGCTTAATGGAAATAAAGACAAAATGTATTATATGACGATTATGAGTATCGGACCGGACGGGGAGGTCAATCAACTCTTTCCGAGTTCTTTTAATTCTGCAAATAAGATAAAGAACAATACTCACTATACATTGCCCGAAGCAAATGCAGAGTATACGTTCTCTGTTTACGGCAGCCCGGGGAAAAATTATGTTGTCGGAATAGTAACAGAACACCCCCTTACCCTTGCCGATACGAAAAAAACGAAAGAGGAAATATTTCCTGTACTTAGTTCAAACCCGGAAGAATATTTAGGTAAAGGACTCCAGGTATGTGCGGCAAAGTCAAATATAAAAAAATGGAGAATCGGTGTCATCCATTTCATGGCATTAGGCGAATAAAAGGGATGTAATGAACAGGCTTATTTATATCGGGATCGGTCTTGTTGCAGGTATTCTTGTTATCATCCTGAACATGAATACAAATCTTTTTGATCCGCTCGAGAATATGATCTATGATAGTATGTTTGCAATGAAAGCAAAGGATTATGGAAGAGATATAAAGGAAGATACGAAAGATGATAGTGTATTGATTGAAAGCAACCCGGATCTGGACAAGAATATCTGGGTCGTGGGTATTGATGAATATGCCCTTGAAACCTTCGGATCATGGCCTTTTTCATATAACATCCATGCCCGGTTTTTCGAGCGCCTTATAGAAATGCAGCCGGCCTTTATCTTTATCGATATTCTTTTCCTTGATTCTTCTGCAAAGGTTAATGATATAAAGGTGGATTATGATGAATACGAGATACAGTTAATTACAGACGAAAATAATGAAATTGATGAGCGGTTTAAAACAGCACTGTTAAAAGCAAAGGATGCTGGTGTTAAAATTTTTCTTGCATATCCGGCAGATACAAAGGTAAAGGAGCAGGAAGCGGCGAGCGGGGATATGTATCTTCATCCTGCCAGGGAGAAGCCATACAGCATCGAAGGTTCTGACAGCGGGATGATACATTTCAAAACAGTAAAAACACCCCTGGCCGAATTCGCTTCTGCTGCATGGGGAATCGGGACCATTGCAGCAGAAGCCGACCCGGTCGACGCAATATACAGAACGGTCACCTTTTTCGGCACCTATGACGATATGACCATTTCCCATATCGTATTCGAACTCTTTCTTACGTATGTCGATGCAGCACCGGGTGATGTGTCCATTATCCCCGGGAAAGAGATCCAGGTAAGGAATGCCCATGTGCCGGTCTATGGGGAGACAGGTGAAATAATCCGGAGAATCGATAAAGACATTCACATTCCAGTCAATGCAAGATGCCAGACACCCATTAACTTTGCCGGCAGGTATGACGAGTTTCGTCTCCAGTTGCAATACCTTTCTTATGTCGATGTTTTTTATTCAGATCCCGAATATCTTCGCGGCAAAGCCCTGTTCGTCGGTCCATATGCACAGGGCATTCATGATATCTGGGTATCCCCCCTTGGCCCGATGTACGGTATTGAATTTAATGCGCATGCTTTTAATACACTCATTAACGAAAATTTTCTTGTCAAAATTCCTTCCTTTCTGAATATAGTCATTATTCTTTTTTTTACCATGCTTATTTCTTTTATCCTGTCATACATCAAAATATGGCAGTCCTTTGTGCTTCTTTTAAGTTTTACCATTGTGTTTCTGATCTCCGGCTGTATACTCTTTCTTAACAATATTATAATGCTTTACTGGACTCCCCTTCTGGCCGTTTTTATTACCTATATCTCGGCGATCCTCTACCGTATTTTTATCGGCGAAAAGGAAGCACGTTTTATCCGGACACGTTTTGCAAACTATGTTTCCCCCGGTGTTGTGGATGAGCTTTTAAAGAATCCGAGGATGCTCGAACTTGGCGGGGAGGACAGGGAATTAACGGTGTTTTTTTCCGATATCAGGGGGTTTACAACAATTTCCGAAATGCTTGGAGAGCCCCAGGTACTGGTATCCCTTTTGAATGATTATCTCTCTGTTATGACAGATATTATTATAAAAAATTCCGGGACACTGGATAAATATGTAGGGGATGAAGTCATGGCATTCTGGGGGGCGCCGGTTTACCAGGAGGAACATGCCCTTGCAGCCTGCAGAGCCGCCTGCCTTCAAATGAGGTATCTCTTTCATGTCCTGAATCCGGAGCTTGTCAAGCAGGGCAGGCCGTTCATAAACATCGGCTGTGGTATTAATACAGGGATAATGACCGTAGGGAATATCGGGAGTAAGAGCAGAATGGATTATACTGTTATCGGGGATCATGTGAATCTTGGTGCACGGCTGGAAGGTTTGAACAAGGAATATAATACTTCTATCATCATGAGTGAATATACATACAGACAGGTAAACGACAGGGTGATTGCCAGGGAACTGGATGATATTGCAGTAAAAGGGAAAAAGCAGGCAGTGAGGATTTATGAACTGTTCGGTATTACCGGTGAGGAGGATACCTTTTATCAGGAAGGGGTGTCTCTATAATTCTGTTTAATAGATACCGTAATTCTCCCTTTTTCGTAAACGGGATAATATAATCCCGGTAATACGTGAGAATCACCTCCGGGTCAATGACATTTCTCACCTTTGTATTCACCCGTGTCTGGATATAGGCGACTTTGTCTGCAACCCGCTTTATTATCAGGTCTTCCACATCTTTCCTTGTTAATCCAGCAATAATACCTTCTTCATCTTTTGAATGTATGAGTTTTATATATTTATCCGGGTTATCACGGAATTTGCACTCTGCAACATAGAGTGAACCAAAATGGATTCGTTCGGCAATTGCCTGGAGAGCATAAACATCTGCAACAACACTGGACCCGTGCTGCCTGTCATCACCCGGGAGGCAAATTCCCGGTACAAGACCGATATAACTGGTGAGAATTTCCCCGGTGAGGTTTACTTTATTATAGTCATCAATTGCAAGACCGGTATCCGGGATCTGTACGATTCTTTTGGGAAGCGGTAAATCACCGTTAAAAGGCCGTTCCTCCGGCTGCCTGTAACGCCCAAACTGGGCATCCATTTCCTCCTGGTAATAAAGACGTATTTCCAGGAGACTCTTTCCCTTTGAACCTTCAAATCCGCTTTGCCCGGGAATATAGACAATGGAGTTTACCCTGAACTGGGCCCTATCTATGAGTTTGTGAATGATTGTCTCTTCAAGCCCTTCCAGTCTGGCTGCAATAAAATCCAGTTCCATATTTTTATCCGTTACCTAAAAATCAAAAAAATGACTGTAATCAATATCCTCGTAATTCACCTCATCAATAATCGTATGATACAAAAGCGAGATAAGAAAAATCTCCCTGCTCGCCTCCCCGGCATAGAGCCTGTATTTTTCATTATCCGGGATTCTGCTTAAGGAAAGATCGGCACCGGGATGAGTGTATAAAAATTCAAGTGTCTTTTCTGCATAATTTGCAGCATTCCTGCATATCCTGTACATACATTTATTAATGAGTTTCTTTAAAAAATCATCCTCTCCCCTTTTTTTTGCAATCCTGTAAGCACAGATGAGTCTTTCGGTTGTTTTCATATCAGTAAGATAAAATCCGAAAAGCTCCGGCAGTTCTTCGAAATAAATATCTTTTGTATACCATTCAAAAGCCGTATCATCATCCTGTATCCTGCGAAAAAAATCCCCGCCGTACAGGTAAATGGTGTTCCTGTATCTTATCTGCCCGGAGCTTTGTATATTCCCTTTATACTCACTCCCACACAGTCCATTTTCCCTTTCATACCGGATCATATTCATTTCCAGGTTCTTCCATGCTTCCCCGAGTATGTTCTTATCCTCATTGTTTTCGGTCATAATAATAATACTCTGCACACCGCGCATAAAAAGAAATACAGCCCTTAAAGGGGATTCTTCGTAAAGATCTATTGTTTCATTCTTAAAAAGGCAGAGCCTTAAAAAGGCCGGAATATCAATCTCTTTTTTTATTGCATAAAAAAGTGTTTGAATCCTGTCATCCATTTCCCGGATAACAGGGTGAAGCCACAGGGCAAAATCATCATTCTTTTCCGCAACAACCGGGATATATGCCAGGGCTGCCAGTAGCGCAATCGCCGTATGGATATCCTTCTCTTTTAACCCGGAAAAGGCTTTAAACAGTTGAAAAGCATAATACGTATAATTAATCCGGATGATTCTTGAATCGTCATTGCCAAGGTATGGTGATAATTCTATGAGTTTCTGTGTGTATTTCCGTAAAGGAAGGGGAATTTCCTCTTTTTTGAGTTTTATTATTTTGTTGAGTGGCATCCTGCTTTTATGAAAACAGTTCAACGCTGCATAGATATAATTATTTAAATGAACATGATGGTAAAGGTGTTCAATCTCTTCCAGGGTAAGATCCCATACTCTCTTCCCCTTTACATCCATTTTATTCTTCTCCTTACAAAGATAATTTTTTATATTCAGTGGAAGTCAGGTTAATCCGTTCTTTTATATTAAATTTTGAACTATAAAGCAACTGTCTGCTTTTACATTCAGCACAGTTTCTCTGGTCACAAACCCGGCACTGGGACAGTATATCAGCTTTGCCGTTCCTGTGTAAATCCTGTATTTTCTCCATTTGCGGGCCAAAGAATATGTCATGAAAGCTTTGCTTTTTCAGGTCCCCGATTAAAAGTTCTCCATTATAATCAAAACAACAGACATTGACGGTTCCATCAACCTGAACCTGGACCGGTCCTTTATGCGGTCTCCCGCATGTCGGGATACGGTGCGGGCAGCAGGCACGGTATGCTTTCCCCTTTATCCAGTTGTGAGGTTTCCAGACTTCTATAAGATCCGCTTTATCTTTCCAGGTATTAATCCAGTCCTCTGTCTGATGCCTGTTTTCCGGCATTTCAATATAGTTAAGAATAATACGCTGGCCGGTCTTTTTCCTTTCTAAAAGGAATACTATTTTATCCCTGATTTCTTCGTAGTGTACATTTACCGGAGGATGATGGATGTTCCTGTACACTTCTTCCGACAACCCGTAAACGCTTATTCTAAGTTCTGATATGTGGTGAAGGAGGAATTCCAGACCGTTAAAATCCGGCAGGGAAAGGTTTGTAATGACATGCACTCCTTTAAAGGATCGAGCCCCTTTTTCAATTTTATAGCGCCATGATTTATCTGCTGTAAATTCCCCGAATCCGGAAATCGTTAAATGCTTTATATGGGGAAGTTCCGTATTTGTTTTTTCTATTATTATATCAAACAACTCATCTGTCATTACCTCCCTTTTCCGGACAAGGCTTTCCCGCGGACAGACGATACAGTGATAATTGCAGATGGTTGATGATTCTATTCTTATTTCTTCTGTTGTTGTAAACATTCTATTCTTTTTTCAAGCTGTCCCACCTGTCCGGGAACATCGATTCCGAATCCATAATGAGTAACTTTTCCGGCTTTGACAGTTAACCCAAGTTCGAGCCACTTGAGCTGTTCAAGCCCTTCGAGTTTATCCAGTTTTGTTTCAATATGGCTTAATGATGCAAGCTTATCCAGAAAATCACGGCTAAAATAAAACACCCCTACATTTTTCTTTAAGTGTTTCAGTTCAATTGTTCCATTCTTGGCAACAGGAATGACAGAACGGGACATATAGAGAATTTCGTTCCTGTTGTTTGTTACAATCTTTGCAGAGAGATTCGAGATTGCATCCTCCATACAATAAAAATCACAATAAAGGGTAAGCACATTGATACCTTTTTCCGTTACATCCCTTATATACCTTTCCAATTGCCCTGGAATTAATGCAGGTTCATCCATGGGAATTGAAACAAAGATATCCCCGTCCAGTTGTCTGTATAATTCCAGCACCCTTTCTGTCGCATTTTTGCAGGTACTGCCTGTGGCAATGTATGTGTACTGCCTGTTTCTTAGTGCCGGGATCTTTTCAAGCACTTTTTCATAATCTTCTTCCGGTGCGGTAAGAATCGTTTCCCCCGGGTTGATTGAACCTGCTATATCAAGGGCGTTTTCCAGCATGGTTTTTCCGAAAATAAAACAGAGTGGCTTGCCGGGAAACCTCTGGCTGGATAATCTGAAGGGGACAATCTTGTATACTTTCATTATTCTGTAATCATTCTATTTTTTTATAGATGAATCCATAAAAAAGCAAAAAGATATAAGGGCTATGACTTTGAAATCGGGAAAATTCTGTTCAGATGAATATCCAGGAATTGCTCATACAGACTGTCTGAAATACCCTTAATTTCCATGGAGCCGCTTTTACTATTAATATGTTTAAAAAAGTTAAGAAGTTTTCCAATACCGGACGAGGTTATCGTTTTTACCTCTGTCATCGTAAAAACAACATGGTCGATATTATCCATATAAGTAATTTCCTGTAATTTCTCCGCAAGTCTATCCCCTCCTTTCAGGTCTATACTCCCTTTAATTACCACATATGCTGTCGCTTCATCTGTACTTAATTCAATTTCCATATATCAAAACTCCTTATACAACAATTCCCTTCTTTATATAATTAAGAAGAGAAATCAAAAACATCCCCAGAACAATTTAAATTGTATTATATTTTATTTAAAAGTTCAAGGATTTTCTAGAATTTCTGGATTTTCCTGAAATTATTGATACCGGGGTAAATTTTTCTATGCTCATTGGTTCTTGTTGATTTTTTTAATAAAATCATTAAATAATACCCATATATTTGTTCACTTTATAGAAATGGGCAGCAGTAAAGTTCAACCAGGTTTTAACGAAGTGATGTTGATGATGCAGGGGATTTTCTTATAAAGTTGTTAGTCACGACTTAAAGAATTACATTCAGGACTAATAAGAACATAGCTCCGCAAATTATTTAATGGAAGAAAAGAGAAACCACCGATTACACAGAAATAGATAGAAAAATCTGTGTTACTATGGGTGAAAATCTGTGGTTTCATCTCTTTATTGTGGAAAATCGAAATTCCTGGACAATAAATTTTCATAAAGTGAGAATGACAGAAAATATTTTGGTTGAAGCAATAAGAGAAGAAAAGAAAGGATTTATTCCGTTAAAACCAATGAGGAATTTATGATTAAATATATATATTCAGCAATCTCCCTATCAGTCTTATTTTTAAACAATATTTTCACACTTATTATTCCTTCTATATATTAATAACGAATTCAGGTAACATTATAAAATAAGTAGATAAATTTATAATTGTCTTTATATAAAATACTTATAAAAGTCATGGAGTCATTACAAAATCAGACCGGAACATACCTTGATCAGTAACTTTTAGAAAGAAATTGGGCAGAAAAGGTATAAAAAAGTATACAACATTGTGCCCACGTGTCGGCACAATGTCTGGATAGAAAATACAAGTTTGACAACAAAAAAAGGACATCCTTTTCTGGAAATTAATTAACAGCAATAAAAAAATTGAAAAATTGTTGACAATTTAGTTCATTCGTGATATTTATATATATAATAGTTGATAATTTAATTCATCCGTGATATCTATATATAATAAAGGTAATAAGTTTAGTAACTATTAAAAATGTCTGGCAATCTGCTTTTACTGGTTTATTGATTATGAAATCGGGCAAATAATAGAGAGAGAGATGGGAGATAGTATATCCATGAAATTGAATTCTTTTACCAGGATTACATAACGTAATAATAGAGCCGATTCCTGGTGCTTTTAAAAAGATTAAAATATGAAAACACAAAAAGATATTATTGCAGTAGTGGGAATGGCATGCCGTTTTCCGGGTGCAGAAAATTTAAATCAATTCTGGAAGAACCTGGAACAGGGAATAAATTCGATTTCTGTTATTTCTTCTGACAGATGGGATTACAGGGAATATTATTCCCCTGACATCAAGCTGCCAAATAAATCTATCAGCAAATGGTGCGGACAGGTTGCCGATATCGATAAATTTGATAACCAGTTTTTTAATATATCTCCCCGCGAAGCGAATAATATGGACCCCCAGCAAAGAATATTACTGGAAGAAACCTGGCATTGTATAGAGGATTGCGGAATCCGCCTGGATGAATTGCAGAATGGAAAGACTGCCGTTTATGTTGGCATTATGCATATCGATTATAAGAGCGCCACCTTTGGGAGAGATATTCAGACAGACAGTTATGCTTGTCTTGGTAATCTGGAATGTATCCTTGCCAACCGGATTTCTTTTTATTATGGATTTCATGGGCCCAGTTCGTCAATCAACAGTGCCTGTGCCTCATCATTAGTCGCCATTCATGAGGCAAAAGAAGCAATCTTGAGTGGAAAATGTGATTTTGCCATAACGGCAGGTGTCAATCTGAATCTGCATCCCTGGAAGTATATCTCTTTTTCAAAATCAAGGATGCTTAGTCCCGACGGGCAATGCAAGACTTTTGATAAGGATGCAAACGGTTATGTTCCGGGTGACGGGGCAGGCGTCCTGCTTTTAACGCGGCTGGATTATGCCATTGAAAATTGTCTTCATATTTACGGACTTATCCCGGGATCGGCAGTAAACCATTGTGGTCATTCCATCTCTATTACTGCTCCAGGAGTTGAAGCACAAATGAGTGTCATCCTGGATTGTTATAACGATGCACAGATTCAGGCTGATACTATAACGTATATAGAAGCCCATGGTACAGGGACATCCTTAGGTGATCCGATTGAGATAGAAGCATTAAGCCGGGCTTTTTTAAAACACACAGAGAAAAGGCAGTTTTGTAAAATTGGTTCACTCAAAAGCAATATTGGCCATCTCGAGGGGGCAGCCGGTATTGCCGGGGTGATAAAAGTTTTGTTAATGATGAAGCATGGAAAAATTCCTGAAACGTTGAACATAAATGAATTAAATCCGATTATCCCATTTGAAGAAACACCCTTCTCTGTTGCAACAGAACCATCCAATTGGGAAGCTGCGGACAGCACAACACCATTACGCTCCGGGGTCAGTTCATTCGGGTTCGGTGGGTCGAATTCTCATATACTCATAGAATCGTTTTCCCGGGACAGTTTTCCCTCACCCGTTTATCCTGGACACCATCAGTATATCTTTATCCTTTCTGCAAAAAATAAAAACAGCCTGCTTGAATTACTGGATTCATGGAGGAAATTTTCACAGACGAAATTATTTTATGATTATTCCTTACATGATATCTGCAACACCTTACTGACAGGACGGTCAACGTTTGCTTACAGATATGGGCACATTGTCAGTAATAAAAAAGAATTAATCACTCATCTAAATAAAATGAGTGATGCGGGCTCTTTCACAAAAGAGGAAAACTGGCTCCTGGCTGTTGGAAACCTGGAATGGACTGGTTTTCGTGAGCTGGAAATGGGATGTAACCGGTTTCCCTTATGGAAGGACCATCTGGACTCGCTGTTAACCAATGTAAACCGCACATTAAAAATAACATCTATTGTAAAACAGTTCAAGAAGATTAAATGGCCCCGGAAGTATCATAAGCTTTTTATATTTATAAGCGGGTACAGCCTGGTTTTATCTCTTTTTGACATGGGATTTCATCCTCAATTACTCACCGGAGAACAAAACGGAATATGGGTTATACTGGCAGCCAATAAAATGCTTTCAATAAAAACCATTATTTATGCATTATTGGGAAAACGCCGGAGACAACCACGACAAATCAACAAGCCGGAAATTGATTTTTATGATCCGGCTGAAAAAAGAATCATTTCTTCGTGGGACTTTTCCATTACATATGTGAATACACTGTTTACCAATTTGTCTGCCGGGGAGGAAGCAGTTAATAGGAATCTTAAAAAAGCACAATTATTAATAGAAAATCAGTATACATTTAAAAAATACCTGGGTGAATGGGACGACTGCCTTTCCGGGGCTTATCAGATAAAAACAGAACAATTGATACTGCATCCGGGGTTATTAAAATCAGAAAATAACAAAAGCATATTAATAATCATAATTATCCTGTATTCACTTAAAAAACTGAATCAGAAGTGGGATTTGAAACCAGTATATCCTGATAAAGATAAACGGATTGGGGAACTGGTTGATTTAATCATTGATGATGTTCTGCCTAAAGAGTTTTTTATACAACTACTCCGTAAGGGGTTAACAGGAAGAAAAGAAATAGCGGAAATACTTAACAAAAACAGGGAAAAAATCGATAAAAGTAAACCTTATGGATTATTAAAAGAAATGAACAATGTTATTGGATCTATAGATGATAACTGGTTTAAAAAATTTGAGAAGACCAACTGCTTTGATAACATTTTTGCTATTCCACGATCAGTTGAAATTGGTACCTTTACATCTGCTTCACCGCTTGAAAACGAGCATAAAATACAGCTGTTATCCAGGGGCAAGAAATTGAATCTCTCTCCTTTGCTCAATATGTGGTTATCGGGAATAGACATCAGGTGGGAAAGAATATTTCACAACCGGAACTCTTTAAAAATATCTCTCCCGTTATACCCTTTTCTTAAAAACTCTTTCTGGATCAAAGAAGATGCGAGTAAAGGATCTGTTGGTTCACCGGTAATAGAGGAAAACCAATCTCAAAATAACGACCGGGAGGAAAATAGTGATAATCCGGGACTTAATCCCTGTCAATTATACGAGCCGGTCTGGATAAATGAAAACGGGTTAGATAAAAAGGACATTTCTCAAACAGCTATTGTCTTTATGGAAGGAAATGCCTTTGATGAAAAACTGCTTGAAAAAATAAAGCCGTACTATAAGCAATGGTATATGGTTAAGGAAGGAGACGAATTCCGTGAAAACGAAAATCGTTTTTATACCATTAATCCGTTTAACTATGAAGACTACTATACCCTGTTTTATACATTTTCCCGTGAAAAATTAGTTTTCAAACAGGGTACAGACATTTATTATTTTAAAACAGATCCCGGATATCTTTTACCGGCTGAAAATATTGCCCAACTGGACAGGAGAATGGAAAAGGTCTTGAGGGGTTTTTTCTATTTGACAAAAGCTTTGATAAAAACTACCGGTAAAGAAAAAATTCAAATCCTTATAAGCACCACAGGTTCCTGTCCCGTTGTTGAAAAAGACAAAGCCCCGGCCTATATAAATGGACTGTTATCCGGGTTCTGCAATACAGTCATGGCTGAAAAGTCCTCCATTGAAATAAAAATAATTGATTTTGCAGCGTATGATCCTGACCTGGAACATAAAATTGATTCTTTATTAAAGGAAAGCCGTTTTTTGCCGGGAAAGGGATTGGTAGCTTATAGAGAAAAGAAACGATATATTCGTTCTATTCAAAAAATCGTATCAGAAAATGAAGAATTGTATCCTGGATTCAAAGACAATGGTGTTTATCTTATCATTGGCGGTGCCGGTGTAATAGGATTAAAAATAATAGCCTGTGCTGTTAAAGATATTTCAGCTCGATTTTTTTTAGTGGGAAGACACCCCCTCACAATAGAGCAGGAAGAAAGGATACAGGAGTTCCGGGATCAGGGTTCGCACATAACATATTACCAGGCGGACATCGGCCATGTATCATCCATCGAATCCATCATAGCTGAAATAGTAGGCCGGAATAAAATAATAAACGGTGTTATTCATTCTGCCGGTATTCTCGATGACAAAATGATTAGTAACAAAGACTGGGACGCTTTTAAAAAAGTCCTCCTGCCCAAAGTCACCGGAAGCTGGGTACTGCACAATTGTACGAAAGACATTCCCCTCGATTTCTTTGTTTGTTTTTCATCCATCGTTTCAATGACAGGGAATGCAGGTCAGGCAGATTATGCTGCTGCCAATAGCTTTATCGATAATTTTATTCATTACCGTTTACGAAATAATTTTCCCGGTCATAGTCTGGCTGTTAACTGGACCCTCTGGGAAGACGGTGGAATGGGATTGGATCCTGGTATTGTCAAAGCCTTCAGGAAGAAAACCGGTCTTATAAACAGTGACCAGGCCTTTCAATCCCTTTCACAATTATTAATAAAACGGATAGCCCAGGGGATAGTTGTGAATAATTGGCCCCGGGATGTTTTAATGATAGCAGATGAATCATCATTAAAAAACAAAAAAAATGAGGACACCCACAAACAGGGAGTGACGAATATGATGCATTATAATGAAGAGGTTAAAGAGACATTATTAATTTTTCTTTCAGAGCTCCTGGATATTGAAAAGGACCAGCTTGATTGTGATACCGACCTGAATGAGCTTGGGATAGATTCGATAGTTCTGACAGAATTGGCAGAGATGATAAACGAGAAATATAATACAGAGTTAAATGCTGCCTTATTACTTGAGTATAATACGATTTCTGCGATTTTATCCTATTTGACACCACTTATCAAAGAGAAAGGTATAACAGAGTGCTTTACGGATCAGATTACAACGGCCCAGACTGATAATCCAGCCGGTTATGGTGATAGTGATGCAATAAATAATGATGAAAATCTTCGGAAATATATTACTTCGGACACCTCTGTTAATCATACAATTGGGACTCAACGAACGTTGAGCACTCCTCATCATTCGTTGAGGCACGATAGTAATGTACAAGGTACTGTTCAACATGATGATACAGACGTTGCTGTCATAGGAATGTCCGGGAGCTTTCCCGGTGCAGAAAACATAGAAGAATTCTGGCAAAACCTTTATATGGGGACCTGTCATATCAGCAGATTGGAAGGGACTGGTGAAGACGACTATCATCCCTGCTGCGGCTGCATTAAAGATAAGGACATGTTTGCAGCCGATTTCTTTTCAATTAATCGTGAAGAAGCTGAATCCATGGATCCGCAGCAAAGGTTGCTGTTACAGCACATGTGGCATACCATGGAAGATGCGGGTTACAAACCGTCCTCCCTCCCGCACATGGATACCGGGGTCTTTATCGGTGTTTGCAATAATGATTACTGGGAATTGCTCCTTGAGCATAATGAAGTCTTTAATCTTAATAGTGTAAAAGGTTCTTATTTTTCCATTATCGCAAACCGTCTTTCATTTTTCTTTAATCTGAAAGGGCCCAGTATTGCCATCGATACGGCCTGTTCCAGTTCACTGGTAGCTGTTTATGAGGCTGTCAAAGCGTTGAGGAATGGTGAATGCCGGCTTGCTTTTGTTGGTGGTATAAACCTCTGTTCCAGTAAAAAGCGTTTCCAGGCCTTTGAGAATGCCGGGCTCTTGTCCCCGGATGGGAAATGCAGTCCCTTTGATGAAAAAGCCAATGGTTATGTACGTTCAGAAGGGGCAGGCATATTAATGCTTAAATCATTAAAAGATGCGATTTTAGATAAAGACCGGATCTATGGCCTTATCAAAGGCTGTGGTATTAATCACTGCGGTTCATCCAATACCCTGACGACACCCAGTCCCATTGCGCAATATGAATTGCTTCTCGATACGTATACAAAAGCCGGAATAGATCCGCAAAGCATCGGCTATATTGAAGCGCATGCCACCGGGACAACGATAGGTGATTCAATTGAAGTAAATGCGTTGAAAAAAGCCTTTCGTGCACCCGGGGAAGGGAGTGGACAGAATACCGGCCGGGAGAAACATTGTACTTTGGGCTCTGTAAAGGGAAACATCGGACACCTGGAAGCTGCTTCCGGTATTGCCGGTATCATTAAAGTTCTGTTGGCCATGAAAAATAAGGTAAAGCCCGCGACATATAATTTTACTCAGTTAAACAAGGCAATTAACCTGGAGGGATCTCCTTTCATTATTACCAATAAAAACCAGGAATGGGAAACAATCCGGATCAATAATCAACCAGTACCGCGAAGGGGATCGGTAAGTTCATTTGGATTTGGCGGGACTAATGCCCACATTATAATGGAAGAATTCGTAGAAAACAGGCAGGTAATGGAAAAAAAGGGAAATACTCCCTGTCTGTTTATTTTTTCTGCAAAATCCAGAGCGGCTCTTTTAAAAATAGTCGAAAACTGCATAACGTTTGTCCGGGAAAATGAAAGCCTTTTTGAAAAAGGCAATCTTTTCCATAATATTGCCTATACCCTGCAAACAGGACGCGAAGAAATGCCGGAACGGCTTGCTTTTGCTGCGGCAGACAGGGAGGAACTGCTTCGCTGTCTGGATCATTTTAAATATGGAAGAGTTTCCCGGGATGGTATGTTTTATGGCCGGGATGTAAAAACAAAAGCTTCCCTGGTAATAGAAGATGAAACCATCGAACAGATCCACACTGTTTCGGAACTCGGTAATGTCGCCGCCAGATGGGTGCAGGGATACCGGATAAACTGGGAGTTGCTTCCCCATAACTCCGGTGCCGTAAAGATAAGCCTGCCTCTCTATCCCTTTGTTAAGCAACGGTACTGGTTCTCCGATGGGAAAAGCACACAGACCGGAATAAACAGGGAAGGTGAGTATAAAAAGGAAATTTGTTCTGTGTTTGTTCAAAAGATAAGTGAGATCACGGGAGTTGATCCCGGGGCAATAGACCTTGAAGATGAGGACAGCTTAAAGCTGGATTCCGTGGAGGTAACAGCCTTTACTGAATGGATAAATACCAGATTTAAACTGGAAATCTCTCCTGCCCTCTATTTTGAGTATCCCGGTGTAAGTCTGTTTATCCGGCATATCGTGGATGACTATTATTCGGTGCTGGCACCTTATTGTACCATTATACATGATACGGACCAGTCCCGGGAAAAGATTACTAATCAGGAAAAAGAGCCATTGCAGGCAGAACCGGTCGCTATTATTGGTATACATGGTATATTACCTCAATCCGAAGACCTGGAAGAATTCTGGCAGCATCTGGAAAAGGGTGATGATGTCATTACCGAAATACCGGCAGATCGCTGGGACTGGCATGATTATTTCGGCGATCCGGATATGGACAGTTGTGTGACAGATATTATCTGGGGCGGTTTTATGAAAGATGTTGCCATGTTTGATGCTTCGTTTTTTGGTATATCCCCGCGTGAAGCCGGGTTAATGGACCCCCAGCAGAGGATACTGCTGCAGGTTATCTGGAAAGCCTTTGAAGACAGCGGACATAAAATGTCCGATTTTTCCGCCACGAAAACCGGGGTGTTTATTGCTGTTTCAGGTTCGGATTACAGCGATCTGTTAAAAGCGGCTGTTGATGATATCGATGCACATACAGCAACCGGATCCGCCCAATCCATTATTTCCAACCGGATATCTTACCTTTTTAATTTTCATGGCCCGAGTGAATCCATCGATACAGCCTGCTCCGGTTCATTGGTGGCACTGCACCGGGCCATTCAATCCCTCCGTAATGGTGACTGTGAAACGGCCATTGTCGGTGCAGTGACTGTCCTTGCCAATCCCCGTATCTATATCGCCTATAGTAAGGCAGGAATGCTCAGTAAAAACGGGAAATGCAGGACATTCGACAAAGAAGCGGATGGTTATGTACGTGGGGAAGGGGCAGGTGCTATCATTTTGAAGCCCTTGCGTAAAGCCATAGAGGAAAAAGACCATATTTATGCCGTGGTAAAGGGGTCTGCCGTTAATCATGGCGGAAAGGCCAATTCACTCACCGCACCGAATCCCAATGCCCAGGCAGAGGTTATTATTAATGCTTATGAAAAGGCCGGAATCGATCCGGGTACGGTGAGCTATATCGAAACACATGGAACCGGGACTGTTTTAGGTGATCCGGTTGAAATTAATGGATTAAAACTGGCTTTCAGGCATTTATTTGAAAAGTGGAACAAGCCGATACCGGAAGAGCCCCTATGCGGTCTGGGTGCACTGAAACCTTATATAGGTCACCTGGAAGCAGCAGCAGGTATGGCGGGAATATTTAAAATTCTTTTATCGATGAAACATAAAACATTAATTCCCACTATTAATTTCAGGACACTCAATCCGGCAATCCGGTTAGAGGATTCTCCTTTTTATATTCTTTCTGCTAAAAAGGATTGGGATTGTTTGCTATCCTCCCGGGGAAATCCCCTGCCCCGCCGGGCAGGAATAAGTTCCTTTGGTTTTGGCGGAGTTAATGCACATGTGGTTCTGGAAGAATTTGAAAATACCGGCCTGTCTCCCGGGCACTATGTGGATGAGCAAAAGAATAGTAATCGCTCATATATTTTCCCGTTTTCTGCCAAAGACATCGAAGCGTTGAACAGGTATATAAGGGTTTTTCATGCTTTCCTGGACATGAGAGGCCCTTTTAGTACAGGTATGATGGAGAATATGGCCTATACCTTTCAAACAGGAAGAGAAGAGATGAAGGAGAGGATAGCAGTTATTGCTTCTTCTTTCGGGGAATTGAAAATAATCATAAGAAAAATTATGAACGGGGATACGGATAAACGAATTTTTTCTGTTGCCCGTCTTTTAACCGGCCCGGATAATCACATAGATAAAAAAACAATTTCAGAATCCGGGCTGAAAGAGCTTATCAACACAAAAAACTTTGATGAAATAGCCGGATTATGGGTGAACGGCACAATCATCGATTGGAAGCTTTTCTATAGAGGAAGAAACCCGGGACGAATCTCCTTACCCACCTATTCCTTTTCCAGGGAAAGGCACTGGCTGGCCGATATTTTCTCTGTGCTGAAGAATACCCGGCATTCATCACGCCCCGGCTTTAGTAAGAAAAGAGGTGGAAGCAGGAATATTAACCAGGAGCGTAATCAGACTAAAAAATCTCAGCATCTTTTAAGCTGTGACCATTCCGGATTGGATAATTCAACATATTCAGCCCACATTGACTGGGACAAATTTTACGTAAGCGACCATATTATTGAGGATAATAAGATGGTCCCGGCAGCATTTTATATTGAAATGGTGAAGGCAGTTGGTGAACTGGCTTACGGGAAAAAAGTAACAAAAATAGAAAATATAACCTTTTTACGACCAATTGTAGAAAAGAGTAATGTTCCTGTCCGGATTGAAACATTGTTAAGAAGGAATAATGGTTCAACGGGTTTTAAAATCATCTCCAATAATAATCCGGATTCACTTCATTCAAAGGGAAAGTTTTATTTTGATTATGCCGGGCATGCAATCAAAGACAGGAAGAGCGTGGCTATTAAGGATATAAAAACAAGATGTTCCCGCGAAATGCCGGTGGATGAATATTATACATTGTTGGAAAAAGCCGGCTATAAGTATGGAGACAATTTCCGGGTAATTAAATCTCTTTATTACAATGATAATGAATCCTTTTCAGAGCTTGCCGTATTTCCCGCAGAATACAGTGAACAGGACCGGATGTTATTACCGTTGACTCTTATTGATGGTGCTTTCCAGACTGCTATTGTTCTATTAGGACAGGAACAGGAGAATGATAAAAGGATATATTTTCCATTTTCCATCGATGACATACATATTTTAGATAATGCCGGTGAAGGCCGGTATGCCCATGTCGAAGCAATAGCCGATAAAAACAGACCAAATGATTCCGTAAAGATATTTTTAATTAAACTGCTTAATAGTTCCGGACAGGTAATATGTGAATTTAACAGGTTTACCTTTGCCAGGTCCATGAAAACAGTCAAAGAAGAGGCCGGCCTTAAAAAACTGGAAGGTCTCCTTTTAGAGCTTGTCAATGGTGAAATAAGTGAAGAAAAAGTAGAAGAACGTATTGGAGATATTTATGAACGCAGCGAACTATTCACTCAATGAAATAGTAAAATTGGTAAAAACAAAAAAAATTTCCGTAAATGAAGGGGCACGCTTGATTGATGCTCTAAAAAGGCAAAAACCGGGTGGATTATATTTTTATAAAGAAAAATGGAAAGCCCATCCGTTACAGGAAATCATGGCAGCTGACAAACAAATAGAGAACCTGTTCATTTTTTGTCATACCAATGAAAGAGCAGACGAGTTTGAAAAAGCGGTTTCAGATGACAGGATAAAGCATTGTATTTATATCATTCATGACAGCCATTTTAAACAAATAAACAGCAACCGTCTGCATATGAATTATAGCAAAGAGCAGGATTATGAGTCATTAATAACGCTTTCGGGAAACCAGGGTATAGTAGTAGATAATATCCTCTATATCGACAGAACAATGGATACTGCCTGCTCCGATATGGAGACTATGGTAAAGGCCGTTTTTTTCCCCCTGTTCTATTTAAGTAAAGCGCTCTACCAGTTCCAGACGGGAATAAAAACTTCTATTATATATACGTATATTGACGAGACCGGGAAAAGGGAGGTTGGTACCCGGCTCCTGTCAGAATCACTGAGGGGTTTTGCAGAAACCCTTAAACGTGAATATGGGAAAATATGCCTGCGGGTGGTGGGATTGAGAGGAAAGGCTTATTCGCAGCCTGTGATGCAGGTAAAAACGGCCGTCACCGAACTCCTGTCCGGTGACGAATCGAAACTTTTAATAAAATATAAAAAAGAACGGCGGTATAGTCTCCGGCTATGTGAAACTCATCTACAAGAAAAGAATTCTCCGGCCCTGTCCTTCAGGGAAGGCGGTCACTATCTGATTACCGGGGGGCTGGGGGGATTGGGGTATATACTGGCCGGGTATCTACAGGAAAAATACAACTGCCGGGTAACTCTTGTTGGGCGTTCTCCCCTTACGGGGAATAAAAAAGAGCGATTTGAAAATCTGCAAAAAATCAATGGAAAGGTATTCTATATCCGGGGAGACATTTCGAACAAGGAAGATGTCCGGAGAATAATAAGGGAAGCCGGAGCAGGAAACGGTGGTGACACACCGATTAATGGAATTCTACATACAGCCGGTACGATAAGGGACAGGATGTTCGCGGGAAAAACGGCCGGGGATATCGAGGCGGTTTTTAACCCAAAGATAACAGGTACTTATTTACTGGATGATGAAACGAAAAATGAAAAACTCGATTTTTTTCTCTTGTTCTCTTCTCTTGTCAGCCATATTGGCAACCCCGGACAGGCAGATTATGCTTATGCGAATTATTTCCTGAATGTTTATGCCGGTTTTCGCAACCATCTGACAAAGGCCGGTGAAAGATCCGGTACCTGTGTGTCAATAAGCTGGCCTTACTGGGCACACGGCGGAATGAAAATGGATAGAGAAACGCTTTATCGGTTTTCTGCCGAAACCGGACTCAAGGCAATTGACAATGATGAAGGGATGATGGCCATTATGAAAGCTTTGCAGAGCGGCCGTTCCCATACTATTTTTATTAAAGGTGATAAAGAGAAATTCGAGGCGTTATTTGGTGAGGAAAAGAGCCGGATAAATTATCCCCGGCCAGGGGAAGAGCAGATCGGAGTTGAGGAGCCGAATAAAAATAGTTCCTTTACTTCATTACATGAAGGGGTAGAGAAGAGATTAATAGAGTATCTCATTTGTATAATCGCCGGGGCATTGAAGACAGCCAGGGAGAAAGTGAATATAAAAGCCCTTTTCAGAGAGTATGGCCTGGATTCTTTTATCAGTTTGCAGGTAGTAAAAAGATTGGAAAAGGATTTTGGTGCTTTGCCAAAGACACTTCTTTTTGAATATTTCAATATAGAAAGTTTGAGTACCTATTTTATTCAACACCATCTGCCCCGGGTAAAAAATGTTATTAATATAAAAGAGTATTCCCCGGTTAAAAAGGAAACAGTACCGGACAAACCCGTACCTGATAAAAAAGAAGAAAATGCAGAAAGTATAACTCCAGGTGAAAAGGATAAGAATATCATTCTCAAGGAAAGTGAATTAGCAGGAAATCCTCAATTGAGCGAGCTGGTAAATGAGCTCCTGGATAAATATGGACAGCTGGCAGTTGGATTGTCCAGGGCCTCTATTGCACCCTTTCTTTTTATAGGGAAAAACAGGCAGGGATTCTTCTTTTTTAATGAAAAGGAAAATCTCTTATTTGCCTTCATGTATGTCGGTCCGGCAGACTATATAAAAGAGTTAAGCCGGGAACTCATCCGCTATGGCAGGGACAGTGACCGGAAGATTACTCTTTTAAGTCAAATAAAGCCGGGAATCATGTATGAAGCGGGCTTGAAAGGAATACCCTTTGCCGTGGTACAAAATATTCCCGCCATTGCTTCCTTTTCCCTGCAGGGAAAGCATATGCGCCGGCTCCGTTACTTGATCCATAAATTTAAAAGCAGCGGGAAATACCGAACAATCGAATACATAGCCGGTACCGACAAGGATACGGACGCGAAGATTGCAGATGTCATCCAGGTCTGGTCCGGTTCCAAAAGCAATATTCATCCTTATATTGAACAGGTAAAAAACGATATTTTGAACAATACCCTAAGCCCCCGGCAGAGGTGTTTTTTAATGTATGCAGGGGACAGGTTACTCAGCGTCATTATCATTACCAGGATGGAATCCTGCAATGGGTATTTGATGGATACGGAATTTTATCTCCCGGAAATGCCCCTGGGCGGCCTGGAGTATAGTATTGCTGAAATTATCGGGAAACTGGTTTCTGAAAACATTGATAATTTTAACCTGGGAATTACCTGGGGTATTGACATCTTCGATGAAGAGAGAGACTTACTGGATGATTCTCTTGATAAGCAGATGAATCAATGCCGCAGCCAGGGTATTTTTTATGAAACAGGTAATTTCCAGTTCAAGAATAAGTTCAAGACAGAGAATACCCAGTATTATCTTTACAGGCCGGATAATGCAGCAGAGGATATTTTACTGGATGTTATTACGATGATAGGTGAACCCCCGCATATGAAAGAGCTGCCTTCATCACATACAATAACTCCAGGCGATGCCCGGACCCCGGCAGAAAAAGATTACCGCCGGATAGCGGCAAACCACGGGTTAAATCCGGCCAGGATACCCGCAGAATTGATCGAGTTTGACCTGTTCACCGATTCCTGGTTGTCGCTGGAGACAGATTATGTCCGTGAAAGAATGCACCACCTTAACACCCTTCCATACACAGAAGAGGACGCGGAAGATGCGGTAAAGGGCGTTTTCCCCTTCCCTTATTTTGTTTTCGTTGACCGGGGAAGGACGGCAGAATCCCTCCTTTGCCGGGCCCTGGCGCAGAGCGGCTGCCATGTCATACAAAATCCTCTTTTTCCCTCGTTTATTTATAATCAGATTGATAACAATATGGTGCCCCTGGAAGTAAGGGGTGCTGATTCTCTGTTCAACAAGTTGAACCACGATAGTAATTTTTATAAGGTACTGTTCAACAAGGTGAACCACGATAGTAATTTTTATAAGGTACTGTTCAACAAGTTGAACCACGATAGTAATTTTTATAAGGTACTTTTCAAGGCCGATCTTGATATTGTAACGGTAGAGCGCCATTTAAAAGAGAAAAGATGTGCCTTTATTTGTATAGAGGTAAATAATAATGCCATTGGCGGCTATCCTGTTTCCCTCGAAAATCTGGAATCCTTAAAACAACTGGGAGAAGAATTTTCCATACCCCTGGTCATCGATGCAACCCGGATCATGGAAAACGCTTATTCCTGTATGCAGTATGAACAGACACAGAGCACAAAGAACATCTGGGACTTTGCACGTGAAATTCTTTCATATGCCGATTGCATGACATGCAGCCTGACAAAAGATTTTTCCGTAAAAAGAGGCGGGCTTATCGCTGTCCGCGATAAGCACCTGTATAAAAAGATTGCCGGCATGAGCAGCCGGATAGACAATGCTCCCGGCCCGGCGGATATGAACATACTATGCAAGGCATTGCAGGACAGGAAACACATTGAACAGACAATTACCGACCGTATTGAATCCACGCAATTTTTATTCAAACGGCTGGCCGGAGCCGGTATCCCCCTTATCAATCCCGGGGGAACACACTGCATCCTTATCGATGCCGGGGAACTGGATCCCTTTTCTTCATTTAAAAATATGGGACAGTCCTTTATTGTCTGGCTATACGAAAACACCGGCATCAGGGCAGGCATGCATAATAACGGTTATCTAAAACGGGCCGATGCTTCCCGGCTCATACGTCTGGCAATTCCGGTTGGTTTGGAAAAAGCACAGGTCACTCTCATAGCAGATCGCATTATCGATCTTTTTGGCAGCAAGCATACAATCCCGGAGATAAGCGTGGAGGAAACATCTCATGATGTTTTTAAAAAGTACAGCGCCCCTTATACCCTGGTGAAGCGATGGGACCCTGTCAGTGTCCTTTCAAAACAGGACAGGTATGAGAAGCCCGGGGAAAACCGGAAGGATATTGCCATTATTGGAATGAGCGGCCGGTATCCCCTGGCAGATAATGTCAATGAGTTCTGGGCAAATCTGAAAGAGGGAAAGGACTGTGTCAGGGAAATACCCGGGGAACGGCTGGCCCTCCGTGCTTATTCCCTTGAAGATGAAACCATGGGGAAGAAACAACGAGGGGGATTTATCGATAATATCGATAAATTTGATTCACTCTTTTTTGCCATATCGCCAAAAGAAGCTGTCACCATGGACCCCCATGAGAGGCTTTTCCTGGAAGTAGCCTGGGAAGCAGTGGAGGATGCCGGGTATCTCCCGGAAACCCTGACAGAAAACAGTGAAGAAAGTCTTGTCGGCGTATATGTGGGATCTGTCTGGGGGCTGTACCAGACCCTGGGTGCGTATGAAACGCAGCAAACCGGGAAAGGTACTCCCAATTCATTTTTGTACAGTATTTCCAACCGGGTTTCATCTGTTATGAATTTTCACGGCCCCAGTATGACCATCGATACGGCCTGTTCTTCGGCACTCACCGCACTCCACCTTGCCTGTGAATCATTAAAAAAAGGAGAATGCACCATTGCCCTGGTGGGGGCCGTGAATCTTGACCTGCACAGGATAAAACGGAACATTACCGCGGACACAGGGGTATTATCCGAACAGGGTAAATGCTGTACCTTTGGCAGTAATGCGGACGGCTATGTACCCGGTGAAGGGGTAGGGGCAATTATCCTGAAACCGTTGGATAAAGCTATTGCGGATAATGATCATATTTACGGTATCATTACGGGTTCGGCAGTTAATCACTGTGGTAAAAGCAGCGGCTACGCTGTTCCCAATCCGGAATCCCAAAAGGATGTTATCCTTTCTGCCATCAAGGCTGCCGGGATTTCCGCCCGGGACATCAATTATGTGGAGGCACACGGGACAGGTACTAAAATAGGCGATCCGATCGAAATAGTAAGCCTTACAAAAGCATTTTCATATTTTACGGATAAGAAACAATGTTGCCCTATTGGTTCCGTTAAATCCAACATCGGGCATCTTGAACCCGCGGCCGGTATCGCAGGGATAACAAAAGTACTCCTCCAGATGAAATATGGCCGGCTTGTCCCTTCACTCCACTGCACTCCCCTAAACGATTTTATTGATTTTGAGAATTCCCCTTTTTATGTACAGCAAAAAACGGAACCCTGGGAACCCGGTTATAAGGAGGGAAAAAGGTGCCCCCGCCGGGCCGGGATAAGTTCGTTTGGCGTCGGCGGTACAAACGGCCATGTCATTATAGAAGAATACGTTCCGGTGACAAATGTATCCGGGAAGAAAAGCGGGCCGGGAAAAGAGTTGATTGTTTTATCGGCGGCGAGCAGGGAGCAGGTAAGGGAATATGCCGATAAACTATCTGCGTTCCTGCTGGAAATAAAGAAAGAGAATAAGCATTTTCACCTTTATACAATCGAAAATATTGCCCATACATTACAGACCGGGCGGAAACCACAGGAGTTCCGGCTGGCTGTTATCGCCTGTAACACGGATGATGTAATAAATCAACTGTTTCTCTATGGTAAAGGTGAAATGACGGACACCATATTCTTTGGAGAAGCTGTTCACCAGGAACAGACAGGAGATAACAATGAACTTTCCAGGCTGTACCACAGCGGCACAGACCTTGAACAGATCGCAAGGCTGTGGATATCGGGCCGTATCAACTCGTTTGCTTTTATCGAAAGGGGAACCAATGGAAAGCGTGTTTCCTTACCATGTTACCCTTTCGCTCGCATAAGCCATTGGATACCCATTCGCGGAGAAAAAACCAGCCGGTTCAGGGGAGGACATCAGGAATCCGTGCTTCATCCCATGGTTGATGAAAACCTCGCTTCGCTGGATTCCTTTATAACAAGAAAACATGTTAAAGCAGAGGAATTCTTTTTTAAAGATCATATTCTGGATGGCGCATATTCCCTGCCGGGTGTGGGGCACCTGGAACTGGTGCGCGCCGCTGCACGGATTTTAGGGAAACGTGAGGTGTATAAACTATGCAAGCATGTCTGGAAAACCCCTGTTATTGCGGAACAGGCGCATGATCTTTATGTGCAATTCTTCCCGCAGCAGGACAGGGTGGATTACCGGGTATATAGCGTACAGGAGGAAGGGAATGTAAAGGAAGAGCATTCCCAGGGAAAGCTCATTTTCGGGGAAGAACCCATGAACCCGGACCATGAGATTATTGATAAAGATCCAATCATTCAAAGGTGCAGCGAACAGGTAAGTGCCGGGGTCTGTTATCAATGGCTTGAAGAGAGAAAGCTGGTGTACGGCCCTGCTTTTATGGGAATTAAATGGTTGCGGTTAAGTGATACAGAGAGTATTGCCGGATTAAAACTGCCCGGGATAGTGAAAGAAACCTTTGACCAATTTGTATTACACCCTTCCCTGATGGACTCGGCTGTCCAGACATTGACAGGTCTTATCGGCAAGGCCGGGGCAAAAGGCAATGTTAGTTATGTTCCCTTTGTCCTGGACGAGATAACAATCCTGCGCCCATTAACCCCTGTCTGTTATGTCTGGGCACGGATAAATATGAAAGAGCAGCCGGACACCAGGAAAATAATAAAATTTAATATCAGCATTTTTAATGAGCAGGGTGAAGTCCTGGTAAAGATGCATAATTACACCGTTGGTGCCGTGACGACCCGGGAGGAACCGGGGGTATTGGAAGCGCCGGTTCCGGTAAGAGATGTCACTTATTACCAGGCCAGCTGGAGAGAAACACCCCTCCCGGCCCCGGGGACAACGCATTTTAAAATACCGGGCACTGTCCTTTTATTCGACAATGATAAAAGCCTTTATACGGAATTAAAAAAGCAATACGAGTCCACCAGGGTAATCCTGGTTACTCCCGGAAGGCAGTATGAAGAACAGGAAAAAGACTGCTACACATTACATAATAAAGAAGCGGATTTCCGGTTGTTGTTCGGGCAGCTTAAGAATGAGCCAATTAATTCAATACTCTATCTCTGGTCAAAAGACCATCACTATAATCCGGAAATGAATGAAACCGAGTTGAACACAGATTATTATTCCCTTTTTTATCTTACCAGGATGCTTTTCCGCTATCAAAACAAGAGGAACATCAGGCTTTTTTATATGTTCCGTAATGCCGGGGAAAATTATCAACCACAGCATGATGCCGTACAGGGTTTTATCCGGACCGTTTATAGCGAGAATCCCAATGTATCCTGCAGAATGATCAATCTCTATGAGGAAAATGGGGATTTTCCTGCAAACGACACTGCTTTCCTGCTTTCACTTCTTACCCATGAGTTGTTGAATGAAAACAGAAACGAGACTTTGGTCCGTTACCAGGGAGACAAAAAACGGTTTCTTAAAGAGTTTATTGCCGTATTCCCGGGGCCGGGCGAAAGCATTCCCATACATAAGGAGGGCGTCTATCTGATTACAGGTGGAATGGGCGGATTGGGTTATATTTTTGCCGGGGAATTAATAAAAATGGGAGCGGCACATATCGTGTTAACAGGACGTTCCGGTCTGGATGACGAAAGGCAAGAAAAGCTCAAAGCCTTACAGACAACCGGCGCGGATGTCGTGTACATGAAAGCGGACATTTCCAGGAAAGAGGATGTGGTTCATCTTGTCGATGAATGCAGGACCCGTCATCAATCTATCAGGGGAATAATCCACAGCGCAGGGGTTATCCGTGACGGATTGATAGTAAATAAACAGGAAACGGATGTCGAAGCTGTTATTGCTCCCAAGATTGCAGGAACCCGTTATCTGGATGAGTGTACCGCGGAAGAACCGCTCGACTTCTTTGTCCTGTTTTCTTCCCTTGCCGCTGTTGTCGGCAACAGGGGGCAGGGTGATTATGCCTATGCCAATGGTTTTATGGACAGTTTTGCTGCACTCCGTAATCATTGGGTGGCACAGGGCAGGAGAAAGGGGCATTCCGTTTCCATAAACTGGCCCTTCTGGGATGGGGGCGGTATGAAGCTGAATTCCGCGGCACTGGCCATGCTTGAAAATACATTCGGATTAACACCAATGCCTGCCGGTACCGGGGTTTTAGCCTTTTTCCGGGCTGTCGCTTCCGGGAAGAGTCAACTGCTTGTTGTGCACAGTGTCAATGACAAGCTGGAAAGAATCTTGAAACACGGGAAAGAACAGGGGGATGAAGCTGCCGCTTCATTGCAGAAAACCTCCCTGTCACATGATAGCCGGCAAAGCAGTGAGACGGTTTTGAACAGGATAAAAGCTATACTCATAAACGGGATGAGCACTATCCTGGGTGTGAAAGCAGAGAATATCAATAAAAATAAGAACTTGAGTACCTATGGGTTCAATTCCATTACCTTTACCGATTACACCGATTATATTAATAAAAGCTTTAACCTGGAATTGACCCCGGTCATATTCTTTGAATATGAGTCTGTTAACAGTATTGCCCGGTATCTTTTTGAGGAGTTTCGGGAACACGTATCCGGTCAGGAATCGGAACAGGAGAAAACCGCAGAAACATCCGATCCCGGGACCAGACATAGTACTGTATTATCCGCTGCTGCCGGGAATACCCCTTCCCTTTCTTTCCATTATAATGATTCCGGTGACGTTTACTCTGATACGGAAGAACACCATGGTGGGCACCTCATGAATGACGATCGTGCCTCAACGGATGGTGAGGAGCCTGTCGCCATTATTGGCATCAGTGGCATTATGCCACAGTCACCCGATCTCGATACATTCTGGGAAAATATCTGTGCGAATAAGAACCTGGTCACCGAAATCCCTCCTGACCGGTGGGATTGGGAAAGATTCCGGGGTGATCCCTTGAAGGAAAAGAACAAAACAAGGGTGAAATGGGGCGGCTTCATGGCAGAAGTGGATAAATTCGATGCTCCCTTCTTTGGTATCTCCTCCCGCGAAGCAGTGTTAATGAAACCCCAGCAGAGGATATTCCTGGAAACAGTGTGGCATGCTATTGAAGACGCGGGGTACAGGATTTCGGATTTGTCCGGGAAGAAAATAGGTCTTTTTGCCGGGTCTTCCAATATCGATTATTACAGTTTGATGGTGGCAAATGGGATCGAGTATGATTCCCATACCGTAACAGGCTGGATGGACTCGATACTGGCCAACCGGATATCCTATATCTTCAATTGGAAAGGGCCCAGTTTATCCCTGGATACGGCTTGTTCCAGCGGTCTTGTTGCTATTCATACTGCTATTTCTGCCATAAAGAATGGTGACTGTATTATGGCAGTGGCAGGAGCTGTCCATACAATTCTGGCACCGGATACCCATATCAGCCTGAATAAGGCCGGCATGCTTTCCGAGGATGGGAGGTGCAGGACATTCGATAAAGGCGCCAATGGGTATGTCCGGGGTGAAGGGTCCGGTGCTCTGCTGTTAAAACCCTTCAACGCGGCAGTTGCAGATGGTGACCATATTTATGCTGTCATTAAGGGAACAGCAGTGAACCATGGCGGACAGGTCAATTCCCTGACTGCTCCCAATCCCCATGCCCAGGCAGAGGTGATTATAAGGGCGATGGAAAAGGCGGCAATAGATCCCGGTACCATTAGTTATATAGAGGCCCATGGTACCGGTACGACCCTGGGTGATCCTATTGAAATCAAGGGGTTAAAAGCGGCCTATAAAGCGTTGTATAAAATATGGAACAGGGAAGACCCCGGAGTACCCCATTGCAGGATTGGTTCCGTAAAGACAAAAATAGGCCACCTGGAAATAGCGGCAGGTATGGCAGGGATGCTGAAAGTCCTCCTCGCTATGAAATATAGAAAGCTTCCTGCCCTTCTTCATTTCGAGTCGCTTAATCCTTATATCGAGCTGGATAACAGTCCATTTCTCTTAAACACGGAAGAGGCGGATTGGGAGAATCCGGTTGATGCTGATGGCAATAAGGTTCCCTTACGGGCCGGGGTGAGTGCATTCGGTTTTGGTGGTGTGAATGCCCATGTGGTACTGGAAGAATATGCGGATAACCATGCTGGAGGTAATTCAGGGAAAGCCTTTCCCGTGGTCTTCCTCTCTGCAAGGAATGAAGAACGGCTTAAAGAGTATTCCCGCCTGCTTATTCGTTATGTAACAGAAAATCCGGGTGCTTCCTTTGACAGTATTGCCTATACCCTCCAGACAGGCCGCCAGGCCATGGATTACCGTCTTGCCGTTGTCGCACATGATGTGAGTGACCTGAAAGAGAAATTACAATTGTATGCCGGTGGTGAACAATCGGACAGTACTATTTTTACCGGAAAAGCTGCGAATCAGGACGATGATAATTCCCTCGAGCCCGGAAAGTACCGTGAAGACCAGATAGCAGCATTATGGATACAGGGGAAGGCAATAGCCTGGGGTGACTATTATCGCGGGAAATCCATGCATCGCCTCGCTTTACCTGGTTACCCCTTTGAAAGGAAGAGTTACTGGATTCAGAAGAGGAGTGCTGTACATGATAACGCATTACCATCTGCCGTCGATAATGCAAAAACGGTAATAGAAGAGGCGCCGGTAACCATCAAAGACGACAGTACCATAAAGGATCATATAACATCAACATTAATCAAACTACTCGGCACGGTATTACGAATAGGACCGGAAGACATTGATGTTGAGGAACCATTCAATGCCATGGGAGTGGATTCCATCCTGGGGGTGGAGTATATTACCGAGATAAATGTCGCTTTTAAGCTGTCATTAGCGCCGACCATATTATATAATTATCCTACCATACAGGAAATGACCGGCCTTCTCCTGGAAGAAGTTGAGCAAAGTACATTAGAAGATATTGCCCCGGTTACCAGTAGTACCTCTCCTATTCCATCGAGCAATGACAATGCAAGTCTTCAAAAGAACGTTGCGGTACATGAAAAACAGGACAATAGTGATAATGAAGGAATAGCCATAATCGGGATGGCCGGCAGGTTTGCCGGTGCTGAAAATATAGACCAGTACTGGGAAAATCTGAAACATGGTGTGGACAGCGTGGGTGAAATTCCCGGGGAAAGATGGAATGTCCGGGATTTTTATGATCCGGATCCGCAGACCCCCGACAAAACCTATTGTAAGAATGGGGGGATACTGGATCATATCGATCGATTCAATGCCGGTTTTTTCTCTATAGCTCCTAAAGAAGCCGGACAAATGGACCCGCAGCAGAGGATAATACTGGAGGAATGTTTTCATGCCTTTGAGAATGCCGGGTATAATAAAAAAGCGCTTTCCGGTAAAAAATGTGCCGTTTTTATGGGGGCCATCAGGGATACCAGTTCCCTGGAACTCCGGCTTTCCGGCAATCCTCTCGATATTCATTCCCTGATGGGATTTAACAGCTCTGTCCTGGCCTCACGTATCTCCTACTTTCTAAACATGAAAGGGCCTAATCTTGCCATAGATACGGCCTGCTCCTCATCCCTGGTAGCTATTGCCCTGGCCTGTCAGAGCATCCGGTCAGGGGAAAGCGAGATGGCCCTGGCCGGGGGTGTCTATCTTTTACTGAAACCGGATTTTCACATCATGACAGCCAGGGCGGAAATGCTTTCAAAAGACGGGAAATGCAGGACCTTTGATAATGATGCCGATGGGTTTGTCCCGGCCGAAGGCGCGGGGGTGGTAGTACTAAAGCCATTGTCAAAAGCGCTGCAGGACGGGGACAATGTGCTGGGAGTCATCAAAGGCTGGGGAATCAATTATGACGGCAAGACCAATGGGTTAACGGCTCCCAGCGGGCAGTCCCAGCAGGCCCTTGAAAGGTATGTATATGAAAAATTCAATATTAATCCGGCGGACATCTCGTATGTGGAAGCCCACGGCACGGGGACCATACTGGGAGATCCGATCGAAGTGGAGGCGTTGACAAATGTCTATTCCCGGTACACAGACAGGAAGCAGTATTGTGCTATCGGCTCTGTGAAAACGAATGTCGGGCATAGCATTATCAGTGCGGGTGTGGCGGGAGTCATCAAGATCCTCTTGTGTATGAAGAACAGGCAATTGGTCCCTTCGCTGCATTATAAGCAGGCAAACAAGCATATCGATTTTACCAATTCACCCTTTTTTGTGAATACGGAGCTTAAAGAGTGGGTAACCCCGGGGAATACGCCACGATTAAGCAGTATAAGCTCCTTTGGATTCAGCGGGACAAACTGTCACCTGGTTATTGAAGAACCCCCGCAAACAAACGATGTACCAGGGGAAGGAAGAAAACCCTGTGCACTGGTTCCCCTTTCTGCACAGGATAAAGGGCGGCTGTTACAGATGGTATCCAATCTATCCGGCTGGCTTGAAAAGAACAATGGCGAATCTTTAGAAAACATCGCCTATACCCTGCAACGCGGCAGGGAGCACCTTTCTCACCGTATAGCATTTCTGGTAAAAGACACGGCAGAATTACGGGAAGCCCTGGCTCATGTGACCGAAGACGATATCGTTGAAACGGAAAACGAGTACCGGCAGATACCGGGTGACGTAAAACCGGGCAGCTCTTTTAGACTCTCCTCAACAGGGTCGATGTCCAATAGCAATTTTTCAAGGTGCGTGCAGAAACAAATCATAAAGCAATTATCCGGGAGCCATACCTGCGATAGTGCCGAATACAGGGAACTGCTGGAAGGGATTGCCGTATTATTTATGAATGGTGTTGACATCGACTGGGCGCAACTCTACCCTGATGGCGGGTTAAAAAAGCTGTCCTTACCCGGATATCCCTTTAATGGGGAAAGCTACCCTGTTCCCGGATTAAACATGCAGTCCCTCGTGCAAACCAGTTGCCTGCATCCCCTTATCGATGAAAATATATCCAACCTGGAAACACAGACCTTTAAGAAGAAAATCGATGGGAGTGAATATTACATAAAGGACCACAAAGTAGGCGATAGATTGCTCGTTGCCGGCGCTGTCTATCTTGAAATGATAAGAGCTGCCGGGGAATTCGCTATCAATAAAAAGGTTGATACGATAGAAGACCTGTTATGGATACAACCCATTGTTTATCCGGGTACTCCAGAGGAAATCTATATTGATTTTTACCCGGAAAGTAACAATGTTTTGGCCTCTGTATATACCCTTCATGATGGTGAGAAAAGAGTCTGCTGCAATGCCCATATTCCCGGTTGCGGTGCAGAACACGGGCAGAATATAAATGTTTCCCCTTTTAATTTTACGGAAGCTGTAAAACGGTGTGAATATACCATGTACAGGGAACAGGTTTACGCCCTGTTCGGCGATATCGGCTATCACTATGGCGACAGCTTCCGGGTTACAGAGGTTATTCATGGTTCACCGGAAGAGGCAGTTTCAAAACTCGTACTGGCCCCCCATTTATATAATCAGGTTGATGATTATGGCCTGCATCCGGTACTACTTGACGGGGCCTTCCGTACATGTTTCGGGATTGCCGGTAATAACGATAAAAACAGGATCGTCCCGGCCCTTCCCCTGGCCCTGGGAAAAATCACCATACATGACCGCTTACAGCCGGAGTGTTATGTTCATGCGGAAATAATAAAGGAAAACGGAGGAACCCGGAATAAAGGAATCGTTTCATTCCGGATCGCCATTTACGACAAACCAGGAAATCTTTTAGTAAAAATAGAGCATTTTACCGCAAAGATAACCGGGAATAACGATTATTATGTACAAGGTACTTCTCCTGGAATCAATGCGGAGGATGAAAACAAGACTCACACTCCCCCGGTGGAAAATGACCTTTTTCCCCGGACAGAAGATTATCTGAAACGGGTATTAACATCGGTGACCGGTTTACAATCCGATACCATAAAAAGCATGGTACCCCTTGAAAAATACGGAATAGATTCTTTGATGATAACGAAATTAAACGACCGGCTGGCCAGGGATTTTAATGCATTACCCAAAACACTCTTTTTTGAATACCTCACCCTTCATGATGTGGCGGGGTATTTCATAAAGAACCGGGAGGAGCAGTTAAAGCGCGTATTGGGTGCGGGAGCAGTACACGGTAAAATAGTACATAATCCGCCAGTAACGAGGCGGTTTATGACGGAGAGAGCACCGGGTGAAAAGATCCCCCTGTCGTATAAGTACCCTCCGGTAGATGATGATATTGCCGTTATTGGTCTGAGTGGTAAATACCCGATGGCGGATGATGTGGAGGAATTCTGGAAAAACCTTGCAGAGGGCAGGGATTGTATACAGGAAATCCCGTATGATCGCTGGGATTACCGGCCTTATTTTAATGCAGATAAGAACGGGGAAGGGAATATGTATTCGAAGTGGGGAGGATTCCTCAACGATGCGGCTTCTTTTGATCCCTTATTCTTTGGCGTTTCACCCGGGGATGCGGAGCTTATGGACCCCCAGGAACGGCTTTTCCTCCAAACAGCCTATCATACAATCCAGGATGCGGGTTATTCCAGAGCTGCCGTGAGCGGGAGAAAAATCGGTGTTTTTGCCGGGGTTATGTACGGTGAGTATATTCTCTATGGGGCCGGGTCAGACCGGGGAGTGCCTAATGTATCCTACGCGTCGATTGCCAACCATGTTTCCTATTTTTTTAACCTCCACGGCCCCAGTATGGCAATTGATACCATGTGTTCATCTTCATTAACTGCCATTCATCTTGCCTGCGAAAGCATTAAAAACGGCGAGAGTGAAATGGCCATCGCCGGGGGTGTGAATCTCTCTGTTCATCCCCAGAAATACCTTCAACTATGCCAGGGAAGGTTTTTGTCCAGCGATGGACGCTGCCGCAGTTTCGGCAAGGGCGGTGACGGTTATGTTCCCGGCGAAGGGGTCGGTGCGGTATTGCTGAAACCGCTTGGGAAAGCGATATCTGACAGGGACTATATTTACGGGATTATCCGGGGATCCAGCCTGAACCATGGCGGGAAAACAAATGGGTATACTGTTCCCAATCCCAATGCGCAGGCAGAATTGATAGCCGACGTACTGGCAAAAACCGGTATAGATCCCGGGATGATAAACTATATCGAGACCCATGGTACCGGGACTTCCCTCGGGGACCCGATCGAGATTAATGCCCTGTCCAGGGCATTCGGTAACGGCACGGCAAATAAACAATTCTGCGCCATAGGCTCGGTGAAGTCCAATATCGGCCACCTGGAATCCGCTGCCGGCATTGCTTCTGTCACAAAAGTCCTGCTCCAGATGAAATATAAAAAACTAACACCTACGTTGCATTGCCGGGAGTGTAATCCCAACATCGATTTCGGGGAAACCCCGTTCAAAGTACAGCAGACCTTTTCCGATTGGCACCCGGTGATGCTTGCAGACAATGGGCAGCAAAAGCTGTTCCCCCGTCGGGCCGGCATCAGTGCTTTCGGGGCCGGCGGTTCCAATGCACACCTTATTATAGAAGAGTATAGCGGCAATGAAACTTCCATGGAAAAAGAAGACGCCCCCTGCCTTTTCATTTTCTCTGCCAGGAATAAAGAAAGTCTTGTTGAGTATGTAAAACGCTTTATAAATTTCTTAAAAGGACAAATCTCCCGGGACAGTGAACACCGCTATGCGGCTGCCGATATCGCCTATACCCTGCAAAGTGGCCGTGATCACTTTACCGAAAGGCTTGCAGTGATTGCTTCCACATTACCGGAAGTATATGAAGAATTATCGGCTTATGTGTCTGGTTCCGTTATGACAGGTGCTGTTTTCTCTGGAAGCCTGAAAAACAGTGATGAAATTAATGAGATGAGTGACAGTGATGTGGAAAATCTGCTTTCTGCCGGCAATACTACAAAACTGGCTGGATTATGGACACAGGGGAATGATATAAACTGGTCTATTCTGCACCGCAACGCACGGAGAAGGCGTATACCCTTACCTGTCTATCCCTTCAGCAAACAGAAATACTGGATTCAAAACGGGCACAACAAAAGAACCCTGCCGGAAGATGCCGGGGTGATTAATTCAAAAGTGAATGAAAACACAGGAAACCGCATCCTTTATTTCAGGGGAGAATGGCAGGAGGCTGCCCCTGATATGAACAGAACCCTGGATGCCGGCGACAAGGTATTTCTGCTTTTTGACAACAGCAAGGTGTTGGCCATGTCCCTGGAAAAGAGACTGGGAGACAAAGTAAAACTCATATTGATTACACCGGGCAGGGATTATAAAGAGCTGGGTCATGACCGGTACCGGATTAATCCTTCACGCGAAGAGGACTTTCAAAAGATATGTCAGGTACTGGTAGCCGGGGGGAATGTACAGCCGGCCATTATTTACCACTGGCAGGCTGCCGGTGACCAGCCGCCATCTGACCGGCTCGAATCGAGTATATATCCATTGCTGCATCTCTGCCGGGTTTTACTCAAGGAAAAAACCCTTCACAACATATCACTCCTTCATCTGTATGAAACAAATGAGGGTGAAGCCGGTATGTACGCAAATGCCGCCAACCGTGCCCTTAATGGGTTTATCCGCACCATCCGTACTGAACATCCGGATTTTTTATGCAAAAGCATTGAAATAGAAAGCGACTTGAAAAATGCTGCCCTTGTTTCCTTGAAAACGGATGTCATATACCATGAACTGGCAGCATTGGAGGATAACGGAATTGAAATCAAGTACAAAGAAAAAGTACGGAATGTCAAAATTATCAGAGAAGTGGAATTGAATGATGAAAACACCCCTTCTCTTGACGGCAAAGAAAATGCCGTTTATCTCATTACCGGTGGACTGGGTGGATTGGGCAAAGTATTTGCACGGCATTTTAGCCGCCATCCCGGGACAACGTTACTATTGACAGGGCGTTCACCATTAACAGATGAAAAACGGGAAATCCTGAATTCGCTTGGTCCTCATACTGTTTATATGCAGGCCGATGTATCCGAGAAATCGGAAGTAACGGCATTAATACATGAAATTCACTCCCGGTATGGTAAAATAGACGGTGTCCTGCACATAGCCGGTGTCCTGAAGGACGGTTATATCATTAATCAGAATAAAGAATCGTTTAACGCTGTTATAGCCCCCAAGGTAATGGGGCTTATCCATCTGGATGAGATGCTGGCCAATGAAAAGCTCGATTTCTTTGTTGTCTTTTCATCCACTTCCGTGCTTGGAAATCCGGGGCAGGGTAATTACGCCTTTGCCAATAAATTCCTGGATTCCTTTATGGAAAGCAGGCATGAATTACAGCAAAAGGGACTGCGGTATGGCAAATCACTTTCCATAAACTGGCCCCTGTGGGAAGAAGGGGGAATGCATATCGGAAAAGCCGAACGTGAAAAACTCGCGGAAACAACAGGGATGATCCCCTTACCGGTAACACAGGGCATAACCGCTTATGAAAAGCTATCAACATCACCACTTGCCAATTATTTTGTCATGTATGGCAGACAGGACGTAATAAAAAGCGTCATAGCAACGAGAAACGGCGTGCCGCACAAAAAGAAAAGCGGCCAGGTGACGGGTGTTACCAGGCATCATGTCGATGCTAAAAAGCTTTATGTAAAAACAGCAGATTTTATAAAGCACACTATTGGTGAGTTATTGAAGATGCCAGGTCATACTATAAACCTCGATGAGTTGATTGAGAATTACGGGATTAATTCAGTTACTATTATGCAGTTTAATTCCAGGATGGAAGGGCTCTTTGGCCAGTTACCCAAGACCCTCCTTTTTGAAGTCCGTACGTTGAACGATCTGGTCAGCTACTTTATTAAAAATTATCAAAACACCCTGGTGGAAATGTTTGCCATGGGTCAGGCAGTATCTGATGTTGATGAAGGACAGCAAGAACCTGTCGAGTTACCGCTCCAACAGACAGTGCCCCCTGTCGATGAACCGCTCGTGCCGGCAGTAAGAACGGGACCGGACGAAGCTATTGCCATTATTGGTATAAGCGGACATTACCCGGGTGCAAAAAACCTGGACCAGTTTATGGAAAACCTGATAAAGGGAAGGGATTGCATTACGGAAATCCCGCCGGAAAGATGGAGTACCAGGGATTTCTACGATAAGGACATGAAAAAATCCGGTGAAGGAAAGATCTACTGCAAGTGGGGGGGATTTATCGATGATGTGGATAAATTCGATCCATTGTTTTTTACTATATCGCCCCAGGAAGCGAATGTGATGGATCCCCAGGAGAGGATTTTCCTGGAAACTGTCTGGGAAACCATGGAGGACGCCGGGTATACCAGGAAAGCCCTGCAGTCTATTGCCCGGGACGGGAAAAATGGGGATGTTGGCGTTTTTGTCGGTGTGACAACAAACACCTATTTACTTTTAGGCCCGGAGCAATGGCAAAAGGGGAACTATACTTATCCCACTTCATTACCCTGGTCTATTGCCAACCGGATTTCTTATATATTCAATCTGAAGGGACCCAGTATACCGGTTGATACGGCATGTTCATCATCGCTTACCGCCATACATCTAGCCTGCGAGAGCCTTAAGAAACAGGAATGCTCAATGGCAATTGCCGGGGGAATAAATCTGTATCTTCACCCTTCAAAATATTCTATCCTCTGTCAGATGAGAATGCTTTCCCCGACCGGAAGATGTAAAAGCTTTGGAGCGGATAGCGACGGTTTTGTTCCCGGTGAAGGCAGCGGTGCCGTTCTTCTCAAGCCATTATCACAGGCACTTAAGGACAATGACCATATTTATGCCGTCATCCGGGGAACGGTAATTAATCATAGTGGGAGAACCAATGGATATACCGTGCCGGACCCCGCTGTCCAGGCACATCTTATTGCCGATGTCCTGAAATCCAGCAATACAGACCCGCAAACCATCGGTTATATTGAAGCGCATGGAACAGGCACTATTTTAGGTGATCCTGTTGAAATAGAAGGCCTTACAAAAGCATTTTCGCTCATCAACAAGAATATTAAAAAGCAGTCCTGTCCTTTAGGATCTGTCAAGTCAAATATCGGTCATCTCGAGGCAGCAGCAGGAATAGCAGCATTGACCAAGGTTTTAATCCAGTTAAGGCTTAAAAAGATTGTCCCGTCCCTGCATGCAGAAGCAGAAAATCCGAATATCGATTTTAAAAAGACACCTTTTTATGTAAACAAGAAAATCTCCGGGTGGAAGCAGGGAGAAAACGGGGGTGCCCCCGTTCCCAGGCGCAGCGGCATTAGTTCCTTTGGTGCCGGGGGTGCAAACGCCCATATTATTGTAGAAGAATACGAACAGGAGCCGGATACAATAGCACAGGACCAGGAAGAATATCTTATCCCCTTATCGGCAAAAGACGAAGAAGGTCTGCTGGCTGTGGCCGACCGGCTGCTTGGGGCATTAAATTCAAACAGCGAAACCCCGCTTCCCCGGATTGCCTGTACATTACAGACAGGACGGGAAGCGCTGCGGGAGCGACTTGCCATTATTGTCCCGGATGTGAGTTCCCTTAAAGAAAAGCTCCATGCGTTCATTACGACACGGGAAGTGACTGTGGGTGGTCTGTACCGGGGCAGTACAAAGAACACGCTATTGTCCTCATTTTTAACAGAAGGCGAATCGGGTGCGGAAATACTCAAGGCAATAATCAACTACAGGGATTACGCGAAATTGGCCCAATGCTGGGTATCCGGGATCGATATCGATTGGGACATTCTCTATAATGGGAAAAAGCCCCGCCGCATATCGTTACCAACCTATCCGTTTAAACGCAGGCGCTGCTGGGTGGATCACTTCGCTCAAAATAACAATCGGAGTTCGACACAGGCACAAATGTCATCCCCACCGGTGTATTATAACAGACACCCCCTTCTTGACGATATTGACCTTAAGCAGAGCCTGGAGAAGGGAATTGTCTTTAATAAACAATTCTCCCTGACAGACAGGTTATTAACCGGACACAGGGTCCTGGACCAATCCATGCTTCCCGGTGTGGTTTATATGGAAATGGCAAGGGCCGCTGCCGCCGCAATAACCAGGAAAGCCTTTCACCTGTCGGACATTGTCTTGCTGAACCCTTTTGTCATAAAGGAGCAAATAAAAAATATCCGGCTTTCCTTAAAGGCGGTTGACAATGCAACAGTATCCTTTGAGATTTATAGCCAGGAGTCTGATAACATCGTTACGCATGCCAGCGGGAAAATAAACATTACTGATGACGGCATAGACCATAACAGTGGAATTGATACTGAAAAGATAAAATCCGCCCATACCGCATATCTTTCTTCCCCGGAGTTTTACCGGTTCTTTGAAGAACGGGGTATCGATTACGGGGATTATTTCCGGGCAGTGAAAGAGGTCTGGAGTAATGACAAAGAGGCCCTGGCCAGGATTTCCGGCCTGGATGAACAGAACGAACTCCTGTTGTCGCCGGACATAATGGATGCGGCATTACAGTTGACATCCGCCATAGTTCACCCGGGAAGCGACAACCGGACATACCTGCCATTTTCCATCGGGAAGCTCATATTCTCCCGACCACCGGAAAAGGAGGGGTATTGCTACGTACGAATGACCGGGACCCATGAATATGAAGCCGCTCTTTGTAACCGGGACGGTGCCGTCTGTGTAAAATTGCTCGCTGTTGAATTCCGTGCTGCAAAAGACCCCTTTAGCCAATTCTTTTACCAATTTACCTGGTTAAAAGAAGCACCGCTTGAATCCCAACCAAAAGATGCGTTCACCTATCCGGACAATAAAACAGCCGCCATACTGTACAGCCCTGCCGGCTCCGCGCTGAAAGAGGGGCTGTGCGGATGTTACAGGAAAGAACGTGTAGTCGAGATTGCGCTGGGGACTAAGACAAAAAGAATTTCAAAAGAAAAGTGGTCTTTGGATGTTACTAATGCAGAGGATTTTATCCGTTGTGTGAATGAATGGCCGCACGTGGATACCCTGTATTTCCTGGGAGGTATCTGCCCCGGCAATGTAAATTATGATGATCCGGCGGAACTGGAAAAAAGCCAGCAGTCCGGCATCTACGCTTTATTTCATGTACTCAAGGCCCTGCGAGAAAGAGAGTTTACTCAAAAGGGATTTGCCATAAAAGTAATTTCCAATTCCGTTCATGAAATAATCCCGGGGGAGCCAGTCAGGCCTTTTGCTGCCAGTCTGCACGGTTTTACAAAAACCATGGCCAAAGAGTACCCGGATATGGACATCAGCTGTATTGATATTTCACTGGACAATATCAAACCGGGCAGCTTGACCAGGAATCATCCCCTTATAAAGGCTCTTTATTACCGGACCGGGAGTAAAACCGGGGATGAAATTGCATTCAGAAATCATTTTAGCTATAGACGGTCTGTCTGCCCGCTGTTACTGCCCCCGTGCCGGGAAACCCCCTTCAAACCCGGGGGTGTCTATGTGATAGCCGGTGGTGCCGGCGGCATTGGACTTAAGTTCAGTGAATGGATTGCCAGGTCATACCAGGGCAACCTGGTGCTTCTTGGCAGAAGCCGGTTGAATGCACAGCAGGAAAAGGAAATAACCCATATAAAATCTTACGGGGTAAAGGTACTCTACGTACAGGCGGATATTACGGATTATTACAGCATGAAGCAGGCCATTGCGGAGGTGAAAGAGCACTTTGCCTCGATTAACGGATTTATTCATTCCGCGATTGTACTGCAGGATAAAAAAATAGCGGATATGGACATTCGCAGCTTACAGGCTGCCCTGGACCCAAAGGTAAAGGGAAGCGTTGTCTGTTATAATGCCCTTAAAAACGAAGCATTGGATTTCGTCCTCTTTTTTTCATCGGCACAATCCTATGCCGGCGATATAGGCCAGGGCAACTATGCAGCGGGTTGTACATTCAAAGATGCCTTTGCCCATTATCTTGCTCAAAAAGGACAATTCCCTGTCAGGATTATTAACTGGGGATACTGGGGGAATATCGGCATTGTGGCAGCCGAAAAATACAGGCAGAAATTTGAATCTCTGGGTATTCCTTCCATCGAACCGGAGGAGGGCATGGAAGCGATAAAGAGGATTTCAGGGAACGATACGGAACAGGTACTTGCTATCAAAGTCGATAAAAATGTCCTGGAAAAAATGGGGTTGGATTTGCGCTATCATATTGTTCATTCCCGGAATGAGTCCGGGATCCATCTGTCTGACATTTCTCATGAATTAAAAAGACTCACGGATGCACAACCGGAAAATGGAGAAGAAATAACAGCTGCCAACCGGTCTATCGAGCGCCTGGGGCATTCCCTGCTTATCGCGTCGTTTCAGGCTATGGGTATTTTCCCGGGGAATACCGCGAAAGTGAATTGCGAAGAATGCAAAAAAGAGACAGGCATAATGGGGAGTTATAATAAGCTCTTCGACAAGTTGCTTACTATTCTTGCTAAAGCCGGGTATATCGTGCATAATGGCAACTCCTTTTCCCCGACTCCCCGGTTTTATACTGCTGTCCGTAAAATGGTCCCGGATTTACCTGCGTTAAAAGAGAAAATAATTACCAGATACCCGGGTTTTAAGGCCCATGTCAACCTCCTGTGGGAATGTGTTCGTGGGCTTCGTGATGTCCTGACAGGAAGCATCGAAGCAGTCGGGGTCATGTTCCCGGATTCTTCCACCTCTCTGGTAGAGGGAATTTACAGGGACAATCCTGTTTCGGATTATTTTAATAATCTGCTTGTTCAAACCTGCCTGCTCTATATAAAAGCGGGCAAAAAACGGACAGCACCCCGTTTTATCGAGATTGGCGCAGGGACGGGCAGCATAAGCTCCCTTCTCATAAAAGCGTTAAAAGAGGAAGGCATCGCCATTGACTATGTATACACGGATCTTTCTCCTACCCTGGTACAGTACGGACAGGCAAAATTCGGTGCGGATTATACCCCCGCACGTTTTAGCACGCTTGATATTGAACAGGATATTGTCTGCCGGGGATTTATTCCCGGGTCATACGATGTTGTTATTGCATCGAATGTCCTGCATGCCACAAAAAATATGGAAAATACCCTGGATAATGTAAAGGCACTGTTGAAGAAGAATGGTCTTCTCCTGTTAGGTGAATCGACAGCGGACCAGGACTTCTTGACCCTTACCTTTGGTTTATTGAAAGGCTGGTGGTTGTTTGAAGACCATCGACTGCCCGGTTCACCATTACTGGACGCCCCGTTATGGAAAGAAGTACTCAACCATGCCGGATTTAAGGATGTGCACATTATGGAAAAGAGGGACAGCCGTCAACGCGTCTTGCCCCAGCATGTAATAGTGGCCCAGAGCAATGGGGAATACAAGCTCCGGCAGTCAGGGAAAACGACAGTAGTAAAGCAGAAAGCAGTGGTAAAGCAGGAAACGGAAGTGCGGCAGGAAGCAAAGGTAAAACAGGAAACAGGGGAAGAGCAGGAAGAAAAAAGAAAACAACCCCCCTCCGGCAACAAACACGGCAAAAACGAACGGAAAAGGACCGTCGGGGACACCATAATAAGAAGTATATCCCGGGTACTGGAAATTCAACAGGAGGAACTGGAGCCGGATCTTCCCTTTGATGATTTCGGGGTTGATTCCATTTCGGCTACCAGCATTATCCAGTCCATTAATAAACAGCTCGACATTAACCTGAAACCAACCGATCTGTTTAATTATTCAACCATCGAACTTCTCATAAACTATATCATGACGACTTATCCCGGAATCCCGGCCGATGGATTACCGGCAGGAACGGAGTTACCGGAAGAAAAAGAAGCAGGTAACCCACCGGGAGATGATCCGGGGATGATAGTCATTCAACCGGGAGACGGGAATGGAAAAGAACATGACAGAGAACCGGATAAGTTATTGATGATGCTGAAACAACTGGAAGAGGGGCAGATTGGCCAGGAAGAGGCGGAAGCATTCTTTATAAACCGGGAAGCCGGCGGGTAAAGGGGTTATTATGAAAGAAGAGTATATAAGCAGAAGTAAAGTCCTTACGTTAGTCAACAGGAAAAAATTATCCGCAGAGTCTGCCTGCGCCATTATCCAGGAGATGGAGGAAATCGAACAGGGGGAAACACCCCGGGCATTCGATGGCATTGCCATTACCGGTCTTTCCTGCCAATTTCCCGGTGCCGGAAATAGTATTGAATTCTGGAATAACCTGGAAGAAGAAAGGAATTTCTGCAAAGCCATCCCGCAAACCCGGTGGAAGAGTACCCCGCAGATGAAAGCTGCCCTGCTCGATACTATTGACGAGTTTGATCCTTACTTTTTCAATCTGTCGCCGAAAGAAGCGGAATTCATGGACCCCCAGCAACGACTTTTTTTAATGGAAGCCTGGAAAGCATTTGAAGATGCCGGGTATTCAAAAAAGGAGCTGGATGGAAAACGATGCGGGGTTTTTGTAGGATGCAGTGCCGGGGACTATGGCGGTTTACTGATGAACAGCAATTCTTTTGAAAATTCATTCGCCTTTACCGGCAATACCAATTCCATCCTCGCTTCGCGGATTTCCTATCTTCTTAACTTAAAAGGGCCGGCCATCGCCATCGATACTGCCTGTTCATCGTCCCTTGTGGCCATTTACCTGGCCTGTGAAAGTATTAACAATAAGGACTGCCAGCTGGCCATAGCCGGGGGCGTTACCCTCTATTCCACCTCCCTTTTCCACCGTTTAACAATAAAATGCGGGATGCTTTCGCCGGATGGTCAATGTAAGACATTTGACGATAGCGCGGATGGTTTTGTCCCGGGTGAAGGGGTGGGGGCACTGGTGTTAAAACCGCTGAAGCAGGCTGTCTCTGATAACGATCATATCTACGGCATTATCAAAGGATACGGTATTAACCAGGACGGGAAAACGAGTGGTATTACAGCGCCGGGAGCCCCTTCCCAGGCAGAACTGGAATACTCGGTGTATAAGAAATTCAATATCAATCCGGAGACTATCTCCTATATAGAAGCCCATGGGACCGGGACAAAACTGGGGGATCCTATTGAAATCGAGGCTTTAACCAGCTGCTTTCGCCGTTTTACCGGGAAAAAGCAATTTTGCGCCATAGGATCCGTAAAAACAAACATCGGCCATACCATAGAAACAGCCGGGATAGCCGGTGTCATCAAGGTGCTTTTATCATTCAGGCACAGCACAATACCGGCTTCACTAAACTATACGGTGCCGAATAAGAACATCGATTTTGAAAACAGTCCTTTTTATGTTGCTGCTTCCTTAAGGGAATGGAAGGAAGAGCGGAAACGGGCTGCCGTGAGTGCTTTCGGATTCAGCGGAACCAATGCTCATATTGTCCTCGAGAATTTCACCCCGGATAAGGAGAAAACGGAAAGCATACCCGGCAGGTATTTAATGGCATTCTCTGCCAGGACAGAAAAGTCCCTCCAGGACAAATTATTTGGGTTCCGGAAATGGCTGGATTATGGCTTTGACCACCCGGTAATCGATATAGCGTATACCCTTCTCCTGGGAAGGTCCCACTTCAAATACAGGAAAGCGTTCATCGTCAAAGATCTCTCCCAATTGAAAAAGGAGCTCGACATGGTGTTAAACCGGGAACAGCAGAACGGTCGTTACCATTTCGATCCTGTCCCTGCCAGGCAGGATGATGGAGATGATGAGTTACTGTCCGAAGCTCACACCGTGTTGGACAAATTAAAAACCGGCAGTATGGGGGGTAATGAATTAAGCGCTGCCTTCGGGGTATTGGCAGAATGCTTTCATAAAGGGCTTGATCCTGACTGGAACAGACTCTTTGAGGATGAGAAATGCCACAAGGTCTCCTTGCCCGCGTATTCTTTTGATCTGGAACATTATTGGATCGGTACAGAAGAAAAAGAAACAGAACCGGGAGCACCGGCAGAACAACCCTTTCAGGCGGCAGGACAGGAGTATTCCATCCTGGAGAAAGCCTGGGGAAAAAGCCACCCGGTAAAAAGCCTCCATCGGAAAGGGGCACTGCTTGTCTCTGCCGGTAAACAATCCAAACGTCTTGCAGAAACCCTCGGGCGTATCAATCAGGATCTCGATATACTCCTTATCACTCATGGCAGCCATTGTAAGCGAAAAACGAGGAATCTTTATTCGTATAATTTCTTTGATTATAACCAGGGTCTCGAAGTCTATTCGGAAATCGAGACATTACACCTTCCTTTACTTGGCTATATTGATTTAACGGATTACGGTGTAAAAGCAGAAGCAGATTATAAGCTGCCGGCCGGGAAAATCGCCTTTTTACAAAAGATGATAGCATCCTGTAAGTCGCAGCCCCTCCGGATATTGCAAGTCACCTCCTGCTTACAGCCTTTTCAATGCAGCAATCCGGTACTCGCCGGTGCCGGCATGCTCGGTCTCTATGCCATGCTGGGCAGTGAATATAAGCAGGTAATCTCGAAAACCATGGATATCGACAGCATTGCCAGGGAAGAAGAAATATCCCATTTTATTATTGAAGAGTTTTTTCATGATGAGGAAATAAACCAGGTTTGTTATCGACGGAGCAAAAGACCATTGTTTCCTTTTGATAATGAACGTTTTATTCCCTTTTTCCGGAGTATCTTCCGGGAAGAAAAGGGGTGTGTACCGGAGCCGGTCCCCAACCGGCTCATTCACCCTGACAAAGTGTATGCTATTTCCGGCGGTACCGGTCAGATCGGTTTGCAGCTGGCCCATATCCTCTGCAACCTCGGGGTAAAGAAATTGATACTCATGGGGAAATCCGGTCTTCCCGGGCAGGAACGCTGGCCGGCGCTGCTGAATGACCCTGCTTGTAACGGTTCTATAAAGGATAAGATAAAAAAACTGTCCTCCCTGGCTGGAAAAGGTGTCGAGCTTTTTCTTTTTTCCGGTTCCCTTGACAATGAAAAAGAATTGGCATCGTTTCTTGACACCGTTGACCATATCGATGGTTTTTTCCATTGCGCAGGTTTTGTAAATCATACAGACCCGGCTTTTATAAAGAAGGATATTAAAGACATGGAGGAGGTTCTTTTACCCAAGATTACCGGCGTGAATAATATATTTAAGATCATTTCAAAAAAGCCCTTTGATTTCTTTATTCTCTTTTCATCTATTTCCTCTGCTGTCCCGGCTTTGTCCAGGGGTATAAGCGATTATGTCATGGCGAACACGTATATGGATTGTTTTGCCCGCTTTCATAAAAGCCGGGGGTTACCTGTCTATTCATTCAACTGGCCCCCCTGGGACGGAACGGCAATGGCAGACCAGGCAGGCACCTTGAACCGTTCTTATCACTTCCGGAATCTGGAAGCAAAGGATGCCTTTTATTTGATGGAAAGAAGTCTTGCCCTGGATAACGGGGCAGTCTTTCTCCCCTGTATTGTCGACGGACATTCCTTTCACCCTGAATTTCTCATGTCGTTAGTACCGGTGAAACGGGCGGGAAGAAAGCGGAACAACCCCGTGGCTGTTCATACCGGGAGCCGGAACACCCTTACCATGCTCAGGAAGCTTTTTTCAGAAGAACTGAAGATTCCCGGTGACAAACTGGAAGACGACAGGGAATTCGAGGAAATGGGAATAGATTCCATTATTGTGGCGCAACTGGTAAAAAAGATAGAAGACACGTTATCTATTGTCATAAATCCTTCGATATTGCTGGAGAACACGACACTTAAAAGTCTGAGCTGTTATATTGATGAAAACAGGACAGAAAAAGAAGAGACGGTTATTTCTTATGACCAGGTGTTCCCGGCAAAGCGGAATGGAGAGGATGCCATTGCCGTGGTCGGGATTGCCTGTGAGTTTCCCGGGGCAGAAAACAAGGATGTTTTCTGGACAAACCTGGAAAATGGCGTTTCCGGGATAAGCGAAGTCCCGGGGAGCAGGTGGGATATCTCTGCTTTATACAGCAGGAACTATGAATATGGAAAGAGCATAAGCAAATGGGGTGGTTTTATCAAGGACATAGAGTATTTTGATCCGGCTTACTTTAAGATCGATGAAAAGATGGCAGCCCACATCGATCCCCTGATGAGGAAATGGCTGGAAGTGAGTGTGCAGGTATTACGGGACGGGGGGTATGATAATCATTCGTTTTCCGGGAAAAAACTCGGTGTTTTTGTCGGTTCCAGGATAAGTAAGTATTCGGACCGGATCCCCGCGATCCTTCCCCAGTCTGTTGTTGGCTGGGGTCAGAATTTTATTGCCACTCATGTTTCCAATTTTTTAAACGGGAAGGGACCCAGCCTGGTGGTGGATACGGCCTGTTCATCATCTCTGGTCGCAATTTACCTGGCCTGTAAAAGCTTGCTGAACAATGAAACAGAAGCAGCCATTGCAGGCGGGGTGGATATGCTGCTCGACGAACATATTTATCTTACCATGTCGGCAGCGAAAGTCTTATCCCCTGACGGCAGGTGCTTCACTTTTGACGAGAGGGCAAATGGGTTTGTGCCGGGAGAAGGGTGCGGGGCTGTTCTTTTAAAGACACTTTCAAAGGCATGCCGGGACGGGGATAGAATTTATGCAGTGATCGAGTCCGGTGCTGTCAATAACGACGGCAGTACGATGGGAATGACAACCCCCAATCCGGAGGCCCAGATGGAAGTAATCAGGGAAGCCCTGGTAAATAAGACTATCGATCCGGCAAGTATAAGTTATATTGAAACTCACGGCACCGGGACCATGATAGGTGATCCTATTGAACTGCGGGCTTTATTCCGGGCATTTTCATTATCCGGGATAAAGAAACAAAGCTGCGGTGTGGGAAGCGTGAAATCGAATATAGGGCACCTGTTAAGCGCCGCCGGGATAGCCAGTTTTATAAAAGTTGCACTCGCTTTATATCATAAAAAAATACCACCGACGTTGAATTGCCATCGTCCGAATCCTCGTTTTAATTTTAACGATTCTCCCTTTTATCCTGTCACCGCCCTTATCGACTGGCAACCAAATGGGGAAATCCGGAGGGCAGGGATAAGTGCTTTTGGCTTTGGCGGCACCAATTGTCATATCATCGTACGGGAGCCGGATAAAGAGTCGCAGACTGCATCGGTGAAAAAAGCATTACCGCCGGTACAATTTCATAAAAAACGATACTGGCTTAACAAGACAGGAGGGACTGTTGTTTATTCCGGGAATAAGGGATTTCCCGATGAAACGAAAGATCCCTTACAACCGGCAGCATTACCCGACTTGTTAAAAATCGATTTTAGTTGAACAGGAATTGTCCGTATGTGGTGAGTGTGCCTGTGGATTTTTAATCCGGTAACAATTGTGGAGGTTTACTATTCATGTTTTTGAATGATACTGTTAAAGGTAAAGTCATTATAAAAAATGAAGATTTTATCGTAAGAGATCACAGGGTGTATGATACCCGGATAATGCCGGGTGTATGTTTCATGGATATCGTTTTCCGTATCCTGATTCACCACGGTATACAACCTGAAAATACCGAGTTGAAAAATATCCTTTTTAATGAGCCGGTCATCACCACGCCTGAATATGATTGTGAAATCACGATAAGCCTGGAAAAAAGAGACCATTTTACAGAAATCACGGCACGAAGCAGGAAAGTAAAGGATAGTACCTCTCCGGGTGAGGAAACCAGGGAACATTTGTCCTGTGAACTGTACCTGGACAGGGAACCTTGCCATAAAACACTCGAAATAGACGCTTTACGAGAAAATGCAGGGAAGATCATTCCATTGGAGGAAATTTACCAGGAAGCCAGGAACAGGAACATTGTCCATTATGAGTTTATGAAACCTGCCGGAAAATGGTTTCTTGGAGATGATTATTTATTGGCGGAAATTCATTTGAATGATCTGGCAGCCCGCTATCTGGATACCTTTTATTTGCATCCTGTCCACCTGGATTCATCGACATTCTGCCCGCTCTATTCCAGGATGGAGGACAGGAGCAAACCCTATATTCCCTTTTTCATTTCCTCATTCAGGGCTTTCAGACGGCTGGATAAAAGCTGTTACGTGTATGTCCATAACGACGCCGGTATCATGGCGGGTGCGGATGATATTCTTTACAATGATTATGAGATTTACAATGGGCAGGGGGAGCTGGCCGCTTCCATAAAAAGGTTTTCCTCGAAAAAAATCAGATCCATGGAGTTGATCAGAAAATATACCACGGCGGACAGGACAGAGAATAGTAGTACCGGCAGTCCCGCGTTGACTGTCCCGTCCATGGCCAAAAAAGGCGGCGATACGGCGATGGACCATGCCCCGTTACCCGGCCGGATTCAGATTGAAAATGAACTGGCCGCCCTGGTAAAAACGGTCGACGGTAAGATTACAGACCCGGATCCGGATACCGGATTCTATAGCCTGGGCCTGGATTCCGGCCACCTGCTTCAATTATCAAGAAAACTGGAAGTAAAAATGGGAATACAATTGTACCCCACACTTCTCTTCGAGTATTCCACCATACGATCGTTAGCCGGATATCTCCTGGCAGAATACCCGGACAACCCCTTTTGCAGCGAAATAACCGGGGCAAAGGACAGGGGAGCGGCCGGATTTGAAAAAAAAAGCGGCATCGATGAAAGTAATGACCGTGAACTTTGCTATTATCGTCCGGTCTGGAAAGAGAAAACAGAAACGGGTGCATTACCCATGCCGCCCCGGTCCCTTCTCCTCTGTACTTCCAGTGAGGAATTATTCAACTGTCTAACAGACCATTTTTCCGGAACAAATAAGGATTTTCAATCCGTTTTCATAAAACCCGCCTCTTCCTTTAAAAAGATAAGTGAAAGCAGCTATCAACTCAATGTGCTTCGTGAGTCCGATTACGAGAAGCTTTTTTTAAACCTGGAGAATAAAGGGATTAATCCGGGGTGCATTATTTATCATTCAGTCAGTCTTCTTAATGGAAACGTTATGGATGCGGTACAGGACGGACCTGCTTTCTTTACCTTTTATATTAAAACCAGTTTAAAAAGAGCCGCCGGAACCCGGGCAAAACTCCTCTATTTTTATTCCACTCCGGCAGACAGTGTTGAATCTCATTTCCATGTCCCCATGGGGGGATTCTTCAAGACAATACACCAGGAATATCCCCGTTTTGTGGGAAAATGCATTAACCTGCCCCACGCTTCTTCGCCGGATATTATAATCGAAGAGATTACCCATTTTTCCCGTCAATTACCGGAGGTAGGGGTAGAGGTACAATACCATAATGGAAGACGCCTGGTGAGGGTAATGGAGGAAGTCACCCCCGCATTGAACGAGAAAAAACTATTAAAAGAAAAGGGCGTTTATTTGATAACAGGAGGGTGCGGGGGGTTGGGGAAAATATTTTCCCATTACCTTAACCAGAACTATAATGCCCATCTCGTCTTATGCGATCGTTCACCGCTTACCATCGAACAGGAGGAATGGATTGCAAATCTGGAGAAAGCGGGATCTAAGGTTCTCTATTTTTGTGCGGACATCACGAAGAAAGACCAGGTAAGAAAACTTATTAAGGAAGTAAAAAAAAGATTTTCCCGGTTGGATGGCATTATTCATGCGGCCGGTGTATTGTCGGATTCACTCCTGCATAACACGACATTGTCCGATTTAAAAAAAGTAACAGCACCAAAAATTCAAGGATGCATAACGCTGGATGAAGCAACAATAAAAGAAAAGCTGGATTTTTTTGTTCTCTTCTCCTCCACGACAGCCATGCTGGGTAATGTCGGGCAGGCCGGTTATGCATTTGCCAATGGTTTTATGGACAGTTATGCCCATTACCGGGAACACTTGCGCAGAAATGACAAGCGGTATGGGAGGACTTTTTCCATCAATTGGCCGCTCTGGGCAGAGGGCGGTATGCGGCCCGGTACCGCGTTAATGGCATTGATGGAAGAACAGGGAATATCAACTTTACGTACAAAAAGCGGCCTGCTTGCTTTTGAATCAATCTTGAACTGGCCTTATCCACGGGTATTGGTAATGGAGGGCCGGAAAAAAAATATCCAGGCCATTATTCATACATCTTCATACCTGGCCCATCTTCCCCCGGAAACCGGGACGAACATACCGGTTCCTGTAAAAAAACCTGTCCGGGACGGGATAGGTGAAAATGGCGACAGCAGGATTGCCATTATTGGATTAAGCGGGCGGTATCCTTATGCAGAGACACTCGGGGATTTCTGGAATAACCTCGCCGCAGGGAAGGATTGTATAGAAACCATCCCGGGAGAAAGATGGGACTATCGTTTGTATTACAGCGACAAACCCCATACTGTCGGAAAAGCAAATTGTAAATGGGGAAGCTTTTTGCATGATATTGATAAGTTTGATTCACTCTTTTTCAATATTTCGCCCAGGGATGCGGATTTTATGGATCCCCAGGAGCGTATCTTTTTAGAAACAGCCTGGCATACTCTTGAAGATGCAGGATGTACCCTGGATGACATAGAGAAGAATACGGTAGGTGTATTTGTGGGGGTAATGTGGGGACAGTATCAACTGTACAGCACTGTTATCGGGGGGAATCCTGTTTCCCCCATGTCTCCCTTTGCCTCTATTGCCAACCGGGTTTCTTTTCACCTGAATCTGAAAGGGCCCAGCATTGCACTGGATACCATGTGTTCCTCATCACTGGCCAGCATTCACCTGGCCTGCGACAGTATGGTGAAAGGAGAGTGCGATCTTGCCCTGGCCGGGGGCGTTAACCTCTCTATTCATCCCGGGAAGTATGTCCAGTTAAGCCAGATGGGATTTTTGTCCCCGACAGGCAAGTGCTGTAGTTTTGGTGAAAATGCAGATGGTTATGTTCCGGGTGAAGGGGTTGGTGCCATCCTGCTCAAACCCTTTCATGCTGCCGTACGTGACGGTAACCATATTTACGGGGTTATCCTGGGCAGCAGTATGAACCACAGCGGAAGGACAAGTGCTTTTGCCGTACCGGATCCTAAAGCAGAAAGCAGTGTCATCAAAAGAGCAATTGAAGCTTCCCGGATAGATCCGGCAGGTATTAATTATATAGAAGCCCATGGGACAGGAACCTCACTGGGTGATCCTATTGAGGTGCATGCCCTTCATGCCGCTTTTAAAGACAACTATCCCGGAAAGCACTCATGTCCGATTGGTTCGGTAAAATCCAACATCGGACACCTTGAAGGTGCTGCCGGTATTGCTTCGGTAACGAAAGTGTTACTGCAAATGAAACATCGGAAACTTGTGCCCTCTCTTCATGCAGAACGGTTGAATGACAAAATAGACTTTTCTGCCGGCCCTTTTTATGTGCAAACGGATCTTGCCCCCTGGCAGCCCCTTCCTGGTATGCCGAGGAGAGCGGGCATTAGTTCATTCGGGGCCGGGGGAACGAATGTGCATCTCATAATAGAAGAAGGCCCTGCCGGAATCCCGGAACCGGCAGGTGAACACAAAGAACGGCTCTTTGTCCTTTCTGCCAGAAATAAGAGTGCATTAAAAGAGTCCGCGGCCAGGCTTTCCCTGTTCTTAAAGGCACATACCGGGAATGGCCGGGACAATACCTTACTGGAAAAAATCGCTTACACATTACAGCTCGGACGCCAGGCCATGCCGGAGAGACTGGCCATAATAACGGCATCTCCCGCCGAATTAATGAAAAGGCTGGATCAGTTTACAGAAGGAGAGGAACCAGGCGGGCAATGCTACAATGGAAATTGCCTGCATAAACAGCAGGATCTGCCGTTTTTAAATTCTTTCGATGCGAAGGATCTGGACACCCTTGCTTCTCTCTGGATCAAGGGGACTGGTATTAAGTGGAAATCCCTTTATTCTTCACATCCGGGTTTACTCTCCCTCCCCTTGTATCCTTTTTTAAAAGAACGCCATTGGCTGCCCGGTGCTGTCAAAGACATATACGGCATAAACGGCCGGGAAACGGAATGGCAGGATGTAAAGCAGAATGAGTCATTTTCGGATTTGCTTTATTATCAAAGCACATGGAAAAAAACATCCCCGGGTACCGGTCAGATTCCCCCGGTGGATAAAAAACATAATCTGGTTCTCTTTGTTCCGGACATAACCATATATGACAGCATTAAAAATATGTTGACGAAAAGTGAAAAAGATATTGTATATGTAATTCCCGGGAAAGACTTCGCCAAGCTGTCCCCGGACCTGTTCAGGCTGAATCTTTCAGACAAAGAAAATTATCTGCGTTTGATAAAATCCCTGTTTGAATCCGGTTTTTATCCTCAAGCTGTCATCTATTATCATCTGTTTGCGGGTAGGGAAAAGAGAGGGGAAGACCGGTATTTTTCACTCCTCTATCTGTCGCAGTCCCTCCTGGAAGGTAAAATGCCGGGGAACCTCAAACTCCTTTATGTTTACTATTCAGATCATGCCGGTTTCCCTTTTGATGCAGCGGTGGGTGCTTTCCTTAAGACACTTTCCCTGGAAAACCCGGCTTTTTCAGGGAAACTGATTGCCCTGGAACACAGGGATTCCCATAATAATGGTCCTGCCGCAGGATCCGGGCAGCTTTCCCGTGAACTGGACATAATCCTGGGGGAATTGGAAACGGACTTTGCCGGGGACAAGGAGCTTTATTTTAACAATGGATTCCGGTATGTAAAACACCTCGAAGAAATGACGATCCCGGATAAGGATCCTGAAGATGATCTTATAAGAAAAAGAGGTGTATATATTATCACCGGTGGACTTGGCCGCATCGGTTTCCTGTTTGCCTGTTTTCTAGCACGGGAATACCAGGCAACCCTGGTCCTTACCGGCCGTACTCCCCTGGATGAGGCGAAAAAAGAGAGTATAGAAGCCATTGAGTCATCCGGCGGCAAGGTATTTTATTATCCCTGTGATATGAGTAAAAAAGGCGAGGTAATGGATCTATTTGAAAGGATTCGGCAGAATCATCAACCAGTAAACGGGATCCTTCACTGTGCCGGGGTATTATCCGATTCCTATATTTACAATAAAACACCTTTAGAAGCGGAAAAGGTGTTTGCCTCCAAAGTTGCCGGTACTATGCATCTGGACGAAGCCAGTAAAGATCTGCAACTCGATTTTTTTGTAGTATTCTCCTCTGTTTCTGCCGTATTCGGGAACCCGGGCCAGTCCGATTATGCCTATGCCAATAGTTTTATGGACAACTTTGTTGAGCTCAGGGAACAATGGCGGTTAGAGAAAAAGCGCCATGGCCGGTCACTATCAATCAACTGGCCCCTGTGGGAAGAAGGAGGCATGGGTATTTCCGACGATCATTATAAAGCATTAACCGAAGCCAGCGGATTCTTGAGGCTTCCTACCGGTAAGGGAATTATTGCCTGGAAAAGCATATTGAGCCAGGGCTCTCATTCATATACCGTGTTCTATGGAGACAGGGAAAAGGGAAGGAGTTTTATAGAAAATAAGGAACAGGAAAGAATGCTGCCCGGCAATATGCCGGAGCAGGACATGAATACGGGTAACCCGAATATGGAAGCAGGAATAATCGATCTGTTAAAAGAAGTCCTGGGTAATGAACTTGGACTCAAGCCGGATAGGATCGATCCTTTGAGCAGCTTTCATGAATATGGCATCGATTCCATGAAAATCAAGGCAGTGACACACCGTCTGGAGAAACAATTCGGTCCTCTTTCTGCGACACTGCTGCTGGAATATGACAATATTTCAGAACTGGCCCGCTACCTGGTTACAGAGAAATCACGGAAACTCAATAATAAATTATCATTTTCAGAAAAAACCATGAAAAGCGATGAACATGCCATTACCCTGTCCGGTAATGACAGAGAAAAAAAGCCGGATATCGCAATTATCGGGATTGCCGGGAGGTATCCCGGTGCCCCAACCATCGGACACTTGTGGGAGAATTTATCCATACAAAAGTCCTTCATTACGGAGATTCCCCGCGACAGGTGGCGTCTTGACGACTATTATGATCCGGACCCGGGGAAAACCTCTGAAGGAAAAATGTATTGTAAATGGGGTGCTTTTATTGATGATGTGGACAGGTTTGATCCCCTCTTTTTTACTATCACACCCCTGGAAGCAAAGAGTATGCCCCCGGAAGAAAGGCTCATGCTGGAAGTAGTCTGGGAGACCCTTGAAAATGCCGCGTACCGCAGGGCCGATTTTAAAAACCAGGCGGTGGGGGTCTATATTGGTATCACTACCAACACCTATTCAATGCTGGAATTGAACGAGAAAAACCAGGGATTATATACGTCCTATTTCAGGCTGCCGAACCGTATCTCATACCATTTTGATTTCAAGGGTCCCAGTATTGCCATAGACACGGCATGTTCTTCTTCCCTGGCAGCCATTCACATGGCTTGTGAAAGTATAAGGAACGGGGAATGTACCGCTGCCCTGGCCGGGGGCGTGAACCTTTATCTTCATCCTTCAAAATATCTATTTATGGCAAAAAACCGCATCATTTCTTCCAGGGCTTCCATTGCGATGTATGAAAAGGGAGGAGACGGTTTTATTCCCGGGGAAGGACTGGGCATGGTACTCCTGAAACCCCTCGATATGGCGGTAAAAGACGGCGATACCATTTATGGTATCATTAAAGCAAGCGGGATGTCTCATAAAGGAAGGAGTGCGGATTTTTCCCTCCCCTCGGCAACATCACAAATAAGCCTTATAGAAGAGGTAATACAAAAAGCCGGCCTCACCCCGGACATGATCGATTATATTGAAACCCAGGCACTGGGATCCGAGATGGTGGACAATGTCGAATTCTCCTCCCTGAAAAGGGTATTCGGCGCTGTCAGGAATAAAAAGATATTCCTGGGGAGTATAAAACCGTACATCGGACACCTGGAAGCAGCATCAGGGATTGCCCAGTTAACAAAAGTACTGCTGCAACTACAGAAAAGGATTATTTTGCCGGCAAAAAAAGCCCGTATTTTGAGTGATGGTGTGGACCTGGAAAACTCTCCTTTCCTTCTCGGTGATAATTGCCATGATTGGATAACCGGGAACGCGCCCGGGAGGGCAGGGATAAATTCATTCGGTGCTGGTGGCGCGGATGTGCATATTATTATAGAAGAATATGTTTCCAATGCGGGTGCTTCTTATTCCCCGGGGCAAAACAATGAACAGTTAATTTTACTTTCTGCCAGGAATAAGCAGCAATTGCATATGCAGGCCAGGGCCCTGCGAGATTACCTTCTGGATGAAGAGAAGAGTCCATCTCCCGCTTCGCTGCGGAATATAGCGTATACACTCTGCGTGGGAAGGGAGTTTTTTGCAGAGCGTCTTGCCTTTATTGTATGGAGTAAGAAGGAGTTGATAGATTGCCTGGAAGGTTTTATCGATAACAGGGAGACAGATCGGACATACTTCCAGGGAACAGTGACCGGGGACAGTGCACTCACTGGGGACAGTGCACTTACTCATTATTATGAGGCCGGCTCCAACCTGGAAGAGACCGGCCGTCAATGGTGCAGTGGCGGCCCTGTCGATGTAACACAACTATTTGGTGCAAAGCATGGATGTCGGCGTATCCCCTTACCACCCTACCCATTTGAAAAGAGGCGCTGCTGGTTATCGAACGGGCAGGAGAATATCTTACCGGATCAGGAGCCGGTTTTTCATGCGGGGAATCCCGGTAAGGGTGAAGAGAAAAATCCGGTGAATACCTATTATGACAGTGTTGTCCCGGGTATTGATTTTTATGAAAAACAGCAGAATAAAGAAATATACCTTGTCTTTGCCCCTTTCAGGGAAAAAATCGATGATTTCTCATGGCTGTTAACCATCGTTGAAGCAGGGAAATATAGAGAGTTTAGCGAACTGGTCATAGAAAAACAAAAGGAGATGAAACGGGTTCTTTTCAGGAATATTGATTTTAACAATGTACAGACCATTATGGATATCGGCTGCGGTCTTTCGACAGACCTTATAGACCTGGCTGTCAGGTATAAGCATATTACCGGGGCAGGTTATACAATCGCTCAAAAACAGGCAGATTTCGGGAATTGGCGCATGAAAGAAGCGCAGTTGGATGACCGGCTTACCATTTACCACAGAGACAGCGCCAAAGACCCCTTCCCGGGGATGTTTGACTTGATTATGGGATTCGAGGTTACCTTTCATATTGAAGACAAACCGGGTGTGTTCAATAATATAGCCACCCACCTTAACGAGACGGGATATCTGGTGCTGGCCGATGTTGTTGCTGCTACCATTACGGAAGTATATATCCCTGAAACAGGGCAGTATACTGCCACCGGCACCCAATATGCCGGCACATTGAGCGATAACCGCCTGCTTATTACAGATTGTATCGATGTCAGCCGGGAAATAAGCAACTATCTCTCTGATGAGAATTTCGAGGCCAACCTTGGCTACATTCATGCCAATTACCCTGAATTAAAAAAACATGAACAGATTCACCGGGGCTGGCACCATTTCGGAAAAGCCCTGAACATGGGACTTTTTAAATACCTGCTCATGACAGTAAGGAAAGCAGATGTTACGTATTCGGTGGAAGCCATAAAAAGTCAGAACCAGGCAAAAATAAAGAATTCTACCGCTTATGCCGGTATCGACAACAAGCCGGGAAAATTAATGAAGCCGGATGCAACTGAAATACAGAGCAATAAAGAGCATAAGGAGGTACATCCAGGGGAAGATGCATTCCCTGTCATCGCGGACAGGATAAAATCTATTGTATGTACCGTTCTTGAGATGAGAGAAGACGATATTAATATCGATACACCATTTGCCGATTTTGGTGTCAACTCCCTCCTGGCATTAAAAGTGCTGGATGAAATAAACAGGGAATTCGACCTTGAACTTACCATAAGTGTCCTCTTTAATCATACTTCCATCCACCGGCTTACAGAGTATATCCATGAAACATACCATGATATGTTCCGGGATAAGGGCAAGACCGGGTTTATTATGCAGCCGCAAAAAGAGGAAAGTAAGCGGGTATCCCGGGATGCAGCCGGGAAAGAGGTGGCAATTATCGGGATGTCTGCCCGGGCCCCGGGTGCCAATGATATACCGCAATTATGGGAGAATCTGAAAAATGGAACAGATGCAATAACCGAAATACCGGAAGATCGCTGGGATATTGCCCTTCATTATTCCCCGGATCCGGAAAAAGCTTTCCGATCCTACAGCAAGTGGGGGGGATTTATCGATGATGTCTATTCCTTCGATCCCCTGTTTTTTGAAATTTCCCCTTCCGAGGCAGAGGTCATGGACCCCCATCAGAGGATATTCCTGGAAGAATGCTGGAAGGCATTGGAAGATGCCGGTTACCCGGCCGATTCCGCCCGGATAAGAAAATGCGGGGTCTATGCGGGTGTAATGAATGCGGGCAGCAGTACCCCCATTACTCAATATAATGACAACAGCCAGATCGCAAAACATATGCTGGGTAATTCAAATGCAATCCTGGCCGCCCGGATCGCCTATCTTTTAAACCTGAAAGGACCGGCTGTCTCCATCGATACCGCCTGTTCATCATCCCTGGTAGCGATTCACCTGGCCTGCAAGAGCCTGCAGGATGGGGAAACGGAAATGATGCTCGCCGGGGGCGTTACGCTCTACCTCGATGAATCACCTTTCATTGCCATGAGTAAAATGAAACTGCTTTCCCCCGGCGGGAAATGCAGGCCATTCGATGATTCTGCCGATGGTATTGCTGTTGGTGAAGGGGCAGGAATTGTCGTATTAAAACTCCTCGACAGGGCATTGGAGGACGGTGACCATATATACGGTGTCATAAAGGGCTCCGGGATAAATCAGGATGGGAAAAGCAATGGTATTACCGCTCCCTGCGGAGATGCACAACGGGATCTTGAATTGTCGGTGTATAAAAACTATCATATAAATCCGGAAAACATCGGTTATGTGGAAGCCCACGGGACCGGTACAAAACTCGGGGACCCTGTAGAAATTACCGCCCTGACAGAGGCTTTCAGGGAATATACAAATAAAACACAATATTGTGCCATTGGTTCATTAAAGTCCAATATCGGGCATACCACCGCTGCCTCCGGGGTGCTTGGATTAATAAAAGTACTCCTTTCAATGAAAAATAAATCCATTCCCCCCACCTTGCATGTGCTAAAGGAAAATAGCCATATAGATTTTAAAACCAGTCCTTTTTATGTCAATACATCATTAAAGGAGTGGAACAATGATAACGGCAAACCCCGTTGTGCTGCCGTCAGCGCCTTTGGTTTTAGCGGGACGAATTGTCATCTGGTGGTGGAAGAACCACCCGTGGAGTATGATAATGAGAAGAGCGATGGTAGTGGCCGCCAGTATGTATTTCCCCTGTCGGCAAAAAATGGAGAACAATTAAAAGAGTATGCAGAAACATTACTCGACTTCCTGGAAAAAAGTGATACCGGGAATGAGCTGCCCCGCATAGCCTATACCTTGCAGGTGGGCAGGCTTTCCATGGAAAAGCGTTTGGCCATTACGGCGAAAAGTACCGGTGAATTATGTGAAAAGCTGAAAGCGTTCCTACAGGACCGGCAGAAGATGGCAGGGATATATTATACCTTAACCCCAATCCGGGACCATGAACAGCCGGACAATCATCAACTTAATGTTCTTGCAGATGAAAATAGTCTGGATTCCCTGGCTCGATTATGGGTCAATGGGGCTAAAATTGACTGGAATATTCTTTACCCGGGCAAAAAGCCGGTTCGGCTTCCTCTTCCGGTTTATCCGTTCAGGAAAAAGACATACCGTTTTACTGCTTCCCGGGAAATAAGAGAAAATCCCGGAAATAAATTAAGCCCATTAATTGACACCATTGTTCCGGTAATGCCGGAAAAAGGACAGGTATTTCATAAAGTGCTTTATAAAAGTGATCCCATTGTCCATGACCATATAGTGGGTAATTTCCCCATATTGCCTGGTGTCGGCTATCTGGAAATGGTCTACCAGGCAGCCAGGTTAATGGATCCCGATGCTGATTTTGCCGTTTCAAGTGTTGTATGGATGCAGCCGCTTGTGGTTGAGCTCGATAAAGTAGATGTTATGATAGCAGTGAAGGCCGGGAAAGAAGAAACGGAATTTGAGATATACAGCAGACAGGGTAATAAACATACTCCATACTGCCGTGGCCTCTTGCATCGTTTGACTATAGGAGAGCAGGGGACGAAAGCGGAGATTCCCCTTTCCGTTTCGATTAATGAAATAATGTCCCGATGTCCCGGTAGTTTGAGTGGAAATGAAATTTACCGTCATTTTAAAGAACAGGGGATTGATTATGGTTTGTATTTCCGGGGTATAGAACGTGTTCACGCGGGTAAAAATGAAGCCATAAGTAAAATCACAATTCCATCCCAATACAAAAACGAGCTCTCCCGGTATATACTGCATCCTTCACTAATGGATAGTGCATTGCAGACAATTGGCGCCATGCTGATTATTAATGGCACCCTCAAGCAACCCCTCCTTCCCTTTTCTGTAAAACAGGTAGAGGTCTTCCGTCCCCTTACAGGCGGGTGTTATGCGTATATCAAAGAGGAGGGTGAGAAAAAATATACTATTGTTCTTTTGGATGAAAATGGCAATGTCCAGGTAAAACTCACCTCCCTTGTTTTAAGGGAAGTAAAAAACAGTATGAAAAAAGAGCCGGATTTCTTTTATTGTCCCGGGTGGAAAATAGATAATACGGTCCCGGCTCCCGGTTCCCCGCCGGTTCCCGGAGTGGTAGTGGTAATAAAAAACAGAAATGACTTCGGCATTTCAGACCTCATCGCAGAAGCCCATAAGAATGACCACATCATTTTTATAACGAAGGGGAATAAACAGAAAAAACATAATGAGCAGAACCGGGAAATAAAAGAAGACAGGCCGGACTGTTTTGACGAATGTATGAGTAGCCTGGAAAAAATAGATACCATTTATTTCCTGGGGGGTATAACAGGAACCCGGTCAAATACGGTTACTATGAACGAGCTTAAAGAAAATCAGCAGGGAGGCATAATAAGCTTTTTCCGCCTCATAAAATCGCTGGAAAAGTGCCGGTTTACCACGAAACCACTCGTCCTGAAGGTGGTGACAAATAACGTTTGCAGGATATTCCCGGAGGAAAAGGTATGGCCCCTTGCCGCCGCCCTTCATGGTTTTACCAAAACCATGGCCAAAGAGTATTCCGCATGCAATATAAGCTGCATAGATATTTCCCTGGAGGAAATAACCCGGGGAGATACAGCCGCACACAGGCTTGTTCAGAAAATAGTGACCGAGCCCTCATCAAAACTGGGTGAAGTAGTGGCATTCAGGAATGGATTCCGCTATGTACAATACATTGAAAAAATCAAGCTTTCCCCGCCGGAGCAGGAACCATTCAGGCAGAAAGGTACCTATCTTATTGTTGGGGGGGCAGGAGGGATCGGGCTTGCTTTAAGCCTCTACCTGGCAAAAAAGGTCCGGGCCGGGCTGGTGCTGGTGGGGAGGAGTGAGTTGAATGATGCCCGGAAAAAGCAAATTGAAACAATTAAAGAAAACGGGGGCAGGGTCCTGTATATAAGGGCAGATGTAACGGATTATAAGGCCATGAAAAATGCCTTGAACAAGGCCAACGCTGCTTTAGGGCCAATAAACGGGGTTATTCATTCTGCCATAGTCTTGAAGGATAAAAGTATCAGAAATATGGATGAAAAGACCCTTTTAGAGGTGATGGCGCCGAAGGTCGAGGGGAGTCTTGTCCTGTACCAGCTTTTTAAAGATACCCACCTGGATTTTATGCTCTTTTTTTCCTCTGCCCAGTCTATCATATGCAACGCGGGCCAGGCAAATTATGCTGCTGCCTGTACGTTTAAAGATGCTTTTGCCTGTTTCCTGGCCAATCAGGTGCCGTCACCGGTCAAGATCATTAACTGGGGATACTGGGGGAGTATTGGTGTTGTATCATCGTTAAAATATAAAAGAAGACTTTATGAACAGGGTGTTCAATCTATTGAACCGGACGAAGGTATGGAAGCCATCAGGTTGATTATTGGTCACGATATCTGCCAGGTTATGCCTTTCAAGGCCGGGACAAAGCTGCTTGAGCTTTTGAAAATAAATTCAGGCAGGTATAAAGAGTTTGCCGGGGAAACGAATCCACCTTTACTAAAGACAATTTTAGGGAAATTGGACCAACAGGCAATTCTTGGGGAATGAGAGACAATGAGGAGAAAAAAAATGGTAAATAAGAGTAAGGTAAACAAGATTAAGCAATTTCAACACCTGGAAAGATTTTGTGAACAGCTTTTGCTTTCTATATTCCAGGAAATGAATCTGTTTACTGGCCACGGGAAAGAATATACGATTGATAAGCTTAAGAAAGAGATACCAATAATAGAAAAATACAATGCCCTGTTCAATGAGTTATTGCAGATTTTATCCAGGGCAGGGTATATCCGGCTTGAGGGGAAAAGCGTCATCGCCACTGTTTCGCAGGAAGAGAGAATAAGCCGCAAAGTAATAGAGAGAGAGAAAGAAAAAGTCCTTGTAGAAAATCCGGTAATAGCCCCTTATATACGGTTGGTATGGGCATGTGCCACTCACTATCCTGAATTGTTAAGCGGTAAAATTCCTTATCAAAACGTTCTTTTCCCGGACGGATCAAAATCGTTAGTGGAAGATGTGTATAAGGGAAATGAAATAGCTGATTATTTTAATATGACAATCGCTCAAATCATCAAATCCTTTATAGGGGAAAAACAAAAAACAGACGCAGGGACTCCTGTTTCTATCCTGGAAGCAGGAGCGGGAACGGGGAGTACCAGCCGGTTTGTGTTTAAAGCAATAAAAGACTATAAAGATACTCTCTACTATTATTATACAGACATTTCCAGTTCTTTTTTAAATTATGGCCGGAACGAGTTTGGGCAGGAATATCCCTTTGTTCAATATAAAATGCTCAATATAGAAAAGGATATTACAAGCCAGGGGATAAAACCGGGTAGTATGGATATCGTGGTGGCAGGCAATGTCCTTCATGCCACAAAAGACATAAACAACACCCTGTGTATGATAAAAAGGGCAATAAAGAAGAATGGGTTACTCCTTATTAATGAAGTAACCTCTCTGAAAAATGCCAGCACCATGACATTCGGCTTGACGGACGGGTGGTGGTTATTTACCGACAGCGGTTTTCGCATTTCAGGCTCCCCGCTTCTGAGCATTAAACAGTGGGAATCTGTCCTGGCGGTGAATGGGTATAAAAATATTGCCAAACTGTCTTACCCCGGGGTCCCTGTTGAGCTGTCAGATCAGCATATTATTGCGTGTGAAAGTGATGGTCTTAATATGGTAATAGACAGCCCGGGATATGAAGTCCCGGCTGTATCCCGGATGAAAGAGAATTCCGGCGGGCAGTCCGATGTAAAGGGTACGGGAAACGACAGGGAATTATTCAAGCTGGTCTGTCATTATATAAAAGGGGCCTTTTCCAGGGTCCTGAATATTGAACCGGATCTTATTGGGATTACCAAAACCTTTGAAGTGTATGGTGTTGATTCCTTGAGCGGAACGGAAATAGTAAAGATATTCAAGCAGGATTTTGGAGACCTGGATTCTTCCCTGATGTTTGAGTATATAACCATTGAAGCCCTGGCCGGTTATTTTATAAAAAACCATAGAGAGACGGTAATACGATTATTCAATATACAGGAAGAACAAAAACCGGGATACGAAAAAACTGACTATAAGAGTGACACAATTGCCGGTTTTCCCCAGAACAAGAACACAGGATTGAATGAAGGTAATACGGGAGCCGGTGAACTATCCGAAAGCCGCGGGGACAGCACTATCGCCATCATCGGGTTAAGCGGTCGTTACCCGGCTTCCGATACACTGGACATCTTCTGGGACAATCTGCGGGAAGGGAAAAATTGTATTCGGCTGGTGCCGGAAGAGCGCTGGCCCTGGGAAGATTATGCGGACAGCGGTATAAGCAAATGGGGAGGGTTTCTGAATGATATCGATAAATTCGATTCCCTCTTTTTCCATATCTCTCCCCGGGAGGCGGAAGGAATGGATCCCCAGGAAAGGCTTTTTTTAGAAACCGTGTGGGCATTACTCGAGGACGCGGGGTATTCGCCGGGGCATTTCAGGAAAAGGGAAAATATAGTTGGTGTCTTTGTGGGAGTTATGAATTGCGCTTATGAATGGCTTGGCGCATCAGCCTTTACCAATGGTATTTTTACCGGTGCCCATTCATCATACTGGAGTATTGCCAACAGGATATCGTACCTATTTGACTTCAAGGGACCCAGCATGGCTGTTGATACTGCCTGTTCTTCATCCCTGGCTGCCATCCACCTGGCCTGCCAGAGTATTATTCATGGGGAATGCGATTACGCTGTTGCCGGCGGTGTGAATTTAATCCTCCACCCGGTACATTTTTTACGGTATAAAAACATGAATATGTTGAGTCAAAATGGGGAATGCAGGAGTTTCGGCAGCGGGGCGGATGGTTTTGTTGATGGTGAAGGTGTAGGGGCTGTCTTTCTGAAACCATTTGGAAAAGCTGTTGAAGACGGCGACCAGATATATGGTATTATAAAAGGCTCTGCCATTAACCAGGACGGGAAAACAGGTGGTTATTCCGTTCCCAATCCCAATGCCCATGCAAAACTCGTTTGCGATGTATTGAGCAAATCCGGTATCGAGCCGGACACCATTACGTATATAGAAGCGCAGGGAACAGCCACTGATATTGGTGACACCATAGAAATCAAGGGATTATCCAATGCCTTTAAGATGTTTACTCAAAAGAAACAGTTTTGCTCTATCGGTTCTGTTAAATCAAATATCGGCCACCTGGAATCTGCCGGCGGCATTGCCGGATTAACCAAGGTATTACTGCAAATGAAACATAAAAAACTGGTTCCGTCCCTTCATTCCAGTCAGATAAATTCCAATTTGAATTTTGATAATACTCCCTTTTACATCCAGCAGACACTCCGGGATTGGGATGTGGACCAGTTCCCCCGCCGCGCCGGGATCAGTTCTTTCGGGGCAGGGGGAACCAATGTGCATATGATTGTAGAAGAATATACCGGGTGCAGGACATTATATACATCCAATGCCCCCTATCTCTTTGTACTTTCCGCCAGAACTGAAGAATCCCTTAAAAAATATATCCAGTTAATGTTAGATTATCTTTCAGCAATAAACTCCAGGCCAGATTATGATGATAGTATAGCGGGCTCTCTTGCTTATACCCTGCAGGTTGGCCGCGAAGCCATGAATTACCGTCTGGCGGTGATTTACAGGGATTTAAACGAATTAATCACTTTATTAAAACAATTGGATAAAGGTGAGGAAGCGGATTCCCGGTGTTTTATTGGAAATGTAAAAGAGACAATATCTCAAATTTCACAATTTATTGATGATGAAGAGGGTGATTTCTATATCGAATCCGTCATAAAAGCAGGTAAAATAGACAGGATTGCCCGTTTCTGGGTTTCCGGGTTTACTATTAATTGGGAATTATTATATTCCGGTCAAAAGCCCTTGAAAATTTCACTGCCCACCTACCCCTTCCGGAAAGTGAGCCATTGGGTGAAAGACATTGGTCTGGATAATGGAGAACCGGAAAGCGGGTACCGGATGGAACTGGATAAAAATGATGGAGAGACAGGCAAGGCCAATGAACAGGATGAAGCTGAAGCAGTGAAGATGTCGCCACCTGTCTTTAAACAGGAAATCAAAGACCGGATTTTGCGTGATATTTTAAAAATGGCAGGCTCGGTCTTGATGCTCGATCCTGATCTTATAGATCCTCATGAACAGATGACCGAATATGGTTTTGATTCTATAGCTCTAAGTAGTTTAGCAAACCTGGCAGGCAATAAATATTCCATAGAATTGTCACCTTCTTCCTTTTTTCAGCTTTCTTATCCTTCCATTACCGGATTTATCCAATTCCTGCTCGATCAATACAGGGAAGAACTCGAAAAATATTACAATCTGGATTTATCTCCCTCCCACATACCGGCCGGGGAAACTCCCGGGAACAATGAAAAAAGCTTTAAGTATTTTAACAGGGGCAAAACCGTTTCTAAAAACAATATCCCCATTGCAGTAATTGGCATGAGTGGTATTATGCCGGCATCGGAGAATCTTACTACCTTCTGGGAAAACCTTGTCATGGGGAAGGACATGGTCACCCAAACCCCGGAAGGGCGTTTTGATATGGAAAGCAGTTCAGAGAGTGATGAACATCAATATTTAAAAAAGGGTGGATTTATAAAGGGAGTAGATGAATTTGATCCTCTCTTTTTTGGTATTTCGCCAAGGGATGCGGAACTTATGGATCCCCAACAGCGGCTGGTTCTTGAATCTGTCTGGAAAACCATTGAAGATGCAGGCTATAAGGTAGAAGATTTTTCCGGTACAAAGACCGCTATTTTTATTGGTGTTGGCAGCCAGGATTATGGGGACCTTTTACGGACCTATAATGTAAAGTTTGAAGCCCAGGCCTCTATTGGTTTGGCCCATTCCATGCTGGTGAATAGAATTTCCTATTTCTTAAATACAAATGGCCCCAGTGAACCAGTGGATACGGCCTGCTCCAGTTCACTTGTCGCCATTCACAGGGCAGTCCACCTTTTACAAACAGGAGAATGCGAAATGGCCTTTGCCGGTGGTGTCAATGCCCTGTTAAGTCCCACCCTGACCATATCATTTGCCGGGGCAGGGATGCTGAGTCCGGATGGAATATGCAAAACCTTTGATGAAAATGCAGATGGTTATGTGCGGGGTGAAGGCTGTGGAATTATCCTGTTAAAGCCATTGCCCAGGGCAGAGCAGGATGGCGATACTATTTATGGCATCATAAAAGGAACGGCCGTGAATCATGGAGGAAGGGCCAATTCACTTACCGCTCCAAATGCGAATGCCCAGGCAAACTTGCTGATAAATGCTTTTAAAAACGCCGGAATAGACCCCTTTAGCCTTACCTATATTGAAACCCATGGCACAGGAACGTCATTGGGTGATCCGGTTGAAATTGATGGATTAAAAAAGGCTTTTTGTGAATGGAATAAAAAGCACGCAAGCCCCCTGGCATCCAGGGCTTCTATTGGGCTTGGGGCGGTAAAAACAAGTATAGGCCATCTTGAAACAGCCGCGGGCATTGCCGGGGTCCTGAAAGTATTACTATCAATAAAACATAAATGTTTGCCCAAAAACCTGCATTTTAAAAAACAAAATCCCTATATTTCATTAAAGGATACCCCCTTTTATTTTATCAATGAAACAAAGGAATGGAAAAGTCTGGAGGATGAAAAAAATATACCACTCCCCAGGCGGGCAGGTATCAGTTCCTTTGGTTTTGGCGGTGTGAATGCCCATATTGTACTAGAGGAATATAATGATAAGAGAATTGCTCCTGAAACGACTCCCCCTTATTTATTTATTCTGTCTGCCAGAAATGAAAATGCTTTAAAGACGTATGCAAAAAAACTGCTGGATTATCTGGAAAAAATAAACAGTACTTCTATTGATAAGAGAAATGTCCTTTCTTCTGTCGTCTATACGTTGCAGGTTGGCCGTGAAGCATTCAGTCACCGCCTGGCATTCCCGGTATCCGGTATAAGTGAAGCGAGTTTGAAACTGAAAGAATACATTGAGGGGAAGAAGGATATTGAGCGGTTTTTTACCGGAAATACTAAAGATAAGACCCAGCAGTTTGTTGAATTAATACATGACATGGAAGATCAATCCTATATCCAGTCAATTGTTAAGGCCGGGAAGCTGGACAAACTGGCTAAACTCTGGGTTGCCGGGATGTCTGTAAACTGGAAACTCCTGTTCCCCGTGGGAAAGCAGAAAAGAATCTCCCTTCCCGGCTATCCTTTTATAAAAAAGCGTTACTGGTTTACCAGAGATAAAGATAAAATAGTGAATGAATCCCCAACACCTGCAGGGATTCATCCGTTGATAGATGCCAATATATCAACGTTGATAGAACAAAAATACAGTAAAGTATTAACAGGAAATGAATACTATCTGGAAGATCACCGGATATTCAATAAACGGGTACTCCCGGGTGCTGTTTATATTGAGATGGCCAGGAAAGCAGGTGAACTCGCTCTTAAGAAACCAGTAACAAGGATGACAAATATTGTGTGGAGTAAACCTCTCCTTGTAGGAAACAGTGAAGAGCGCCTGGAAATTATCCTCCATCCAAAAGCACAGGATGTCCAATTCCAGATAACCACTGTAACAAATGGCAGTCCCCTGTTATTGAGTCAGGGTAAATTGGGGTATGATTACCAGGATACTGGTGATAATCCTGTAAACATTGATTCTCTTCTAGGTTCTTTTAAAAATGAAATGAAAGGAAATTTATTATATGAACAATACAGAAAGAATGGGTTGCACTATGGAGAAGGATTCAGGGTTATAGACAGTATATACTATAATGAAAAGGAAGCATTGGCCCGCCTGGTTTTACCCGGGAAATTAAAAGAAGAAAAAAACCATTATTATATCAATCCATCTTTGCTGGATGCCGGTTTCCAGGCAACGGCCGGACTCTTCAGTGATAAAAATGCAGATGGTATGCCATATCTTCCTTTTACTATAGAAGAGATTATCGTGTTAAAGCCATTGACAGCACTATGCTATTCTCACGTTGTTTTAGCAGATAATAATTCTCCCCACGATGATGTGAAAAAATTCAATATCCGTATCATCAATGAAAATAATGAAATAGCCCTAATGGTCAGGGGATTAACAGCCCGGGCAATGTCACAAAGCAGTGATAAAAATGAGAACAAAGATAATGGTGTTCTCTATTATAAAAATGAATGGATAGAAGCCGGGAAGCCGGTTGAATTGCAGCAGGACAAGGGAAATACGTTGGCAGGACCGCTACTGATATTTGATGACAGCGAAGAATTATACCGGCAATTGATAAAAAACCAAAAGGTTGGACATAATGACACCCGGGTAATTCTGGTAAAACCCGGTGAAACATTTTCAGAAGAACGATTAGAGGAACAGATCCAATTTATAGTAAATCCAGAAAATCATCACCATTACCCTGAACTTTTTCAAAGATTGGAAAAAAACAATCTTATTCCACGTACAATTATTTATAACTGGGCCGACCGGGGAGGAGAAGACAATGACAGTATGACCGGTAATTACGATAGTGAAAACATGCTGGATTACAGCTTCTATCCGCTGCTTTACTCTGTACAGTCATTGATAAAAGTGCATTCCGGGGAAAGAACGGCCATATACTATCTCTATTCCACCATGGATGGAATGGCAAGGCCGGAGCACGCTGCTGTTAGTTCCCTTTTAACGTGCAGCGGTCTTGAATTTTCCAGATTGGTTTCTAAAGTCATTGAAATAAATAAAAAGGGATTACCTGGACAGGGGTCTTTAGAGGGTGAACCCGGGAAACTGGACATTATCCTGATGGAATCCACCTTTGATGATGAGAGGATAATAGCGGTACGTTACCCCGGAAATAAACGTTTTATTACATACCCGGTTCCCTTTCAATTCCCCCATTCAGCCGGAAACAGACTCATTTTCCAGGATGGAGGGGTATATCTCATAACCGGTGGTGCCGGGGGACTTGGTATGATTTTTACTCACCATATTAGCAGGCAGGCCAACGCTGTTATTATTTTATTGGGACGTTCCGTACTTTCCCCGGGGAAAATGCAAACGCTTAAGGATATGGAAGAAAACGGATCCAGGATAGAATATGTGGTTTGTGATATAAAAGACCGGGAATCCCTGCAAACTGTTATAAAAGATATTAAAACCAAATATAAAAAGATTAATGGCGTCATCCATAGTGCAGGGGTAATCCGTGATTCTTATCTTACAAATAAGACCCGGGAAGAGATTTCCGAGGTTTTTGGTCCCAAAATTACCGGCACTATTAATCTGGATTATACGTTGTCAGATGAAAAACTCGACTTTTTTGTCCTGTTCTCCTCCATATCTGCGATTATTGGTAATCCCGGACAAACGGATTATGCTTATGCGAATGGGTTTATGGACAATTTTGCCATTGAGCGGGAAAATAACAGAAAATTGAAAAAAAGGTTTGGGAAAACCATTTCCATCAATTGGCCTTTCTGGGAAGAAGGCGGAATGCAGATAGATGAAAATGCGAAAGCCATGGCCAGGCGTGTCCTGGGAGTAGTTCCCCTTTCAACTCAAAACGGGATTTATGCCCTTACGAAAGGACTTGAATCAAGTATTACCCAATTTATGGTAATGGAAGGGAACACTGAAAAAATCAAATCCAGACTGGCTTTCCCCCCTGCCCATGAAACAGCATCAACAGAAAATGACAATGAAGGATCTGAAGGATCCCCGGATGAAAAGGGAATAAAGCGTCAATTATTACATGATATTGTAAAAATAGTTGTGGATACACTGCATGTGGATGAAGATGAATTCGACCCGGATGAGGAAATGAATAATTATGGTTTTGATTCAATAAGCCTTACACAATTTGCAAACAAAATTGATGAGCAATTTGATTTCGACCTGTCCCCGGCGGTTTTTTTTGAGTTGCCTTACCCATCCATAAATGGGTTTATCGATTATCTTTATGAACATTTTTTCCAGAGCATAAAGCAGCGTTATTGCCCGGATAAGGAAGAAGAAAAGCCGGGAAATGCCACTACAGGTACCTCGCCCACCCAGGCGGACAATACAATAGTTTATGACAGCCGTTTTATCAATCCTGCTTTTGTTACTACGCAATCAAAGGAATTAACGGCAGAGAAACAAGCCGGTTCTCCTGTTGCTATTATCGGAATGAGCGGGATTATGCCGCAATCGGATAACCTGGGAATTTTCTGGAATAAGCTTGAACAGGGTGAGAATATGGTCACACAAATTCCGGGAGACCGGTTTGATATGCAGAACATACCCGATGCAGATGTTGATCTGTCAAGGGTGAAATGGGGCGCCTTTATTAAAAATGTCGATCATTTTGATCCGCTCTTTTTCGGTATATCTCCCACAGAAGCGAAATTGATGGATCCCCAACAGCGGCTTGTCCTGGAGACTGTCTGGAAAACAATAGAAGATGCAGGATATAATGCTGATGTTCTTTCAGGTACTGACACTGCTGTGTTTATTGGTGTCGGTAACCAGGATTACGGCGATCTATTACGGACATACAATATAGAGGTGGAAGCCCACTCCTCTATTGGCCTGGCCCATTCTATGCTTGCCAACAGGATTTCTTATTTTCTGAATATAAACGGTCCAAGTGAACCGGTCGATACAGCCTGTTCCAGTTCACTGGTTGCCATTCATAAGGCTGTCCAGGTAATCCGCAGCGGTGAATGCCGGATGGCCCTGGCAGGAGGTGTTAATGTACTCTTGAGTCCCACACTTTCCATATCATTTGCCAAAGCTGGTTTGCTGAGTCCGGATGGTAAATGCCAGACCTTTGATGAAAATGCCAATGGGTATGTACGGGGCGAGGGCGTTGGAATGGTTCTCTTAAAATCTTTGCCCCAGGCGGAAAGGGACGGGGATCATATTTATGCTGTTATAAAGGGGACTGCTGTTAACCATGGCGGCAGGGCCAATTCTTTGACAGCTCCCAATTCTCATGCACAGGCCGCACTCCTTTTGCAGGCATTTAAGAATGCCGGAATAGACCCCTTTACACTCAGCTTTATAGAAGCCCATGGGACCGGTACTTCTCTGGGTGATCCGGTTGAAATTAATGGTTTAAAGAACGCTTTTCAAATGTGGCAGGAAAAAAATAAAAGCCCCTTTGCTGCTGACAGCAGGTGTGCCATAGGAGCGGTAAAAACCAATATTGGCCACCTGGAAACGGCCGCAGGTATAGCCGGTATCCTGAAAGTAGTCCTGGCATTGGAACATAAACGGCTGCCAAAAAATCTGCATTTCAATAAACAGAATCCTTATATCAAATTAGAAAATTCGCCATTTTATTTTCTCGATGAGACAAAGGAATGGCATACGTTACCGGATGAAAACAGGCAGAATATCCCGCGGCGTGCAGGTGTAAGCTCATTTGGTTTCGGGGGGGTCAATGCCCATGTAATACTGGAAGAATATCAAAAGGAAAAGAAAGACGTGACGCATAATGTACCCATTATCTTTATTCTATCGGCAAAAGACAGGGATGTACTGGAAACGTATGCAAAAAGCATGAAAATTTATATTGAAGAAAATAAAAAGAGTATCGATTTAATAGATCTTGCCTATACACTGCAAACCGGGAGAAAGGTAATGGAAGAAAAGTTGTCCTTTTATGCCGGGAGCATGGATATGGTGTTAAAGCGCTTAACCGGTTTTATTGAAAAGAATAATCTGGAAGGGATATATTCCGGGAATACAAAAAAAATGAAAATAAACAATACCGGCCGTAGCACTATTCTTACCTCCCCGTTTGATAAGGAGAAACTGGACCGCCTGGCGGAATCCTGGGTAGCTGGTGCGGAGATAGACTGGCAATTATTATATAAAGATGTTACCCCTGCACGGATATCACTCCCTGTTTATCCCTTTAAAAAAGAGAGGTATTGGTTTATAGAGAATAATCAGGCTAAAATCATCAACAGGGCTGCCAGCCAGCCGGAACAGGTCAAAAAGCAGGAAAGAAGTGATACATTGACAGAGAATATATTACAAAGAATCTCTTCTTTAATTGGAATTCCGGTCGAGAAGATTAACCACGATGCCATGTGGATGGAACTGGGATTTGACTCAATTCTTATTGCCAAACTCATTGCGGAATTACAGAATGAAATGAATATTCGTTTGTATCCTAATGAGTTGATTGAAAATGATACTATTGGCAAATTCCTGAAGTATATGGAAAAAGAGTTTGGGGACAAAGCCCCCGGGATACAAAACGATAAAAAGAATAGTGAAAGAACGCTTGATAGTAAGAAGAGCGGTCCTGAAAAACCACTCGTTTTTCTTATCAGTACCCCCAGGGCGGGCTCGACTCTGCTGCGTGTCATGCTGATGGGAAACTCAAACATATTTGCACCGCCTGAACTTCATCTTTTACAGTTTGACAGTTTAAAAGAGCGGCGGGAAATAGCCAATCAAAATACCCAGAACTTTATGACCATTGGTTATGCCGAAGCTATTCAGCAATTAACAGGTGTATCATCAGAGGAAGCCATTAATAAAATGAAGGAACTTGAAGAACAGGACCTCTCTCTCAAAGAGAGTTATCAATATCTGCAAAATCTGGCAGGGGATAGATACCTTGTTGATAAATCACCATCTTATGCCCAGAATATCAAAGCCCTGGAAAATGCGGAAAAAGTGGGAAATAAGCCCTATTATATTTTCCTGATCAGGCACCCCATTGCAGTCATGGAATCTTTTGTCCGTAACAGAATGCATAAAATATACGGTGTTAAGGATGATCCCTGGGAATTTGCCGAGAATCTATGGTTTACGATGAATTCAAATATAAAATCGATATCAGCGAAGATCCCCCAGGAGAGGCAAATCATAGTAATTTATGAAGAGTTGGTAACAGAACCGGAAAAAATAATGCGGAAGATATGTAATATATTGGGAATAGAATTTGAAAAAGAAATGCTGAGTCCTTATAAAGGTGACAGGGCAACGAGCGGTCTGTTTGGTAAATCGACATCAATTGGTGACCCAAACTTTCATTCTCATAGTTCAATTGATAAAAAACTGGCACAGAGCTGGGAAAAGCACCTTGATAAAATGAAATATCTGACGTCAAAAACAAAAGAGCTGGCAGAAAGTTTTGGTTACCACTTTGAACCGGAAACCCATACAATAAACCTGTTACCGGCCCAGAAAAGCTATTTAACAGATATTACACACAAGCCGGATTTTTTTATAGAACAAAGTATTTCCCTTTCCTTGAAAGAACCGGTTGATATATCCTCTATGGAGGCTTGTATAGTAAAGCTGTTTAAAAAGCATCCTGTCCTTGGACAATATTATAAAAAGGAGAAAAACGGGTGGCAGGCTTATGAAAGTACCATCACAAAGGTTCCACTCATATTTGAAAACGTAAACGGGTTGAACAAAAGAGAGAGTGAAAAAAAAGTTGCAGGTATATTCAAAACCATGCGGATCTCTATCGATATTTCTGTTCCCCCTCTTGCTGCTTTTTGTCTTGTACGTACCAAACAGGAAGGCAGATATCAATTACTTATTGTCATTCATCATTTGATTGCAGATGGGGTAACATCAGGTATATTGTTAAAAGAATTATTTGAGTATTATCAGGACCCTGGAAAACCGGTGACGGGAACGGAAAAGGGGTATAGTGAGTATTGTAACATTATTTATAATTTAGCTGACAATCATTTGAATGAAGATTTATTATTCTGGGAAAAACATATTTCTAAAACAAAGAAGAAAAATCTTCCTGTAGATTTTGAAAAGGGACCGGATATAATTCAATATGAAGGACAGGTGAGAAAGCAGTTTCCTTTTACTGATTTTCTTGTCGATCCATTGCTTCTAAAAGGGGAAATTTTCTATTATCTGGCCATCGGTCTTTATCAACTATATGCCGAATGGGCAAACATCGATCAGCCGGTAATTATTCACCGGATACACCGGAGAAACCTCGATCTTAAAAGGCACTTTTTTAATGCTGCCGGATGGTTTGCCGGTGACATACCTCTGGCATTCACTGTCAAACCCAAACAGGCTGTACCGGAGCAAATTATGAAGTTTAAAAACCTCTTTGAGTCAATCCCAAAAGGAGGAATAAGTTATGAACTGCTATTAGAACAAGGTAAATTACAACCGCCTGGGGATGCCAGCCCTGTTCGCTTAAATTATCAACCAATAAGAATATATTCTCCTTTCATCACGGCAATTGATAGTACGCTTTACCAGGACCCGGAATGTGAAAGGCAATATTTATTGGATTTCATTGCAAGATCCAGGAAAAAAGAGTTGGAAGTAATTATCAGGTATTCTAAAAACAGTTATTATAAGAAGACTATAGAAGATCTTATGGATAGATGGATGAAGAAAACCATATCCATTACAGGACAGGTATTATTGACAGAAAATAAATAAAAAAATGAATTTTAGCTGTTGACATCTTTTGCTATCCATGTTATAATGCGGCTATATTCAATAGATTGAAAGATACTCTTTCTTTACAAAATCTGTCAATATGATTATAAAATAAAATTGAGTAACTTTAAAAAGGGAGATAATTTTGATAAAATTAATTCTTAGCACTCCCGTTTTTTTAATTTCATTCCTTTTTAACAGGCTAATGAAAAAAATAGCCTTGAAAAGGAGGAATAAAACGGCTTTTAAACAACAGGAGAATATAGTGAAACGGAGTTGGACCGGATTGGGAGAGGCGCTAAACAAAAATCCAAAGGCCTTATTATATGGGTCCATCTGGGGTCCCCGCTGGAACTGTCATGCAGTCATCGGGACTACAGGAATATTCAAAGTCCAATCAACCCTGGAGGTTTCCAGCAGGACACTTCAGGAAGCCAGTGATGCCTGGACAATTGTAATCTATGATAAAAGCAATAAAACGATTGGACATATGAGTTCTTCGGATACAAACGGGAATGATGACTGGATTAAAAAATGCCTCGAGTGCGGGGAGTATTCATTAACACTTCGTTATTATAATCCCGGGCCTCGTGCCGGATTCCCTGAAGTCAGGGTAGATAATGCAGAATTGATATCATCCCGCGCGATTGGGGATGAAAGAGAAATTTATGATGGATTCTTAAATAGCATAAGAAATAAAAACGGCTTATTTTTTCGGCTTTTACATTATTATATGTTTTTTTTACTGGAATGGAAAAATGTTTCTGCTGATTTAATAAGAAAAGAATTTCTACCCGTGGGAAATCCAGCTACTCAATATTATTACGGCATTATACATAAAAATGAGATAATGGAAATCAATTCAGAATTGGAATTGCTGAAGGATGCTTATATATACCTTACTCTTTATAATACCAGCAGCTTTCCCATTTCCTGGGACATGGTAGAAACAAGCTGTTATAAAAGTAATGTAATGACTGTCAATGGATATTATTTAATCCGGATAGTCAATTGTTCTCCGGAGAGAAGTAATTTATTGTCTATAAAAATAGTGTCAAATAAAAATGTTTTTTAAGGATTTTTCATAAAAATCCCCAAATTATCTATAAGGAGTTAAAATGAAAACGACAAGAAAAGGAACAAAAGGATATTCTTATTTTATTGTACTGCTTATTTTATTTTCAATTGGATTAACAGGTTGTGACATAGAAAACCTCGAACAGTATTTTATCCTGGAAGAAACTCAATCCATTCCCACTCATAGTGCCGGGTTTTCCGAGTTTTACACAATCAATGGGAACAGTTACCTTGCCATGCCGAATAACCATAATGATGTCACCTATTCCATAGATTCGGTGATATACAAATGGGACAATGGTGAATTTAAAGAAGAACAGGTGATACCAACCAATGGAGGTTATGATTTTGAACAATTTTCAATTGAAGGCGAAGAATACCTGTTTTGTGTCAATTGGCGTACAGATCTTAGTTTTAATGTGAACTCTGTCCTCTATAAATGGACTGGTACTAATTTTACCTCTTATCAGGATATTCCCACTATCGGTGCCAGCTCTGCCACCTTTTTTACAATTGGAGATGGGTGCTATCTTGCCGTGGCTTTTCTCCAGGATGTGATGATCGTGGGGGAACAGATCGTACCGCAATTCCACCTTAATTCAAAAATTTACAAGTGGAATTATATCAGCAAACAATTTGAAGACTTCCAGGAAATACCTACCGTGGGAGGATTCAATTGGGAGCATTTCATGATTGATGGTGAGCATTATCTGGCCATTGCCAATAGTATAGATTTGCCCCCGGCCTGGTGGAATATCGATTCTAAAATCTATAAATGGGACGGTGATTCATTCGAAGAGTTTCAAACTATCAGCGGTAATGGTATTATTGATTTTGAACATTTCGAGATTGACGGGGTCAATTATCTGGCAATTGCCAATTTCTTTAACAATCTGACTACAGAGATTAATTCAAAAATACTCATCTGGAATGGAAGTTCCTTTGAAGAATTCCAGAATATCCCTACTAAAGGCGCGTCAGATTTTGAGTATTTTGAAAGAAAAGAAGGTCATTTCCTGGCTGTTTGCAATAATACCGTAGCCGATACAGGTCAGATACAGCAGTCAACCGGTGATTTTAATCAGAAATCGATTATTTACAAATGGAATGATGAAAACTTTGAGGAATATCTTGATGTTGATACAATCGGTGCTGTAAAATGGACATATTTTACGATAAATGATACCAATTATTTAGCACTCAGCAATAATAGAGATGCTTCAAGTAAAAATCAGGATTCTAAAATATATAAATTAGTGAGTTTTGAAGAATAAAAAAAAGAGTTTTTTTAGATTGTTTATCGCATTTATAACCGTTGTTCCTTTTAATAAAAGGGAACAACGGTTTTTGTCATTTAAAATATTTCACAAGGAGGTGCTCTATAAATGAAAATACTATTGATAAATCCTACTTATCTGGATAGTAATGATAAGCCTATTAAATTCAGGAAAGCCCTCTTTCCTCCTTTAAATCTATCTATCCTGGACAGTCTGACGCCAAAAAACCATCTGGTAACGGTGGTGAATGAGATAGCAGAAGACATAGATTTTTCTATCCACTATGATCTTGTTGGAATTACGGCTATGACACGGCAGGTTGAAAGAGCTTACCAGATTGCAGATGCCTTCCGGAAGAAAAATACAAAAGTAGTTCTGGGAGGGATTCATCCCTCTTTTTTACCAGAAGAAGCAAAACAACACGCAGATTCTGTCGTTATAGGTGAGGCAGAAACCCTTTGGGAACAACTATTGAGTGATTGTGAACATAATAAACTAAAACCTATATATAAAGCGGATTCAATGCCTGACCTGGACAGGCTCATAATCCCGAATTGGAAAAATATAAATCTGAAAATTTATCCAAAACGTTTTTGGGAAAAATTCCCTGCCATGACAATTTATACATCGAGAGGGTGCCAATTTGCCTGTAAATTCTGCTCTGTACAAAAGTATTTTGGTAAAACCTACCGGTTAAGACCCGTTTCTCATATTATTAAGGAAATTGACAATTTTCCTGCTACCAGCTATTTTTTTATAGATGATAATATTATGTGCAAACCGGATTATAGTCGTGAGTTATTTAAAGCTCTGGCAAAAAGAAATATTACCTGGGGGTCTCAAATAAGTTCTACCATTATAAAATATCCGGATTTAATTGACCTTGCGGCTAAATCCGGCTGTGTTGCCTTATTTGTTGGTATTGAATCTATTTCAAAATCGACCCTGCAGAAATACAATAAGGGTTTTAATAAAGTAGAGCAATATGATGAATTAATTAAACAATTACAGAGGGTCAAAATAACGCCAACGTTAAGTTTCATGTTTGGATTTGATGATGATACCCCTGAACAATTCAAGCAAACCTTGCTGTTTATTAAAAGGAATAAAATTCCATTCACACAGTTCTGGATATTGACCCCTTTTCCTGGAACAGAGTTCTATACTGAATTGAACAACCAGGAACGTATCTATGATCATAGATGGTCCAATTATGATGGAATCCACCTTGTATTCAACCACGACAATTTTTCAGCTGGTCAATTCTATGAATTATATTGGGGCCTTCAACAGGAATTACATAAATATAACAATATATTTAAAATGGCCTGGTATAGTAGCAGCATTTCTGATAAGCGTTTTATAACTTTGTTTGCTAATATTATACGTAAAATGTATTACAGGAGAAATGTATACTCATATCAAGCTCCCATTACGGGAGGGCTTAATCCTATCAATAAAAATTTAAATAAATATTGGTGATGACAATGCGTTAAAATGGATTATATTCAATCCCCTGTAAATTTTGTATAGGAGAGCAGGAGGAAGGAAAAAAATACTGAATCCACATAATTTTTTTAAGATCAAATTGACTATTTTGTCATTACTTGATAGGATAGAGCAATTGTTTATTTTGAACTATTCTAAACGTAAGGAGTGTCATAATGCCGAATCAAACAAAAAAAAATTGGCTTATTACCATACCGTCAATTATTTATTTTATCATGATTGCATCGATGTTCTACTTTGTTGTAACAAATGATTTTTCAGCATTTTTTGACAGCCCGGCACCGGATTGGTACAGGTTTTATATAATCGGATCGGCAATCATTTATACCATCGGATTCATTTTTATTCTCAGGCGCTGGCGTCCGGCACTTATAATACTTACGGTGATAACATTAGCTCAATATATGCTGTTTTTAATTTCAGGTCTCTTCAATCTTTACTCATGCATATTTGACGTTGTTATATTCGGTATTTTGTGGACACAATATAAAAAGCTGTCATTAAGCATAAAGCCCAAAACCGTTTAATACAACATCATATATCCCTGTCCAGGAATTCCACCCGGAAATGCAATGTGTGTTACTATGGGCGAAAATCCTGGTATTATTCCAGGATTTTCAACCCGTAACACTTGCGTTGGCCGGATCCTTCCTGGATCTGATGTAATTACAGGTATAAATT